>CBHTVU010000047.1:0-21186 GCA_966096785.1 uncultured Gammaproteobacteria bacterium | reverse complement strand
TTCCCCCAAATCATTTGCAATACACCGCGAATTTCTCTGGTGCGAGTACGACTATCGTTACCTGGTTGTGATGGTGTCATGCCGGAATGAATATCTGTTGCATAAAAACAACTTGTTGCTGAGATTGCGGGATTTATAGCTGCGCGATAAGCCAAGCCACCGCCTAAACAAAATCCCATCGCACCTATTTTTCCCGAAAAATAAGGCAGGCTTTTTATATAATCCACCATGGCCTGAGTGTCAGTGTCGTGGGCTTCGAGATATTTAGCTACCTTATCTGCATTGCCTTTATCACGCCCCGCATCGTCATAACCCAAAATTGTACCTATGGGATTTAACTCGTGGAAAACCTCTGGAACTATAACGATAAAACCGTGACCCGCCATAATTTGCGCGCTGCGACGAATAGGTGATGTTTGTTGGAAGATTTCTGAATAAAGTAAAAGTGCAGGATATCTTTTATCTGAGGTTGCACCATTTTCTTTCGGCGAATAAACATAACAACGCATAAGGCCTGTGGCAGTTTGTAAATCAATTTGGTGATTTTGAATGAGCATATTGTTTCCTAAATATTTTTAAAAATTCCGCAAGTTAGTAAATTCTTGTTCTCCATAGTGCACGCGTAGACTAAGAAAATCAAATGCATGATGTCGTGTAAATATAAATTTATGGCGTATTTATTTGCATATCCAAAAGCGTGTAAATTCCTCTAAAAAAATTTTCATAAATGCTTAATGTCTATAGCATAAAATAAATCGAAATAAGGGCCGATCTCTACATGGAGAACTATGTCACGGAAATCGAGTTTCTTAACTATTCTGAATATTGAGGGCTGATTAAATTACGCGGATTTGAAAAATTAACGGTGCAAGCTGTTTACTGAATGTCATTTTAAATGCAAATTACAGGGGCAAGCTTAGATGCCATTTCTCGGCATTTAAGATTACATTCTGAGCACAGATACCGTTGCTTTCAAATTATGTTTTTTAACTCTCAATCATATCGGGAATCTTTTATGTCCACATTACTGCTGCAAATTGCTAAAAATCAGGCTCAACTTGAACAACATATTTTTTGCCAACATCTTATCCACGATAAAGATACGTCGGTAAAAGCCTATAGCTTTGTACCTCATATGACTTTTTTCATTTTAGGATTTCGAGATATTTTAGAGGAGGTACGTATTAAGGATCCCAAAACTGAAATGGAAGCATCTATTAATGCTCATGTTGATGAAGATGCAGACCATTGGCTTCTGTTTATTGAAGATATGAAATCATTGAATATGGATGTCAACTATTGGGGTGGCGACATGTCGGCCATCTTGAAGATGTTATGGTCGAGAGAGAATTATCCTGTTCGTGAATTGGTGTATCGAATTATTAACCATATCAGAGCCGCAAAAACTGCTGAAGAAAAAATGATAATCATTGATTGTATGGAAAGTACATTTTCAGTTTTCATCAATAGCCTTAACGTCGTCACTCATAGAAGTGGCCGTTACGATACGCTAAAGTTCTTTGGTAGAGAACATTTCGAAGCTGAGGCTAATCATACCTCTGGTAATTGGTTAGAGGGCGGAAAAGACCAGGAACAAGCACATTATTTCAATATACAACGATTTAGAGTGCGCCATGTAAGTATGATGATAGATGATATATTTCAAGGCTTCGATCAAGTTTTCAGCTGTTGGTATAACTCAATGAAAACAGTCAGTGCAACTAAAATGGATGTTGCGGTATAAGGCTTTATGTAAGAGCTATGAAAATTCATAGCTCTTACCATCATTCGAGGTAGTAATTAAGCTTTGCCTGGATCTCCGTAAACATCGCAGGTTTTCTCAAATAATCTGTTGCTCCGACTGCGGAAGCTGCGGCTACATCCTCGTCGAAAGCAAAGGCGCTGTAAGCGACAATTGGAATTGATGTATTCTTTTCTCTAAAATATTTTATTAAATCGAAGCCACTAATATCTGGTAGCTGGATATCAGTTAAAATTAAATCAATATTATTTTCCAGATATAGCTTTTTTGCCATCTCACCCGTTTCAGCTAAGATGCAGTTATAGCCTGCTTGCTTCAGAAGGCTGGCAATTGTTTTTAAATTCAATACATTGTCATCAATTAGCAGTAAATTGAACTTTGAGTTCTTCTGTATTTTTTTTGAAGCGGCTTCTTTTGAATAATCATTGGTATTATTAAATCCGTCGGTAATAGTTGCGGGGATGCTACAAGTAAACATCACTCCTTTGCCTGGTTCACTTTTCACCGATATTTCGCCTGACATGAGGTTGGTAAGTTGCTCTACTATCGATAGCCCAAGGCCGACACCATCAGTGTGGGAGTCTTTCTGTTTAAATCGTTGAAATAATTGATTGGCAATTTCTGGTGCTATACCAACGCCGTTATCACTTATAAAAATATTAATCAGTTTTTTTTCAAAATCATATGCAAGGTGAAATTTAATCCACTCGCCTTGGCTATACTTAATGGCATTATCCATTAAGTTAAACACAATTTGCTGTATTTTCCCTTTATCACCAACGACTGCGTGAGGAATATCCTCCGCAGCAGTACAAGTTATATCAATACCATTTTTATGGTGGCGAGAGTAATGGTTTTTAACCTCGCTAACAACGCTACCTAAAGCAAATTTTTCCTGTTCGACTATTACAGTGCCTGACTCCAATTTGGACAGGTTAAGTACGTTATTAATAATCCTGCGCAACTTCTGACTTGCATCTGCAATGTCTCGACAATACTCATTTTGTTCTGGATTTAAATCGGTGGTGAGCAGCAAATCATTAAGTCCAATGATCCCCGTTAGCGGAGTACGAATTTCATGACTAACATTCGCCAGGAATATGGATTTAACGTTTGTAAGGTGTTCGGCTTTTTCTAAAGATGCTGCTAGCTCCTTTTCAGCTCTCTCGCGCCTTTTTATTTCGTTCAATAGATGATCTGATCTATCGGTGTGATATTTATTTAAAATGCTAGGTAATAATGCAGCAAAACCGACTGAATAAATTAATACCAACCCGAAACCAAAAATGGCCATTTGCGGGTCTGGGCGTAAAAATGGGAAGTCTAGAAAATGTATTCCATTTAGCAGCAGGAGAACTGCGAAACTGTTTCCAAATTGAGTTCCTCTGCGGCGATACTTGAACAGTTTTAGTAGAGCGAAAAACAGCTGCGGTGCTGCTACACCAATAGCAACAGGTATCGCGACCAAAGTGAAGCCGTAGTTCAGTTTGTACAAGATTAGACTGACGATCAAACTGATCAAGTAAATAATATAAAATGGTCTGAAATTAAAAGGTATTGATGAAGTTTCGGTTAATAAAGAGCAGGCGTAATAAGCAACTAAAATATAGGTTGGGAAGGTTACCAAACTATCGATTAGTGAATCACTTACAGCAGCTTGGAGTAGAAAATTTAACGTTGTTAAGAGCCAAAGAATAACAAGTTTTTTATAGGTGGTTGTTCGGTAGGCCCACCAAAATTGTATAGCGAAAACTAAATTAATAAGTAGTGATATTACGTAAATCAATAATAAGGTTGATAAGGTATTCACAATATATTTTACCGAACAAAGAAAAATGGTTTTTATTATTGGGCCGCTAGTAGAATTTTTTGAGAATGTGGTACTAGTTATCCACTCCCAAGCCTTCTATGAGCGCCGTCAATTCATCCATGTTCAGGGGCTTCTCAATAAACCCGCTAAAGCCCTGTTGCAGCATTTGCTTCTTTTCGTGTCCGAGAGGTTTATTGGTTAAACCTATAATAAGGGGTGCTGGATTTTTTAATTGCATAATTTCAATCACCGCATTCTGTCCATCCAGAATGGGCATCTGCAAATCCATCAATATCAAGTCATATGTTTTCTTTTGACAATACTCAACTGCTTCTCTGCCATTATTGGCAATATCAATTTTATGTCGGCCCGACAAATTTCGGTAAGCAATTTTTTGATGGATGGTATCGTCTTCTGCAACCAAAATGTTTAAAGGTTGCTCCAATGTTATGGTGTTGGTTTTTTTTGCGGTCGGTTCAATGTCAGTGAAATCATGAGGCTCAAATTGCTGATCTATTTTTTTCCAATAATCTTTTGCTGCCTGATTCACCTGTTGCGTTAAGGCTTTAATTTTTACCGCAGAGTTTTCCAGTAGTTCGCGCTGATCGGGGGGAATATCAATTGTCTCGCCGCCGTTGTCTTTTAATTGTTGGTGCGCTGATAAAATTCCGGGGAGATAGGTTTCAAGGGTATTGGCAAGTATTTGAATGATGGCTAGCGGAGTTGATATGTCGTGCACAAATTGTGCACTCATTTGAACTATTGAATTATCTTTTTCCTTTTCCTGTTGAGATCTAATGCTGTTCGTCATTTTTATATTATCTCATTCATTTATAGGCAACCAGGAATCAAGTGTAAACTGAAAAACACGAGCGTTGATAACGATATTTGAAAAGCTGGCACATTAAAAAAAGCAAGTGATTTCAGGCGAAACATAAAAAGAATTGGGCGCCATATTGCACCCAAAAAGTAACTTTTTTCGTAAATTTAAGTGCCTTCTGTTGGTGTGGTCAGGTACGCATGTAAGTTTTAAGCTCTCTCCGATTTTTAATTGATCCAGGCACAATAATATTTTGCTTTGAGCTCACAAAGAATTGATAAAAGTCAGCAACTGTTTTCTCTGTCTAATTTTTGTGCGTCGCAGTATGCCGGAATTATGGGGAAGAGAGATTTACTGATGGTTATGATTTATTTTCACTAGCCACACCAAAATTTTTTTCAAGCGTTTTCAAAAGCACTTTGACCTTGGCAATGCTTTCCTGATACTCCTTGTTTGCTTCAGAATCTGCAACTATTCCGCCACCGCCCCAACAGTGAATTATATTTTTATCCGCTACCAGTGTGCGTATGGCGATATTAGTGTCCATATTGCCGCATGCGCTTACGTAACCAAGGCTTCCGCAATAAACTGAGCGGCGGACTGGTTCAAGCTCTTCAATAATTTGCATTGCCCGAATTTTAGGGGCACCCGTAATGCTTCCTCCAGGAAAACTGCTGGCTAAAAGATCAAAGGCATTCTTGTGCGGTTTTAGGCTGCCTGTGATAGTGCTAACCAGATGATGTACGTTGGCAAAGCTTTGCAAGCTGAATAAATCGGTGGTCTCAACCTCGTCACACACCTTGCTCAAATCATTTCTCAGCAGATCTACAATCATGACATTCTCGGCGCGATCTTTAAGGCTGGATTGCAAGGCTATCGCGTTTGCCGCATCTTCCTCAGCTGTTGCACCGCGTGCGATAGTGCCTTTTATAGGTTTGGTTTCAGCGTAATTCCCCCTCAGTTTGATAAAACGTTCGGGCGACAAGCTCAAGATAGAGCCGCTCTTGTGCTCCATGTAAGCAGAGAAAGGAGAGGGTAGGGATTCACGCAGTTTGAGATAGGCCGGGAATGTGTCACCACCATAAGCTGCGCTGAAGCGCTGTGCAAAGTTCACCTGGTAGCAGTCGCCAGCTTCTATGTAGTCGTGAATTTTATCAAATGCGGAGTAGTATTCGGGTACTTTAAGATTGCTCTTAAACTCATTGATTTTAAATAAGTTTGTTTCATTGCTAAGAAATTGCTTTAACTCGTGAAACCTGGTTTTTTGCCCAGCCAGTTCACATAAAGTCTCGATTTTCAAAAAGTTATAAGCGGGTGACAGCGCTTTATTCATCACCAGCCATGCTTTCTTTTCTTCGTGATCTTGCACTATTGCCCATGGATAGATTCCGACGCTCATGTCTGGCAAATGAATATCTTGCCGTGCTAAATCAGGTAATTTTTCAAGCCGTCGGCCCAGGTCATAGCCAAAGTAACCCAGGATTCCCCCGCAGAAAGGAATGTCCTCTAAGGGTGTCTGGTTAAGAGGAAGGTAATCATTAAGCAGGGCAAATGGGTTTTTGGTTGACGATTCTTTAATACCCTCTTTTTCGATGCAGGTATGTTCGCCATAGGTATCGAACGTTATTGCAGGTGCTGCGCTTAAAATATCAAATCTTCCATATTGGCTCTGCGGTCTTCCGGAATCCAGCCAGACTGGCATGGGGAGGTGGCGCAAGAGAGCAAACCAATCTGCAGAGTTTTGTGTGTAGGTGAGGGGTTGCAGGGAAACAGAAGATGTCATTGACTCGGCACCTGAAAATCGAGGTGGCATTTTAACGTAAAGCTGAGACCGCGTTTAGTTAAATCGGAAAATTGCAGAAAAGTCTGTGTAACAAAAGAGTAATTTGCTGTCAGAATAAGCGCGGTGGAAGTATGGTCTACATGAATAGTTACTCAATGAAAAGCCCAAGGGAGTACACATGGTATTGATTATTGTTGGTGTGGCAGTAGGAATAATTGTGGGGTCACTCTGGTTTGGATCTCAAGGTTGGATATTGGGAGCTTTTTTCGGCGCATTGGCGGCTATAGTATTTGAACAATCCAAACGAATTGGATTATTAGAATCTGCATTAAAAGTGCTCCGTGAGGACCAAGAATCTGCAAGTAAACAATTGGCTGCACTTAAAAAATCATCTGCATTATCTGATGTGGATTCAAAAAGCGCGCAAGTTAATTTAGAAAAAAATCTATCTACAGAGACTGGTAAAGAATCTCCAGAGCAAGTTCCTATAGTCTCCCAGCCTCTACCCAAACTTGAAATCCCTTCCGCCGAGCTTGATTTCCCCGATAAAAAACTTGATGTGCATCCAGCACCAAAAGATGTTGTTGCCCAAAAAGTTGTGGCACAAAGCCAAGCTCAGCCAAGTTTACTATCAAAACCGCGTGAACCTGATTTAGGCGATAAAATTGCTTTAGCTGTGCGTCGCTTTTTTACGGAAGGCAATCCAATTGTCCGCATCGGCATGGTTATCATGTTTTTCGGTGTGAGCTTCCTCGTTAAATACGCTTCAGGTCAGGGTTTATTTCCTATCGAATTTCGCCTCGTCGGCGTAGTGCTCGGTGCTATTGCATTACTTGTCGTGGGTTGGAAGACACGTTTGCGGCCTGGTGCTTATGGATTGGTTTTGCAAGGCGGTGGAATTGCGATTATTTATCTCACTTTATTTGCGGCAGCGAAAATTTACGGTTTGATTCCGCTCGCTATTGCATTCGGCTTACTTTTCGTCGTTGTTATGCTTGGTGTGCTTCTCGCATTATTACAAAACGCCCAAGTACTTGCTTTACTTGCAACCGCTGGTGGATTTCTCGCACCGATTTTGACTTCATCAGGAGAGGGCAGTCATGTTGGTTTGTTTACATTTTATTTAATTTTAAATCTTGGAATTTTATCCATTGCAGTTTATAAGGCCTGGCGCCTGTTGAATTGGGTGGGATTTATGTTCACCTTTGTCATAACCGCTACCTGGGGTGTATTAAAATATGACCCCGTTTTTTATTCCTCTACCCAACCATTCTTAATCGCATTCTTTGCACTTTATTTAGTCGTATCCATATTATTCTCCTTCAAGCAACCTACAAATCTGAAGGGAATGGTAGACGGTAGTTTAGTGTTTGGTTTGCCTTTGGTTGCCTTTGGCTTGCAAACCTTATTGTTAAAACATACCGAACACGGTTTAGCGATCAGCGCTGTTGTATTGGCGATAATTTATATTGCGTTGGCCGCTAGTTTGGCCCAACGGTATTTGCAAACTCACCGTGTTCTGATTGAGTCTTTTTTAGCGCTTGGAGTTTCTTTTGCAACTCTCGCTGTACCCTTAGCATTAGATGCTAGTTGGACTTCCGTTACTTGGGCATTGGAAGCAACGGGATTGGTGTGGGTTGGTTTGCGTCAAGCGCGCTTGCGTCCACGCATAGTGGGTTACCTGCTGCATTGTGCGGCGGTTGTTTCGTTGATTTTTGTCGAAGGGATTGATACAGGGTCAACTCCCATCCTCAGTGGAGATTTCCTTGGGTTGATGCTACTTGCATTGACCGGCTTTACGATTGCTTATGTGTTGCATTATTTTAATGGAACAGTGCGTGAGTTTGAAAAAATCATTGTTCCTATTGCGGTGAGTTTGGGAATTTTGTGGTGGTTTGTAGCTGGGCTTAACGAAATTAATGCACACATATTACGTGAGCACACTTACGCTGCGTCTATTTTGTTTGCTACTTTGAGTGCAGTGGTATTAGTTCTGGTTGGCAAAAAGCTTGATTGGAGTTTATTGAGTAATAGTGTTTTTGCAGTTTTACCTTTCATGGGTTTGTTGTCGCTGGTCGTTTTTGTCGATCAAACAAATATTCATCCTATGCAGGGTTTTAATTTAGTAGCGATTGTTCTCTTTTTTGCTTTCCACTACCGATTTTTATTTAGCAAAGAGCAAAAGTTTTCTCCGCAAAGTAAGCTGCTGGGTTGGTGGCATATATTCAGCGCCTGGTATTTATTTTTACTGATATTTTGGGAGGCCGTATGGCTCCAAAACAATCTTAATCTGCAAGGTACTGCCGAAATAATGATTTGGTTTGCGGCCATTGTAATACCTGTTGTCATTTTAATCGGCGCGGGACAAAAAAAATTCTGGCCCTTTACCAGTTTTGAAAGAGATTATAAAAATTGGATTCCCGCGCCCTTGTTTTTGTTAGGTGGATTGTGGTTTTTTGCTGTGTGTAATCAAACAATCAGCCAAACAGAACATTATTTACCACTATTGAATCCGCTTGATCTCGCGCAGTTTGGAATTGTGCTTGTCTTCGGATATGCCGTGAAGCGGGAATTTATGGATCGGGTTAGCTTTGTATCTCATACGGCACGCCTTGGGGCCTTGGGAATCATGTTGTTTGTTTGGTTAAATGTAGTAACCCTGCGTGCAGTTAGCCGTTATCAGGATATTGCTTATGTGTTTGATAATTTATGGGATAACGTTCAGGTACAAATGGCGTTGTCGATCCTGTGGTCTGTGTGTGCTCTATTAATTATGAATTTATCTCGTCGTATTAAACGTCGTGAATTGTGGATGATAGGGGCAGGACTGCTAGGCTTGGTAGTACTTAAGCTCGCCACAAAAGATTTGTCAGGTTCGGGGACGCTAGCGGGAATTATTTCATTCATGGTAGTGGGTGCACTTATGTTACTGATTGGTTTTCTATCGCCCATTCCGGCAAAGCAACCGCCACAAAATACGGATAAAGGCGATGCAGTAACTGCAACAGACCCAACTGAAAATAAGGTTTCCACGAATGAATAAATATATATCACACCTGCTGACATTATTTTTTGCGGGAAATATTAGCTGTGTGATTGCTGCGCAAAACGCAACGCCGATTTATCAGTTAAGCGATGTCAAGGGCACTTTTGTTCAAGTGCCCTTGACGCATGATATCTACCGCTATGCTCATTACCCGGATTTGCGAGACTTAAAAGTTATTGATGCTGACCTCAATTCCCTTCCGTATCAATTAGTTTCTGTTAAACCTCAAATGAGTAAACCAGAGGCAAAAGTAATCACTGAAGACCTGGCATTTTTTCCTGTCGCTGTAGATGCAACTCCAGACACTTTGCGAAAATTACACACCAGTCAAACCAGGATAAAAGGCGACCAGGTCCAAATCGCAACGAGTGATAAATTGCTCGATAATAAAACCCCTGAATTTTATTTAATTGATGTAAACGAGATCGATCACGCCATCACCGACCTGATTATTGAATGGTCGGAGCTACCTGCTAACCAATATCTGGAAGTTGAATTGGAAGCTACACATAATTTGCAGGATTGGATTTCATTGGGGCACGCAACCTTGGTCCAGATTACCCGACAGGACCAGCAACTTAAACATAATCAAATAAAAGTTGATATTGCAAAAAAAGAATACGAATTTTTACGGCTAAAAATAATAAGAGGTGCTGAACAATTAAGTATTACCCGCATAGAAGCACAGCAAAAAACGCTACTTGTTGGAGACATAAAAAATACCAGTGAACATTGGAATCTTGAAGGTAAGCAAGCCTCGTTATTGACCAGTGTTTATTTCGCAAATTCACATAGTAAAATGCAAGCTGTTGCAGCCTGGGAGTTTGTTCGCGACGAATTGACACCAATAGAGTCATTTTCAATTAACCTGGGTACCAGCGTTTATGGTGATGGAGTTAAAGTTTTTTCGCGAAACACCGAAAAACAAGAGTGGCAATTATTGCATCAAGGTGTTTGGTTTAATGTTCAAGTGGGCGAGGTGTGGCAAACCAGCGAGCCTGTCGGTATTTATCCCAATCACGATAAATTTTGGCGTGTAGAGTTGAATGAATCCGCTAAAAATTCTTCTACACCTAAATTGATCTTTTCATGGCAACCTTTGCAGTTGCAAGTCATCACCAATAGCAAGCCGCCTTTTTCGGTGGCCATTAGCAATGAAGCTAATGCTGACACCAATAACAGGCAGGTGTTTAATCAAATAGTATCTGCAGCATCACCGACATGGGTATCGGCGAATTTGGTCAAGCTTGATGTGCAACCACAAGCTTTGAGCGCGCGAGAAAAATCCGTGGACTGGCGGCAGTTGATTTTCTGGGCAGTTTTGTTGGCTGCCGTTGCGGTACTCTTGATATTCTCCCTGAAATTGTTCAAGCAACTAAAAGTATCGCAATTGCAGGAATAAGTGGGGGCAGTAATTTAATTTTATTGCGATTAAATTTTTCAAAGTCCTTGTATTCCGTTAGACTCCTGTATCGCGAGATTTTTGTTCGCTAGATTTTGTTTAGGACTGGTTGGTCCAATTAAGACTGGCTGTCTCATTCAAGACTGGTAGGACCATTAATGCAAGATAAGATAGTTCGGAGCGGCTATGCCTTTTGTCCCTACAATTCCTGCAGTGATTGATGTCGAAGCTTCCGGCTTTGGCCCCCAAAGTTATCCGATAGAAATTGGTTTCGCTTTACCCAATGGTCGGCTTGAATGTAGTTTGATTCGGCCTGAACCCTCGTGGGTTCATTGGGATGAGTCGGCCTACGCAATCCATGGTATCAAGCGAGAATTGCTTGTCGCTTTTGGTAAGCCAGTTGACCAAGTAGCGCTTTGGCTCAATAAACAATTAACAGGCCTTACCGTCTATTCCGATGCCTGGGGGCATGATTATGCCTGGCTCGCAGTTTTATTTGATGCTGCGAATCTTGCACCCAGTTTCAAGCTTGACCACTTGGCGAGCATCATGCCCGAGTGTGAAGCTGCAGCCTGGAATAAAGTTCATAGCGAAATTGAAAAAGAGCTTGGTTTAAAACGTCACAGAGCCAGTAATGATGCACTTATGCTGCAGCGTACCTGGGCTCGATTAATCGGAAAGGATGAATCCGCGACTGCGTAATTATTTTCTAATTAATTTTTTAGATATTGATAGTTTGACAACAATAATGACTTCAATTTCCTTCATATATTTGCCATTCATTTTTTAATTAAAGCGCCAGTGAGTTATGAATTTAAAGCACCTTCTGCATGAGTTGCGTTTGCTATTAGGTATTGAGCGTAATACTACAAGTCACGGAGAAAAATGGATTTCCGGTATTGGGGCCTTATTCGGAATATTGGCGGTCTATTGGGTTACACGCTGGCAATTTCCTCATGGTTTTATGGAAAATGCAGGTAGCCTGATCATGGTCACCTCTATGGGGGCATCTGCAGTATTATTATTTGCCGTACCACAAGGCGCTTTGTCCCAACCCTGGGCGGTGTTTGGTGGGCACATGGTGTCAGCATTCATCGGCGTGACTTGCCAAAAATTATTTCCCGATCAAACCTGGACTCCAGCGTTGGCAGTTGGTTTAGCTGTTGGTGTCATGCATTATTTGCGCTGCATACATCCACCCGGTGGAGCTACCTCTCTGGCCGCAGTGATTGGTGGTTCTGAAGTTCATTCGTTGGGTTATCACTATTTGATCATGCCGATTTTGGTGAATGTGTTAGCCATTTTATTGATGGCGATTCTTTTCAATGCACTTTTCCATTGGCGCCGTTATCCCGCACACATCAACAAGCGGTTGCGCGAGAGCAAAAAAACGCAACCAGCTGAACGTCAATTTGAATTAACTCAGGAAGATTTTTCCGCAGCAATGCAGGAATTAAATTCTTATGTAGATATTACCGCTGAAAATCTTACCGAGCTTTTGGAACTGGCCAAACAACATGCGGAAAAAAATATTACGCACCCTGCAGATATTATTCCCGGACATTTTTATAGTAATGGAAAGCTTGGAAAGTTATGGAGCGTTCGCCAGGTGCTGGATGGATCTGATGACGGCGTGATACCAGAAAAAGACCGTGTAATTTATAAAGTATTAGCGGGCGATGGAGCTTATCAAACGGCCATTTGTTTACGAAGTGAATTCCGTCAGTGGGCGCGTTTTGAAGTTACGCCGCAAGGAAATGGGCGTTGGGTGAAAGTGGAGCCAGAGTGATGCAGATTGTTATCTTTTCGGAGTTTACAAATTACAACAATTTATTGAATGAGACCGCCAAAAACTCTCGTTAAAATAACCTTTTTCAGTACTTATAATCACGCATCAGGGGATATCAATGTTTTCCAGCATTATCAATTCAAACCTAAAAAATTGCATCAAGCGTTCTTGTGTTTCGTTGAGCATATTCAGCGCGCTGTTAATGGCTACGCAATCTGCCTTTGCAACTACAGTCCAGTTTCAAACAGTCATGGGTGATTTTACTGTTAACCTTTACGATAAAGCGACACCGAAGACCGTCGAGAATTTTTTAGCTTACGTAAAATCAGGTGCTTACACGAATTCCGTTATTCATCGTTCAGTTCCAGGTTTTGTGGTTCAAGGCGGTGGGTATAAATACAATACCAAATTTCCCCTTATTGATATTCCACAAAATGCCCCAGTGATCAATGAACCTGTTTACTCAAATCAGCGCGGCACTATTGCAATGGCAAAATTGTCTGGCAAGCCTGATTCAGCTACTAACCAATGGTTCTTTAATTTAGAAAACAACAGTAAATCACTCGATATTAATGACGGTGGCAGCGGCGGTTATACGGTATTCGGCGAAGTTACCGGTAACGGTATGGCGATAATAAACGCTATAGCAGCTTTAAATATTTTTAATATTGATAACGGCGGACTGAAAAGTTTCCCATTGAAAAATTATACCGCTGCCGATGGCACAAATAATGTTCCAATTACGGATAAAAATTTAGTGCTGATTCTAGGTGTGGTTGTACTTGACGCCTCAGTAGATACGGCTGCTAATTTAACGCCCGTAAAAAATACCCTGATTAAAGAGCCTGTAAATAATGGTTCGGGCGGTGGCGGTGGCGGCGGAAGCATCGGATGGATGAGCATTTTTGCACTATTGTGCTTGGCTATATTCAAGCGTAGCCGCCGCTAACAAGTCCTTGCTATACTCGGGGTAATACTTCCCTTCAGTAACAGAGACATTATTTGACTGCTTGGCAAGTGATTGCCAGGCAGTTTTTATTTTTAGAGGTGGTTTTTATGATTACTTATCTTTATTGGTTTGCAGTTATCTTGGCAGCAGGATTGCTAGGGTTGGTAACTGGTCGTTTTGTAAACTGGAAATATGGCGTTTTAGCGGCTGCCGTTACTTTATTAATTGGCTGGACTGCATTTTATTTTAAATATGAACAATCCTTCGTTAAGAATTATGGCGGAGTAATGTCAATTAAAGTACCTGACGGCCAAATGCATTTGTCGGCAACCTGGAAGGAAGATCATTTATGGATTGAAAATTATGATCCTAAAAACAATGTCTGTTATTTTAGTGAATATTCAAAAGGACATCTGTTGCAGGGGCTGGTAAAAATCGAAAATTGTAATCCGGTTGTGCCAATAAAACCTTAAGATTTATTAGTTCAGTACTATTTGAATTCGCCTTAATCGGCCATTTCAGAACCGTAAGATCAGATTTTCGACTTTTATGACGTATTTTTCTTTAAAAATTGTCATTCGCAGCTACTTTTATAAAGAGTGTATAAAGTTCTAATGTTATTTTGAGGTATGTAATGAGAAGTACAGTGTCTTTATTAAAAATAATTTGCCTGGTGATGCTGACTGCAGGTGCACATATTAGTTGGGGTGTGACTGTTAAAGGCAATACCTGCGATGCAATACAAAAAACAATCGATAAATTGCCTGCGATTGGAGGCGAAGTTATTATTCCGGCTGGAAAATATACTTGTGCAACGCCAATTATTCTTGACCGTGATAATTTAATTATACGCGGTGAGGGCGCAGCAACCTTATTGCGTGTAGCCGATAAGGCCAATATTCCTGTTTTTGTGATGGGACAAACTGCGCGCGTGCCGACGGTCATTCGCCGGTATATTCAAGTTAAAAATTTACACATCGATGGCAATCGCGTTAATCAGACATCGGAGTGTATGGGCGGACCATGCAGCGATCAATTTCCATTGCGAAATAACGGTATTACTATTCGTCGCTGCGAAGATTGTGTTGTTGATAACGTGACTGTTTATGGCGCTATATCGGGTGGTTTAGTAACGGAGCTGGGGTGTGAGCGCTTAATGATTCGTGATTACACCTCTTATGATAACGAATATGATGGTTTCGCCGGATACGAAACTGAAAACAGCACTTTTTCCGGAATCAATTTATACAACAATAAAGGCGCTGGAATTTCTACAGATATACATTTTGACAATAATAAATTCAGCGATGTGACCATTACCAATACCCGCACGGTGGGTATCTTTATGCGTGATTCTTCAAACAATTCTTTCACCAACGTGCATATTCGTAATACTAAACAACATGGAATTTTTCTGGCTCAAGTTGATGACGACATCACCAAACCTGCTGCCGGTAACACCTTTAATAGTATTGTCATTACGGGTTCGGGGGGATATGGAATTTTAATTAGTGATGCTTCTTGTGTGAATAATTTGTTTGTTGCCAGTCAGTATATTGATAACGTAAAAGGTTGTTATGGTGAGGCTGCATCCAATTTGATCGAGGGCGTAGGCGCTATTTGTCGATAACAATTTTTATAGCAGACGCTTAAAAAAGCCATCAAATCGATGGCTTTTTTTATGGATTATAGATACCTAGGTTTACGTAATAATGGGTTCAAATGTGTCAGGTTTGGCCATGGCAGCGTAAGTCAAATTCACGTAGAGATTAAGCACATGTGGCGATTGTTGCAAAAATAACTCCAGGAAACGTTTGCTATTAGGTAGTTTATCTTTGTAAGTTTCAACGCAGAAATTCTTGGCTGAACGCTCAAGGACTTCGCTAAAAATAACAGAACGTTTAAATTTCGCATTTGAGTGATTGTTACAATATTGTGTGAACGCATAAAGAGCTTCAACTACTGCACTTTTGTAATACGCAGGGTGAAGTTGATGGGTCAGCTGATCAATCAACAACGCGAAACTCTCTTCGCCCGGCGTCATTGAACTGCGCGTCATTTCGCAATCAAGCACAAAACTATCGGGATTATCCTGTCCGAATACTAATTTTTTCGCGTGACCCAGACTACTCCAAATTTCTCGCAGGAAATGATTATCGAAATGTGTAATAAGGCCGCGTGCTAAACGCCATTCCATCCAGTCAGTATTAGCGGCATCTATAGAAACTATTTCGCTCATCAGGGCATATTCATCGTGATAGGCCTTGTAGGGAACTACGTGATTTATCCCTTGAGCAAATACTTTGGTTCGCGATATGAGTACATTTTTCAATTTTTTATAAATTTTCGCGGGAGACTGTAAACCTATCCATTCCAACATACTCACGTCTTCAGCATCGTCCTTGTCCATGGCGAATAACATCAGGAAGTTACGTAACTGAATAGATCTCAGGCCATCAAATAATTTGGGGTCTGTACGAATTAATCCGCCAATTGCAGAGAGCAACTCCAAAACCAGAGTTTGCTCCAGCGGATCTGTAAAATTGTGATAAATGCCTTCAAAAAATTCTGTATTTGAAAAGGATTGGTCCACTTTTATTTCGGTAAAATTATTGTCCCCAACAGTAATGGATAAATTTCGCGCTGCTATGACCGTCAAGCTATCGCCCAAATCGACTGGTGCATAGTTCATGCGAGCAAAACAATAACGTGCCAATAGCCAGTTATTTTTGCTTTGGGATCTATAATAAATTTCCTTGATAAAATCGCGTATGGAAATATTAGTATTCAAATCATCAATTACAAAATCCATTGATCGGTTAGTAAGATAAGCAACCGATTTTCTAAAAGTAAATATATCGTTTTCAGTATTGAAATTAGTCAGGATATTTTTTGCGGTTGGCTCAAGCCAGGTGAGATCCAATTCTTTTTCCAGAGTGGTACCAGGACTGGTGCTGCTAAGGGATGTTATGGAACTCACATGAAAGTAGGGAATGGTTAGTTGGTTAACACGTGAGGCCCGGTAAGCCAGATTCGCTGAAGCGTAACCTACGTATTCCTGCTCGGAGCGCAGTTGATAATCTCTGAACATAGAGAACAAACTATTTACATCAGGGATTTTGCATAATTTTTTGTCAACCAGAAATGTGAAGACTGCAACTTCAGAGCTTAGCCAGTGTTTGTGGATATATTGGATTTCCTGGGTAACATATTCGATCACCATTTGCGAATCGAACATGCGGTAATCTTCTTTTTCACTTTGTAACCAGCTCAAACATAAATAGATTTTATTGTTTATTTCATGCGCTTGGGAAGTCGTTAAACTCTGCAATCTGCGACGTGGTCGTCCACTCAGACCGAGAGCTTTGTTTTCGCCTATATGTGCATAGGCTTCCATTAGGCTCGGTGCACTGACTACCGCCATTGGTTTTATGTCTTGAATGGTTTCCGCGATCACACCCTGCTTTGCAAGTGCAGTTTTTACTTCTTCGCTCTCTGCCAGAACTACGAGTGCAATTTGCGACTTTACAAATTTGGTCGAGCGACGACGCATTTTAAGCGGATCTAAATCTTCAGTCCGCAATAAACCTTCATCCATCATCAAACCGGTTAAATACAAACTTTGCGCCCACACCAACGGAACGTTTTCATTAGGGACGCGGGTTTGAGAACGCGGATTTTTCTTTTCAGCGTCAATATTTTCTTTTGGTACATAATAAAGTTCAGGCAGCAAACCCACACCGTGTTCATGAACCATTAAAGCTTCAAGTTTTTTGCGATAATGTTTTGCAGTTGCTTCGCTGCCGTCAAAGAGCGCACTGATATATAAGTAAGTAAAAAATAACGGCCACTCAGATTCTATATGTTCAAATTTACCTAACTCGGTTTGCTCGTAATAGATACGCGAACTTTCTTCAACGACAGTTTGGTGCCCATCCAGTAAGAAGCGTTTACAGCCATAGTTGCCGCCCAGCTTGGTTAAAATTGAATCGCGTGTTTGCGTTGCCAGAGTTTCTTTACCGACCGCAAATGCGGGAAAACCTA
Organism: uncultured Gammaproteobacteria bacterium; assembly: GCA_966096785.1. GTDB lineage: Bacteria > Pseudomonadota > Gammaproteobacteria > Pseudomonadales > Cellvibrionaceae > Cellvibrio. The sequence continues at coordinate 3,781 of CBHTVU010000047.1, read as the reverse complement.
TGATACTAAGGAGGGCGCTATCCACTTCCTTTGAGAGAGATTCGCGCGGCAATAAAGAGGTGAGGGTAGTTCTTGCTAAAGAGATTGCATCGGCAATTACGTGGATTTGCCCACGCTTTGACGCGTGAGGACCATAAAGATTAAAACCATCCAGAGACTGAAGTGCAGCTTTGGCCATGCCGACGGAGCTTGCATTTATCTCGGTTCGGCCATTATTAACTTTATTTCCGCGCTCCCAAATTCCGTAGTCTGGCATACGATAGGCGCTGGATATGTAATAAACCAGGTTTTGAATAAAATCGACTTCATCATTGGTGCAAATAATACGCAGCCCTGAGGCCGTCATTTGCGCAAGCATTAGCAGATAGAGGGATGTTGCATCAATTTGCAAATGTCCCCAGGCGTTGTCGGCAACTACCGGAAGACCAGTTGCTGTATCGTATTTGGCGTGCAGCGCATCTATGTTATTTAAAGTGTGCTTGAATTTTTCAACTTTTTGCGCCTGCCGCATCATAGATTGCAACAAGCCGCGCATAAGTTTAATCGTAGATTGTTCTAACTGATCACTCTTGTAAGCTTCTCCCTGACGCCTGAATGCGAGCCCGAGGCCCCATACACAAATGATGGAATAAACATTATCGCGAACCCAGGCGTCGGTGTAGTCACCATGGATGTTAACGCTCGTGCTTGCGGGTAAAAGACCTGTAACTGGATGTTGCCGACTCAGAATTACTGACTCTACTTCGGCGTATAGACGCTCTAACAACTGCGTATGCTTCATAAAAAACCGTAGTTATAAATTTGTATGGGCCCCGTAACCGGGCGGTGTAATTATATCTAGGTGATTATAGGTTTAAATCTTTGGATTAGAAGACCAATCCATCTGTAAAATCAGCAATTTGTACATAGAATTTCAAGGAAAGTGACTTGACTTTGGTGGCGTTTAAATTTTTAAACCTTAAGCGTTTGGTCATAAGTCATTCTACCCAATTGCTCCTTCTATTATAGGACTATAAAAGCTTCGCAAATTTTGCGCCACAGTTCTTTTTTTTAAGGTTTACGAATATTTAATAAGCATTGGCGAGACATTGTTCGGGTTTTAATTTTTTGTATATTAAAAGCTTGCACCATTGCAGAGCTAAATTCGGGATAATTATTTAACGAAATTACTGTTTTGGCGCAAAAAGTGTACGTACTTATTAGGTTAAGGCGATAATCTATTTGGAATCAGCAATGGGTAAAAATATTTAAGGCATTATCCATATCCTCAGATGGTGTGTTCTATCTGGTGCGCTGGTCGATAACCATGGCTACATTTTTTTCAATTGAGGTGAGTTAGTGAAACCTGATTTTGATACAGCTTTGCAACAGCATTTTGATGCTATCTCCAATCGCGATATTGAAGCTTTTGCTGCTCACCTTACGCGCGACAAAACGCTCTACACGATTGTTCAAAATGGACATGCATTTACAACCCCTGCTGAAACCATTGAAATTCATAAACAATGGTTTGAAGATCCTGACTGGATTTGGGAGGGAAGGGTTTTTCACAAAGTAGTGGGTGAGGATGTGGCCATGGCACTGGTTAAATATGACTATCGTGCAAAAGCAAATGATGCACCTTTCACCAGTTGGCTTACGTATGTTTTTCAATTGCAGGATGGTGAATGGCGAATTGTGCACGACCAAAACACCGCGCTTGATTACGCCGCGTTTGCCCGCGCGTCTGGCATTGAAATTAAATAGTTTTTAATTCAGGTGATTTGCGTAGAAAGCTTATTCCATGAAAGACATTAATTCTGCTTCTGGTGAAAACTATTCAAATCTGAATATATTCTGCGATAAAACTTGTGGTGATGCCTCAGAAATAATCATCAGCGGTAGCTACAGTATTTTTGTGAATTGCGGAAGCCAATATGCTATCTGGCATCAGTTTCCAGCTGCAATTCATTACACCATTAAAGATATGGATTCCGGTGAAGTTTACACATCCATTAACAATGAGTTGTCTATATCACCGAGTGATAATCAAATTTACGATGACTATGCAAAAAGAGAATGCGGAAAAATTGTAACGGAAAAGTTTTCAATTGTTTTAACCGACATTTATTTTTTAAGCCCGCCAGTAGATGCGATCAAAAACTTTGAGTTGGCTTGTCGCTATTACAGTGATCTGTCCAACACAGTGCAAATTTTAGATGAAAAAATTTATTTGAAACGATTTTAAATGTGGCGTTGTGGGATCTAGTACCAATAGAACAATAAAATTCTGTTAATAAAAAAGGGGCAGATAGTCTGCCCCTTTAGTTATAAATTCCGTCGAAACGACCGGAATTTACTTTGGTTATACGCCAACCTTAGTTACACACTAGACCACCACCGCCTTGACCTTGGGTGCCACAAGTGCTGTTACTGATACAGCTTTGATTATTTTCCCAGCCCCAGCCGCTTGAAGTGTTAGTGCAGCTTGGGTAGACAGTGCCCCACCAGTTACATTTGCAGTTAGTACCGCCACTTGCACTGCTAGATGAACTGCTGTTGGCCGCACTGCTATTGTTGTTTGTGCTGCTGGCAGCACTACTGCTGTTTCCGCTAGAGCTAGGCGCAACTGCGCGACCAGTGCTTGGATCGATTCTGCCTGGGCACAATCTTTTCGCTTTCAGGTTTGCAGCAATTTGCGAAATAGCAGCGTTGGTGTTGGTGTAGCTACCATCGTGCATCAGAATAACCTGACCGTTTTGCAGTTGGTTATTAGCGTTAGCAATAGCTGCCGCGCTAGCTCCGTTCCAATCTTGAGAGTCAACATCCCAAGTTATTACTTTCAGGCCAGCCGCTGTTGCTGCTTGCTGAATAGTAGAGTTGGTTTCACCGTAGGGTGGACGGAACAAGGTTGGTTTTGGAGCGCCAGCATTTTGAATAGCCTGGTTGGTGCGAGTCAATTCATCTAACACTTGCGCATAGGTCCAGCTAGTCATGTGCGAGTGGGTGTAGCTGTGGTTTTGAACCTCACCAACACTTCTCTCTGTGCTGATTAATGATGCATTGCTGGTAGCGTTATTGCCCTGGTTGAACCAGGTTACCGGAGTAAGGCCGTTTTGCTTGAGGATGTTCACCAGAGTAGAAGTATTTGAGGTAGGACCATCGTCGAAGGTAATACCTACGTAACCGCTACAGTTATTGTTGTTACCTGAACTGGTGCCAGTGCTGGTACCCGTGCTGCTTGCGCTACTGCTAGTGGTAGTACCGCCACCTGAACAGTTACCGCTGAAGCAATCTGAGGTAGTACCGAATCCGATAACACCGTTACAGTGCATCATCTCACTATTACCACCACCACCGCAGGAGCCATTGGCATACAAGCCGGTGTTGTAATTCATCTCTTCAGCTTGACGTGTTTCGCCATTCACCTGGATATAATCCACTTGAACGTCACGACCTGTTGCATCGTTATCGTATTGAACCTGAATATCTCCAGATGCATTACCGCTATAAACGTAGCTTTGATAACTGGTGGTTAAGTTCCAGCTTGCCACGTTAGTACCACCAACTTTGAGGTAGATGTGTTCTGAACCGGCAATACCACGAGCACGAACAGTAATGCCGCTACCGCCTGTTCCGGTACTTGTGCCTGTACTTGTACCAACAGATGAAGTGGAAGAAGAGCTTGTGGTTGCTGTGCTGCTGTTGTTATTAGACCCTTCGCTCACAGTCAGGTCTGAACTACCACTACTTTGATAACCTTCGGTTGCCAGGATTTGATAATCGTGTTGACCGAGGTTCA
>CBHTVU010000046.1:0-21227 GCA_966096785.1 uncultured Gammaproteobacteria bacterium | reverse complement strand
ATATTGTATGTTCGCAGTCTTCAGAATGAATTGAATAAAGCGCTTGAGGAAGAAAATTGGTCGCAAGTACGTAAGCTCGACCAGGCATGCGCAGTGTTGATCGACAAAGTTATTGAAGCTAATAAGGAAGATAAAGAGGCGCTTGTAGCAGCTCTTGGTGAACTAAAAGGTGTTTATGCAAACCTTATAGTTCAGTGTAAACGTGAAGTTGCTTCAATAGCTCATTGATTTAGTGCTAGGCTTAGTACTATAACTAACAGCTGAGCCAGCACAGGAGCGCAAAGATTGTCTAACTACAATTCCCAAGAAGCCCTAAAACAGTACCGCCAGCTGGGACTGGAAACTCAAATTAACAACGCCACTCCGCATCGCCTGATTCAATTGCTGATGGATGGCGCGCTGGATAGACTTAGCGGTGCCAGAGCTGCAATGGAGCGTGGTGACGCAGCCACTAAAGGTGTTTTAATCGGGAAAGCCATGGGAATTATTTCGGGTTTGCGCAGTTCCCTTAATATGGATGTTGAAAATAGTGATTTACCGGAACGTCTCGATGGCCTTTACGATTACATGGGACGTCGTTTGTTGGAGGCATCAACCTACAATAAATCAGAAGTAATTGCAGAAGTTATAGATCTAATGAAAACAATCAAATCGGGGTGGGATGCCATAGAGCCTCAGTCCCAGCTTTAACATCTTCACGTTGATCTAGGCGCTCATTTTTATGGGCGCTTGTAACTTGTTTGCACACTCCAGCCAAAAAAACACCATCTCATCAGTTTTCTAAAAAATATTTTTCGTTGTTCATGCCATTAATTTGACTCGCCACACATCCTCGTCTAAACCTAAGCATAAACAGTCATAGCTCCGGCGTTGCTCCGGATTAATATCGCAAAATGCAAACTATTTGCAGTCCAGAAAAGGTTGATAGGCATGTGGCGTAACAATAAGGTTTTAGTCATAGATGACAATGAATCACGCCGACACGATTTAAAAGTGTTACTTGAATTTTTAAGTGAAACAACCCTTACAGCCAATTCCAGAAACTGGCAAGAGTTAGTCCAAAGTGAAAATAAAGGTGAAGATTATGTTGCCGTTTTCGTGGGCGATTTTTCACAATCACGACAAAGTCTTGAGCAGCTCTTAAAAAGTATTCGCGACTGGAATGATGAACTTGCTGTTGTACTGACTGAAAATGTGCCTGGCGAAGAGAATCTAGAGGATCTGCTTCGTCATATGATTATCGCGTCCTTAACGATCCCTCCAACCTACAACAAACTTATAGATACTTTGCATCGTGCGCAGTTGTATCGCGAAGCACAATCCAACAGTAAACGCCAGCCGCAACGGCGTCCCGTCCATTTATTTCGTAGCCTGGTAGGCACCAGCAGAGAAATTCAAAACGTTCGTGAAATGATGGCGCAGGTTGCAGAAAAAGACGTCTCCGTTTTAATCACAGGCGAATCAGGAACAGGTAAAGAAGTTGTTGCGCGAAATCTTCATTACAATTCAGCGCGTAGGGACAAACCCTTTGTGCCTGTTAACTGCGGTGCAATTCCCGCTGAATTGTTGGAAAGCGAATTATTTGGCCATGAAAAAGGGGCTTTTACTGGCGCTATAAATTCACGCGCAGGTCGTTTCGAATTGGCTGAGGGCGGCACGCTATTTCTGGATGAAATTGGCGATATGCCGCTTAATATGCAGGTAAAAATTTTACGTGTACTGCAAGAGCGCTGTTACGAACGCGTAGGTAGCAATAAAACTCAGAGCGTTGATGTTCGCGTTATTGCTGCGACTCACCGCAACTTGGATTCCATGATTAGCAGTAACCAATTCCGTGAAGATTTATATTATCGCTTGAATGTTTTTCCAATCGAATTACCCTCATTGAAAAATCGCTCGGAGGATATTCCTCTGCTTATTAACGAATTAGTTACACGCATGGAAAATGAACAGCGCGGCTCAATTCGTTTTAATTCAGCAGCCATTATGTCTCTCTGCCAACACGAATGGAGTGGTAATGTCCGAGAGCTCGCTAACCTCGTTGAACGCATGGCGATTATTCATCCTTATGGTGTGATTGGCGTACAAGATTTACCGGCTAAATATCGACATGTCGATGTCAGCGATGAGAATTTCGCACCAGCTGCTGCGCCTGTAAACGGAAGCACCGGCTACGTCAATATGAACGATAATCCGCTTTTGCCAGATCAAGGTATAGATCTGCGTGAATATATTACGAACTTGGAAATGAGCTTAATTCAGCAGGCACTCAATGATTGTGGCGGAGTTGTTGCCCGTGCAGCAGATAAATTATGTATACGCCGCACGACATTAGTAGAAAAAATGCGGAAATATGAATTGCAGCGTTAGCGAAAAATTAAAATAAAAAAACCGCTATTGAGTAGCGGTTTTTTTATGCCTACGGATTTATCAATTAACCCACTTTAACAATAGGTTTTTTAGGTTTGCTTCTACGAGTTGCACCTTGTGGTTTTCCATTAGGATTTTTTGCAACAGCTTGTCCATTGCCCGGTTTATTGCCGCCGGATGTTTTAGGTTTTGGTTTTGCCCCCAGCGGAGGTCTGCGTGCACCACCATTGTTTGCACCGCCGTTATTGTTGCGGCCGATAGTCATACTGCGACCCAAGACTATAGGTTCCGGGCGAATGCTTGGGTCTGGTTCGAAGCCTGCGAGAATTTCTTTTGGAATGTCGCGCTTGATTAATTTTTCAATGTCGCGCAGAAATTTATCTTCATCCACACATACCAATGATATAGCTATGCCTTCACTTTCGGCGCGGCCTGTGCGGCCAATACGATGCACATAATCTTCAGGCACATTAGGTAACTCGTAATTAACCACATGTGGTAATTGATCGATATCAATTCCGCGTGCTGCAATATCCGTAGCAACCAGTGCACGAATAATTCCTCGTTTAAAATCGTCCAATGCTTTGGTGCGCGCACCTTGACTCTTGTTGCCATGAATTGCGGCTGCGCTAATACCATCGTTCGCTAATTGTTCTGTTAATTTATTAGCGCCGTGTTTGGTTCGCGTAAAAATTAAAACTTGTTGCCAGTTGCCGTCTTTAATCAGATGCGAAAGTAATTCACGCTTGCGATTACGATCCACCGGGTGAACGGTTTGATCGATTCGTTCGCTGGCGGTATTGCGACGAGCAACTTCAATCAAGGTGGGTTTGTTTAATAGTTTATCTGCAAGATCTTTAATTTCATTGGAGAAAGTTGCCGAGAATAATAAGTTCTGACGTTGTTTGGGTAAAAGCGCCAACACACGTTTAATGTCGTGGATAAAGCCCATATCCAACATGCGATCTGCTTCATCGAGAACCAATACTTCAACTTCTTTAAGGCTTACTGCATTTTGCTGAACCAAGTCGAGCAAGCGCCCTGGTGTCGCTACCAGAATGTCGACACCGCCGCGCAATTTCATCATTTGTGGGTTGGCACTAACACCACCAAACACGACGGTTGAGCGAAGCGATAAGTATTTTCCATAGGTACGGACGCTCTCAAAAACCTGCGCAGCCAACTCACGAGTGGGGGTAAGGATGAGTGCGCGCACTGGGCGTCGGCCCGGTACAACTTTTGGGTTGGCGCTGAGTTTTTGCAGTAAGGGCAGGGTGAAGCCTGCGGTCTTACCCGTACCAGTTTGGGCGCCAGCAAGAATATCGCCCCCTTTGAGCACGGCTGGGATGGCTTGAAGCTGAATGGGAGTTGGTGCGCTATAACCTTCTTCAGAGATTGCACGAAGAATGTCGGCATTTAAGCCGAGGGTAGCAAATGACATAGTGTTTTCCTGTAGCTCGGCCTCCCGCTATGGGGATAGGTCTGGCGAGCAAAGAGTCTATCTTCGGCGGCGCCGATAGCTAGAGAGAGATGGCGATGCTGACCTAGGAGCATCGGATGCGCATAGTACATATATTGACCTTCCAATACCAGCCAAGCTTGGAATTCGGCGCCATTCATTTCGGGATTTATGAATCAGCGCAAAAAAAGTGTGGTATCGAACAGAAACTATGCTTGTTTTTAACATAAGTTATTTGATGAATTCTTATCTTGGAGCAATAACATGTCTGAATCAATTAGCACTTCAATTGAAAATTTACGCGAAAAAATTAAATCCATTCGCTTTGCAATGTTGACGACTCAAAATGAAGATCAGAGTTTGTCGAGTCGACCAATGACACAACAGCAACTCGACGAGAATGGAATATTGTGGTTTTTTGTTTCTGACCAATCGCAATTGGCGCAAGACATAGCGCGTCAGCCTAAAATCAGCGTTACTTTTGCTGAGCCTGCAGATAGTGTTTATGTTTCTATAAGTGGAAATGCAGAAGTCATTAAATATCGCGAAAAAGTGGAAGAGCTCTGGAGTCCTGCTGTAGCTGCTTGGTATCCCGATGGCATTGACGATCCACATGTTTCGCTTATTAAATTTACGATTCACACTGCAGAGTATTGGGATTCACATACCAATAAAATGTTGCAACTTTTTGCTATCGCAAAAGCCGCTATAAGCGGACACCCACCAACAGACATTAGTAAACATGAAAAATTTGATTTAACTTAATTACCGGTTTTTTAATTTCAATAAATAATTTGTTTGATAATTAGTTGAATGGGCACGTAATTTCAGGGACGAAAATTCGGTTTGCGACGCCCTTAACATCTCCCACCATATATGACTCGCTAGAGTTCGTTATCGCACAGAGCCTACCTACTTTTGGTGCCATTCTCATATTTCAATTGCATATGAGGACATTTAAATGACATCAGTATCCGCTCTACTTGCATCTGGAACTCATGCACTAACTTCATCGCACACTCCAATTCTTAATAGTGCAAAACATTCGTTCCCTGATGCTGCCATGCAAAAAGTTTTAAATACATTAGCTGATATGCATGGAAAACCTATTAAAGATTTAAGCCCTTCTGAAGCACGTCTCCAACCAACTCCCGCAGATGCAGTAAAAAAGATACTAGAGGATGAAAATAATTTAATTATTTCCGATGCTGAGTTAAAAATTCAAAATTTATTGATTGATGGCCCGGTTGGACAAATTCCGCTTCATATTTATACACCGCATGGCGATGGTCCCTTTCCGGTCCTAATGTACTACCATGGTGGTGGTTTTGTTATTGCAAATAGTAAAACTTATGAATCTTCCATACGCGCGCTAGCGAAGGGTGCTAATGCAATTGTAGTGGCTGTTGATTATCATCAAGCTCCAGAGTTTCCCTATCCTGCAGCTGTGGATGATGCTGTAACTGCTTATAAGTGGGTGGTGGAACATGTGCAAGAAATTAATGGCGATCCTAATAATATCGCGGTCAGCGGTGAAAGTGCGGGCGGAAATCTTGCCGCAGTAGTATCTCTAATTGCGCGAGATCAAAAACTAAAATTACCCGTGCATCAATTGCTTATTTACCCAGTGGTAAATGATGACCTGGAATCTACTTCTTATTTGCGAAATGCGAATGCAAAACCACTTAATAAAGAAATGATGAAATGGTTTTTTCAGCACTATGCCGCTGATGCTAACAGTCCCTATGCGCTGCCCATTAAAGCGGCTTCATTGCGCGGCTTACCCTCTGCAACGGTCATTACTGCAGAAATAGATCCATTGCTGTGTGACGGAAAATCTTATGCTGATCGTTTGCGCTTCGAAGGGGTAGAAGTCTCCTATCAGGAGTATTCCGGTGTTACGCACGAATTTTTTGGTATGGGCGCTATTGTCCCCAAAGCTCTAGAAGCAGAAGCTTTCGCGGTCGAAAATTTAATTGAGGTATTTCGAAAGAGTAAGTAAATCATTTATATGCTACTGACTTTCGCATTATCGGTGTTGAGTCGTATTAATTTATCGTACGACACGATTTACGTTAAATTTTATCAATGAAGATTTATAAATGTTAAATGATAAAATACGTCGCCATAAAATATTAGCTACCATCGGCATTATCTTTTTTGTGATAGTGCTGATGTTGACTATTATTGTTATTTTTTCCGAACCCATTGTTAAACCCTTATTAGAGAAGAAGGGTGGGTCCACGTTGGAACGAGAGTTGTTTATTGAGGGCGATTTTAAAATAAATTGGCATTGGACTTATACGTCTGTACATGCTGAAAAAATTCGGTTGGGAAATGCACCTAATTATCCCGAGCCGAATATGTTTACCGTAGAAACTCTGGATTTAACATTTAAGCCCCTTCAACTATTGCGAGGGCGATTAGAATTTGGCGATATTAGTCTGAATCATCCCATTTTAATTCTTGATAAAAAATCACCCACAGATTTCAATTGGAATTTTCCTGTATTCTCAAAAGCCAGTGTTGTTGACGAAGCTGCACTGCCAGACAACCGACATGAATTTCCCGTTATTCAAAGTTTACGCTTGATGGCGGGTAGCCTCATTTATCGTGACGCGGTAAAGGGTATGAATCTCGACGTTAAATTGGATTCAGTTACAGGGCAGGGTGATAAAAATAATAAAGAAAACGATAAAGAATTAAAAATTTCCGGGACTGGCTCCATGCAAAATCAAAAATTCGTTCTTGAGGCAGAGGGCGGCTCTTTACGTTATTTACGAGATTCAAAAAAAGATTATCCTCTTAGCCTGAAAATCACTATGGGAAACACGAAAGTTTCTCTGAATGGTACTTTTAAAGATCCTATAAAATTGACGGGTGTTAATGCCACATTGAATGTGACGGGTCACAACATGGCGGATATTTTTTATCTCACCGCTATTCCCCTACCTCCAACCCCACCTTATAAGCTTGCGGGACAATTGACGAAACAGGGGGGAGTTTGGGGCTATAAGGATTTTAAAGGTCAGGTTGGAAAAAGTGACCTCGCTGGAAACCTGTCTTACGATACCAGCAAAGAGCGCGGATTTTTAAAAGCAGATGTAGTATCGAATTTATTAGATAGCGCGGACTTAGGTGGATTTATTGGATTGCCGCCGTCCGGGGAAAATGCTGCGCCAGAACAAAAACAAGCCGCAGCAGAAAAAAAAGCAAGTGCCAAGTTAATTCCGGATGTCCCCTTGAAATTGGAACGTCTGCGAGCAACTGATTTGGATGTCACCTTAAAGGCAGTAAAAATTGTTGCTCCAAATTTACCTTTCAAGGGTATGGAAGTCAGGTTTGATTTAAAAAATGGTTTATTAAAGCTTGATCCATTAAATGTAGTTTTAGCGGATGGTACGGTCGATGGAAGTATTGAAGTTGACGCAAATAAAGATGTACCCCCTATGAAATTAAATTTGAATTTGCATAAATTGAGCCTGGGCCAATTTTTTGTTAATACACGCTTTGCTAAAACATCGGACGGCCGTTTTGGAGGAAGAGTTAACCTTGCAGGCGCGGGTGTTTCTTTAGCGGATGTGTTGGCTACCAGCAATGGCGAACTTATATTAATTATGGCGGGCGGAAAAATAAGCCAACTTTTAATCGAAGCATCTGATTTGGATATAGCTCAAGCAGTCCCCTTATTTTTAGGTAAAGATAAATCTACCAAAATTCGCTGCGGCGTAACTGATTTTGACATTGAGGATGGAGTATTAATATCTAAAGTTGTAGTTCTGGACACCAATGACTCCTTGCTGCTTGGCAACGTAAGTATTAATTTGAAGCGTGAAACCATTAATGCAAAATTGGATGCAAAACCAAAGGATTCGAGCATATTTGCTGTTCAGGCCCCCATTGTTTTATCCGGACAATTGAAATCTCCCTCTATCGGTTTAGAGGGGAAAAAAGTAGGACGTCGTGGTACTGCAGCAGTAGTCTTGGGTAGTTTGCTTACGCCTTTTGCAGCAATTCTACCTTTTATAGAGCGAAGTGATGCAGAGAATGTGGATTGTCGTGAACTGCTAAAAAATGCTCAGCAGAGTGATAAAGATAATGCCGAAACCAAAAAATAGTTTTCAATAATTCAAATTAATTACTTTTTAATGTTTAGTTTTTCTTATCTCTACGGTCACCGATAATAGTTGCAGGGTTCCCCGCAACTATTTTATACGCATCCACATCGCGCGTGACTTGGCTATTCATACCCGCAACCACGTGATTATTTATTGTTACTCCATCAACAACTCCAACGTTAGCGCCTAACCAAACATCCTCACCTATAACAATTCCCCTAGATTGAGTGGGTTGTTCGCAAATTAATTTGTCCGGTGCCAAGCCATGATTAAACGCATATAATTGGCAATTAGCTGCAATGCGCGAATTATCGCCCAGTGTAATTCCTGCTCTTCCTCCATCCATGGTGACATGATGATTGATAGAGACATTTTTACCAATTGTTATAGGGCCATGAAGGACGCAATCTGCAGCAATGTAAGAGTTGTCATCTATAACTATAGGGCGACCTGGTTCAGCAAACAATTTTGCCTCGGGTGCAATGAAACAGCCTTTGCCAATCTGAATGGTTTCAACACTCATTAAATAAGACTGTACTTGTTGTTGCCATTCCTCCGCCCATTCCTTGTGAGATGGTTTTAACTCAAAATATAACCACGGCATATAGCTTAATCGCAGCTTATGTTGAGTGCGGTAAAATTCAGGGGCTTTTGGCGAGGGAGATTTGCCGGAACTCGAAAAATCAGATGGGAAATCGGTCATAATATCCACAGCATAAAATAATGCCGCAGTATAAAATTTTAACCGGCCTAGCACAAAGCTATTTATAAGGGTATCCGCAGGTTGCAGTTGTTAGGTAAATCCTTGAACTTCACAGCCAGGATTTAAGGAGAGCTTAGATGGGCTCTCTTGGGGTTTACCCTTTACTGCGCAACACTGCGGACACTTGTCCTTATTATAGTAAGCGGTTAACTAATTGCGACTAGAATGCTTAGTTTTTTGTGCCGCAATAACTCTAATTAATAGAAGAATTTTCTATGAACGATGTTTACGACCTAATAGAAGATAATGAAAATTTTATTATTATTTATAAAAAACCTAATACTAATTTTCATACAGAAGATGGTCAGTTGGGGGTCTTTGAACAGGTAAAACAGGGTTTGGGGTTGGATGAGCTTTATCCGGTACATCGTCTGGATAAGGTTACATCTGGCTTAATCCTAATGGCAAGGACAGCAGCCGTAAATCATGAGTTGGTCACACAATTTAAAAATCGCGATATTGAAAAATATTATTTAGCAATCAGCAATAAGAAACCCAAAAAAAAGCAGGGCTTGGTTAAGGGCGATATGGAATCCGCCCGGCGCGGCGCCTGGAAGCTTTGCGCCACCCATCAAAACCCCGCTATTACTCAATTTTTTAGTCATTTTTTAGCGGAGGGCAAACGACTATTTCTAGTCAAACCTCATACTGGAAAAACGCATCAAATTCGCGTGGCCTTGAAAAGCCTGGGTTCACCTATTTACGGAGACCTACTTTATGCGGATGCTTTGAACTGTGTTGGTGTCGATAGGGTTTATTTACACGCCTACAGTTTGGCATTTAGCCTGTTCGGAAATTTCCACCGTTTCACAGAATTGCCACGCGAAGGTGATGAATTTTTGAGTAACGATTTTCGTGTTGCGATTCAGGAGTTTGTAAATCCCTGGGACTTAGCCTGGCCCCAAATTTAACAAGCCTGGGTATTTATATCGGGTTGAATTTCAATGGCATGAAAGTTGAAGAACATAATAAGTAACAAATTAAGGCGAATAGAATCGAATTGACGCACCATTAAATAGCTGCACACTTTTTTTGTGCGCTTATAGCGTGCTTATGAATTACATATCTATTATTTTTTTCGGGCCGGAATTATACAATGAATGTGTCCACAGAAATGAATGTGCCTATGGCATTTATATTTCTTTTTGTGCTTGTGCCGGGTGCAGCTTTGCTTACGGCCCTTTTTACAATGATTAGGCGTACTCAAACCGAAAAAAAATTATTTCGTAATGGAATTCTATACTTAAAAAAATTACGACTTTTTTTAATGTATATCCAACAACACCGTGGATTAACCAATGGCTTTTTTAACGGTAATTCTGCCCTGGCGAGTGACATACAGCAGCTCGAACATCGAATTAATGATGCAATTGTAGATATTCAAAGTGTGGGTGGCTGGATACAAGAAAACGGAAAATGGGAAAGCCTGATTGATCACTGGCAACGCATTAGCGCTTATTTTAAAAATGCAAACGCTGAAATGAATTTAAAACAGCACAATAATTTGATTGCAAATCTACTCTACCTGATTGATGACCTGGCCTATGCTCATCATTTAGGTAAGCTCGGCATAGTTGATGCGACAGACGCCAACTGGCGTAAATTACTTTTCATAGCGGAATATGTGGGGCAGGCGCGTGCGTTAGGAGTAGGTGCTGCAACAAAAGGTAATTGCAGCAGTGTTGTGCGTATTCAACTTAATCATTTGGTATTAAAAATCGAGTCCAATATTAATCCTGAATGGCCAGCGGTAACGCAAAACGATTTCCGGTACTTTTTAAGCATCATTCAGCAGCACATTATTACGGAAACTACCACTATATCGGCGGATGATTATTTTAAGATGGCTAGCCAGTGTATTGAACACCTCTTGTCAGAGTTTGATCGTCAAGTGGATAAAATACAGTTTCAGTCAACTTGAATATTCAAATCACCTTAATTTCTGTAATGGCGAAAAACATTTGCACATTCCGCGCTGAAGAAAAGGCCCTATAACAACCCATGGCGTTTAAATGCTTCACTGCCATGGCCGACAGTTCCCAGGCAAGGTATTCGTCAGCCTCAACGGGTTCTTTTTCACCAAAAATAGTCAAATCAGTTATTTCTTCCAACTCTTTGATGCGTAGTGATTCAGCTTTCAATGCCGGATTTATGGATTCATAAGCCCATGCCCACTTCCAGGTGGAAGCACTTGGCGAATAGCTTCCTATATCAATAATATCGGCTTCAATAACTAATTTGTCGTCATGATCAAAAAATTGTAATTTCGCTTTATCGTTCTCGAACATCCAACGCTTATGGCTCCCGAAGCCATAGCTTTGGGTCAAATGTGCCTGCTTTTCCTTAAGTTCTGTTGTTGCAGCGGTCGAAAATAGTTCAAATTCATCGTCATTCATAATGGCACTTCACTGCTGGGTAAGAATTGTGGCGACTATATAGATTTGCAGCTATTTTTCCTACCCGAAATGCCAAAATCAACTTCCTTGTCGAGTAAAAATAGGGCAGACTTGGCAAGCATTTTGTTCAGAAAAAATCAGTTTTAAAGCTGTTCTTCTAACTACATGAGGGTTCATTATGATCAGAAAAAAATTAACGAAAACGGTCGCTATGAGTTTGGCAACAGTGATGGTTCTGGAACTTACTGCGTGTGGGACCATATTTTATCCTGAGCGCAAGGGCACCAAGAGTGGTGAGATAGACCCAATAATTGCCGTGGCGGATGCCATAGGTTTGTTATTTTATTTCATTCCGGGTGTCATTGCGTTCGCCGTAGATTTCAGCAACGGTACTATTTATAAGTCAGGCAAAAGACACGCCAGTTTGACTCCTGAGGAATTAAAGTCCGTAAGTGTTAATGGCAAAGTGGATAAACAAGCGCTGAGCGTGTTGATTAGCAAAAAATTCGGACAAAACATTGATTTGAATGCAGAAGGCGTACAAACCAAAAGATTTAACTCTGAAGCATCAATGCTGTCCTATATGAATACAACTGGATACACCTGGGCAAGTTTGTAAACACTGTTTTAGAGTTTAAAAATGGCGTCTTCAAGGCGCCATTTTTATTGCGGCATTAATTACTATAAAGTGGTTTTAATCCTTCCGATTTTTTTCTCACATTTTTTTCTTTACGACACTCATTTATTAGCTGCAGCAATTCGTTAGGCTCCCAATCGTCGGAAGGGTGATTGCTATAGAGCATCTCATCCAGTTTTTTAAGGGCCTGAGTGAGTTCAATTTTTCCGCCCAGCTTTGCTACATCATCCAACGCATGAATAGACGCATCTGGCCATTGAAATCTGGCCCAGCTTAAAACATTTTTACGCATGACCACTGCATCTTTATTGGCGGAAGCGTGTTTTAACAAATCCCATATGTGCTTTTCTTTTTCTGAAATTATTTCACTGGCATCGTCCTGCTGGTTTTGTAACATTTTTAATCTGGATTTCAAATGTAATGCGTAAACCCCAAGAATTATGGACAATACGCCAAACAAAATAGTGGCTGCTAACAGCCAGGGATTTATCTTCTCATTTACTTGTGTAACAACAGCGGGTTCGCCCGTCGCACTTTGCTGGGATGAAGCCGGTTCGGTTATAGCAGAGTTACTCGGCTTGGTATCGCCTAACACAGTAATTGTTTTGGCGGGCAAGCTTGCCGTTTTCATGATTTGTTCGTCTATATCCCACCATTCTACCTTGACCTCAGGCAAAGTAAATTCACCACCGTGATTAGGAATAATGGCAGTGGTTTCTACACGGGTTCCTTCAATACCCTTAGTGGTTTTTTTGTCATTGTTTTGCGGTTGATCAGGGTAAAAAGTTAAACCATCTATAGGTGTATTCGTTAAAGGCGGAATTTGCCCACCCGTTAAGCCGTCCGCCGTAATGGTAATTGTTCGTGTAACGGGTTCGCCCATTTTTAAATGATCGAGGCTTGCACTCCAGGTCTCATTAATAGCGATGTTGTTTGCGGGTAGCCAGGGTTTCCCTGCAGATTCAGCAGGCACAGGTTTAACGGTTATATGCTGTTCTTCTGTTGGCAGACGTAAAATATTTGATTGGCTTCGCCCAAATGGATCATTCCAGCGCTCTACACTAGGTACCACAGAATAAATTACACTCGGAATAATAAGCTCACCACTTTCTTGCGGAAAAATGGCGTAGTTTTGTTCTTCAATTAAATGCTGTCTACCGTTGATCACACTGATAAATTGTTTAGGCTTTTCTTCCAGGGGTATGACAATCGCATTTTTTATTTCCAGCGGTTGCATTTGTGTCTGGCTCAAGTTCACCTTGGACACGATTTGAATTTTCAGATGAATTTCTTCCTGAACAAACGCAGTTTTTTTACTCACTTCAACCGCTACACGAACAGGTTCGTCGCCATTTGTCTGGGTTGCACTTTGTTTGGTTACTTTAATTTCAATTGCATCGCTTACGGTTTTATCAACAGTAAATGAAGGAATTAGCAGCGAGCCAACGCGTTTTGGTGCCAGGGTTAATTGCCACACTTTTTTATATTCAGTTCCACTAGTAGAAATGGACGTGTATTGGCTTTCGTTGTTGGACAAAATTTCAAAATCATTTTGCAAACTACTAAAATCAGGTTTGCTGCTAACTCTTGAATCAGCGGATACAGTTAAGGTGAAGGTTTCCTGAATACCTATGGTATCGCGATCCACACTTGCAGTGAGTTGGTCGGCAAATACCTGGGTTGCTAAAAATAAATTGGCAAGAAAAAAAATGGATGCGAGTAATCTCATACCCGCAAAGGAGTAGGGGAGCTTCATGATTTTTATAAAATTAAGCATATTTTTCATCGTCATATAATTACAACCGTTGGTCGGCTTTATTTTCGGGCGATTTTAATTCGCCTTCAGCTTGCTTCTGGCGATTCAGTTGGTACTGATATCTAAATTTATTACGTAATAAACCGCCCGGATCATCTGGCACTCTTCGCAGCCACTGCTCCATCGCCTGTTTTTGTTCGTCGGTTAAATTGTCCTGAGTTGGTTGGCCAACTTGGGCCTGCTGCCCATCAGCAGAAGATCCATTAGAAGAAGCTTGTGCAGCAGATGGCTGCTGACTTGAACCTGCGCTCGATGATTGGCCGGACTGAGCTGCATTAGTCGTTGACGAACTTTGAACAGATTGATTTTGCGCATTGCCAGCGGCAGAGTTTTGACTGCTACTCTGCTGCTGATCACCGGGTTTTTGATCCTCTGGCTTTTTATCGCCCTGATCACCTTGACTGCTTTGGTTATTGCTGTCTTTGCTGCTTTGACTATCTTTATCCTGTTGATTTTCTTTGCTGTTCTCAGAATCTTTCTTATCCTGCTGGTTTTGCTGATCTTTCTGATCATTTTTCTTGTCATCCTTGTTTTTATCATCTTTTTTATCGTCGTCCTTTTTATTCTTATCTTTGTTTTTGTCTTCCTGTTCTTTCTGTTGCTTTAATAATTTTTCAGCGAGGTCGCGATTTTTTTTCGCATCTTCCATAGAGGCATCGCGCTTTAATGCTTCGTCATAAGCTTTAATGGCATCTTCGAGCTTTCCTGACTTGGCTAGAGCATTTCCGCGATTGTAATGCCCGTTTGCAGTGTCAATTTTTGAAAAGCTTTCAGCGGCACCAGCGTAATCACCCGCACGATACTGCGCCGTGGCTTTCCAATCTTGAGATTGAAATTGTTCTGCTGCACTTTTTGCGTCGCCATTTTTTAGTTGCTTTTGTGCTTGTTGATTTTTAGTTAGCCAAATATCGTCAAGGCCAAATGCATAACTTTGTGAAGGAGTAAAACCTAAAAATGGAATCAGGAATAGGCAAAAGAGCAAGCCCCGTCTGAAACAAAATAGAACAATAGGCAATAATAAAAATACAAACCAATGTCCCTGGTCGATCCATTGATCAAAATCACGTTGCACTTTGGGTTTGTCTTCGTCTTTGAGTTCGCGCGGCTTTAAAAAATTTATATCGCTATTGTTGTTGGATATTTCGTGGTAGCGACCATTTACGCGCTGTGCTAATTGATTGAGTTCGACACTATTAAGTTGTGTTGTAATTATGGCGCCCGCGTTGTCACGCAAAAAACCACCATTAATGTTGGGGATAGGAGCAGGTTGTGTTGTGCCTACGCCTAATATATTTAAGCGAATCTTGCCACCGGAAAGCAGGCTTTGAATTTTATCAAAGGCTTCTGGCACAACCCCATCGGTAATTAATAATAAATCACCTTGGGATGCACCAGCATCGTGAAGTAATTGAATACCGCGTGCGACAGCGTCCTCCGTATTGCTACCTTGCAAGGGCATAATATCCGGGTTCATGGACGATAATAAACTCACAATGGTGCTAGCATCGTCGCTGATGGGTGTTACTGTATGAGCTTCACCTGCATAAGCTACTAAAGCTGTTTGGCCATCTTTTCTGTCCCGTAAAATATCTGCAATTTTCAGCCGTGCACGCGCAATGCGAGACGGCTTTATATCTTCGCTAATCATTGAATAGGAAAGATCGAGCAAAATGACCAGGGCATTCTGGTTTTTTTCTACAGGTGTAGGGCGTTTAACCCAGGATGGACCGGCAATGGCAATACAGCTGATGATCCAGGCAAGTAACAAAACCCAGATGTGTGATTTTTTGGTGTGGACTGTTTTCCCATCGAGTAAAAAAGGAAGAAGCTCCGGTGCAATTAATTGTTGCCATTGATGAGCATTGCGTTTTTTCTGCCACAAAAAAACGCACAAGATAATCGCTGGGATAACAGCCAGCAGCCACACAGGTCGAAGCCAGTGAAATTGAGTTGTGATCAATTGAAATTGTTCTGTTAAAGCATTCACAGTACGGTTCCCTGTGTTTGTTGCGCAGTGTTGCTGCGGCGCAAAACGGAAGAGAGTGCCCAGGCAAAACTGAGTAATAGCGCTGCAATTAATGGATAATAAAATAAACTATCCACCGGCCGAAACTTTTCTTCTTCTGATTCGATGGGCTCCAACCGATTTAACATTTGGTGAACATCTCCTAATTCCTCCAAATTGTGCGCTCGAAAATATTGGCCACCTGTTTTTTCTGCAATAGCGCGCATGGTGGGCTCATCCAAATCAGCGGATGGATTGACAACACGGGAACCGAAAAATCCGTTATCAATCACCATTTCATTTGCACCGAAGCCAATGGTATAAATTTTTACATGCTCTTTTTCTGCAAGCTCCGCCGCTTTAGTAGGTTCAAGCTCTCCCGCTGTATTCGCGCCGTCAGTAAGTACTATAAGCACGCGTTGTGCATCTGGCCGTGCGCGCAAACGTTTAATGGCAAGGCCAATAGCATCGCCAATGGATGTCTGGTCGCCAGCAAAACCAATTTCCGTTTCTTGCAATAAAGTATTTACTGTTTGACGATCGTAAGTGAGTGGCGCTTGTAAATAAGCCTGGGTTCCAAATAATACCAAGCCGAGTCGATCGCTCTTGCGATTTTTCACAAAATCACCCACTACCATTTTTACGGCATCAAGACGACGTATAGCTCTGCCTTGATACTTCATGTCTTCAATTTTCATGCTGCCGGAAATATCTACCGCAATTAACAGATCGCGCCCGCTATTAGGCATGCTTACGGGCTCGCCAATCCATTGCGGGTTAGCAGCTGCAAATACCAGACACGACCAGATTAGCCAGAGCAATAAAGCGCCCACGCGTTTTTGTGAGCGCAATGAATGAGTTTTGGTTTCCAGATTTTTAACTTGCGCAAAAAAAGGAACACGCAATGCAGCGTCTTCTCGTTTTTGTGCTGGCAATAAAATAATGAGTAATGGAAGTGGCAGGAGCGCTAGCAACCATGGCCATTGCAATTCAAACATGACTGTCGGCCTCGTTATTGGAGTTTATTTCTTTTGATTTTTTTTTGCGCGATCTTTGCCATTGATTCAAATGCTCAGTCACCCATAAGAGGCTCAATTTGTGCAAGGCATCGCGATCCAATTCGGGATTTTTCTGATAGGGCCCAATTAATAGAGCTGTACCAACACCTTCGCTAAAAAGATTATGGGTTTTGGGACAGTGATCATCTAACCATTGCAACCATTCCTTACCTTTCAAACTCGCATTAAATTGCGAGCCGAAACCACTTAATGCGGTGCGTCTCAAAATAATACTGACATTTTGCAAATACTCAGAATTTTGTTGGTCAGAATATTTTTTATGATTAGCGTTTAGTTCAGCAATTGCCAAAGCGCGATAGGCATTGCGCGATTTTTTCCGTGTAATAAAAAACAGTAAAGCGCTAACAACTGCGACAATTAATAATGCAAGCGCCCACCAACCCCAGGCCGGTGGCCATACACCTATTTCTGGTGGTAAATGAATATCTTGCAATTGCGCAAGTGGATCTTGAGCTGATGCAGCCACTGGAGAAATTGTTGATGGAACCTGACTCATAAATTTTATTTCCTGGCTGCAAATCGTTCGCGCAACAATTGCTGCAGGTTATCGGTGGTTGCATAGGAAAGTAAGGGTATGGCGAGCCGCTTTGCACTGCGTGTCAATAAGTCCAAACGCTCGGCATAAGCATTTTCATAGGTCCGCTGGAATTCAGTTTCATCTGTCGGTAATTGCAAGCGAGATATTCCATCGCTCACCGTTAAACGTGAATTGCTGTGTATATGCTTTTCAAGCGGATCAAACACGTGAATCAAAGTGACATCCGTATGGCGCGCCAATTCAAATAATTGTTGTTCGCATTGCTGATCGAAATCATAAAAATCGCTAATTAAAAATAATGCGCAACCTGGTTTTGCAATTCTGCGAGCATCGCTTATCAGTGCCCCGAGAGATTTGCTTTGCGCAGGCTTAACCGGAGAGCGCAACTGCTGATTAAATTCCTGCAGTTGGTGGAGTAATTCGAGAACGGCATGTTTACTGCGACGGGGTTTTACATCGCGCTGTGCTGAATCACCAAAAATCAAACCACCAATTCGATCGCTGTTGTTGAGTGCTGCCCAGGCTAAATTTGCCGCAATGTGTGCAGCGAGAACAGATTTAAAACAGCGTTGGCTACCAAAAAACATGGGGGCACGTTGATCCACTAATACATAAACCGGGCGCTCGCGTTCCTCGCGATAAAGTTTAGTGTGTGGGACCTGGGTGCGCGCCGTCACTCGCCAATCAATACTCCTGACATCATCACCCGCTTGATACAACCGCACTTCCTCAAAGTCCATCCCACGGCCACGGAACCGAGTGCGTTCAGCACCGTTGAGTTGACTTTTCACGGGGCGTTTTACGAATAAGCGTAAATCCTGTGCAGCAAAACGCAGGCGCAACAGATTTGCCATATTTGCGTAGGCACCTTGAGGATTTAGCTGGGAAAGTTGATCGCTTATTTTAACGCCAGTCGTTTGCATAAGCGTTACGCCAGGGGCACAGAGCTAAGAAGTTTGTCGATCACTTTATCGCTATTTATACCACTTGCCTCTGCTTCAAAACTTAAGATCAAGCGGTGACGCAAACAATCGTGAATTACCGCCTGAACATCATCCGGGCTTACAAAATCTTTGCCCTGCAACCATGCGTAGGCGCGTGCGCAACGATCGAGTGCAATAGTACCGCGAGGGCTCGCCCCGTATTCCAACATTTCACCTAAATCAGCGCTGTACTGAGTGGGGCGACGAGTAGCATTAATCAGTTGAACAATATATTCCTCAACACTGGCGGCCATGTGCAGCTGGAGAATTTCAGTGCGGGCAGCCATGAGAGTGTTTTGTGTGATGGTAGTAGGTTGGGGTGATGCTATT
Source organism: uncultured Gammaproteobacteria bacterium (assembly GCA_966096785.1). Classification (GTDB taxonomy): domain Bacteria; phylum Pseudomonadota; class Gammaproteobacteria; order Pseudomonadales; family Cellvibrionaceae; genus Cellvibrio. The sequence continues at coordinate 2,733 of CBHTVU010000046.1, read as the reverse complement.
GCGGAAGCTTCATTGCGCACGAGTTGAAGAATACGACGCTCGGCAGATACATCAGGGTAATCCACATTAACATGCAACAAAAAACGATCGAGTTGCGCTTCCGGAAGCGGGTAGGTACCTTCTTGTTCAATCGGGTTTTGTGTAGCCATTACCATAAATAAAGCGGGGAGTGGGTAGGTCTTGCTGCCCACACTCACCTGACGTTCGGCCATGGCTTCGAGCAATGCAGATTGGACTTTGGCCGGCGCGCGGTTAATTTCGTCTGCCAGCACCAGGTTGTGAAAAATTGGACCCGGCTGAAATTCAAAAACGCCCTGCTGGGGACGATATATATCTGTACCTGTGACATCGGCTGGTAGCAAATCCGGTGTAAATTGAATGCGGTGAAAGTTTCCCTCTATTGCTTGCGCAAGGGTTTTAATAGCTTTGGTTTTAGCGAGACCCGGAGCGCCCTCAACGAGCAAATGTCCGTCAGCTAGCAGGGCAATCAGTAAACGTTCGACTAAATGTTCCTGACCGATAATTTGATCATTCATCCAGAGCTTTAAATGTTGAAGTTGTTGAAAGTTACTCATAAAGAAGGTTGCCTTAGGGTTGAATCGAACAATAAAAATTCGCTAGCTAATAAGACCTGCTTGACGCTGGGCGCCGCGCATAGACCGCAACATTTGGTGTCAGTTCCTTTATTTTTCAAGAGGCAAATGGAATCGAATTTTAGTTTTAAGGTCTACTAGGCAATGCACCTAAGCCGGATACATATTTATGGGCTAGGCTTAATGCAAAGCTACAAATAATAGGCTGCTTTCTCCCCATTATTGGGTTCCGACGATTTAAAGGAGTTCGTGTGAATAGTCAATTGGTTGTTTCCCAAGATCTAAATACCTTTGTGCAAGACATCAGGCTTTTTGCTGGCGAAAAAATACCCAAAGCGGAGATGCAGGGATTTACCAAATTCATTGAATATTTTTTTTCTCGCTATCCATTGGATGAAATTGCTGGTCGTTATTTAGGCGATGTGTTTGGCAGCGTCTATCAATGGTGGAAATACATTCAAAAATTTGATGGCGTACAGCCTAAAGTCAGTTTGATCAATCCCAAGCTGGATGTCGAAGGCTGGGTGTGTCCCCACACAATTTTAGTGGTTCAACAAACGGATATGCCATTTCTGGTCGATTCAATTCGCATCGAATTGAATCGTCGTAATATTGCCATACATGCAATAAAAAGTACGGTGCTTTATGTGGTTCGCGACAATAAGCATCAGTTGGTGGATATTGTTGACGCATTAGAAGTGCAGACACCTTCTCAAAAAGAAGCGCTTGTTTATTTGGAAATAAATTTATTAACGCGCAAGGAAGAGCTGGACGATATTACCCAAAGCTTGCTTTCAGTTCTGGCAGAGTTAAGCGTTGTGGTTCGTGATTTTCAACCCATGTTACAAGCGGTTGATCGGGCTGAGGAAAATTTAAGTCACGCTGAAAAGTCAGTGGTAGTTGCTAATGTTGATGAAAGCCGCGAATTCCTCAGATGGCTGCGCGATAATAATTTTACCTTTCTCGGCTATAGCGAATATGAATTTGGTGAGAGCAAAGGTAAAAAATTCTTACGTGAAAAAGTAGATAAGCGTTTGGGTTTGTTCGCCTATAAAGGTGGCGATGCAAATTATTCCGAAGCGGATGATTTGAATCCCGGTATGGCACGCTTTCATCTCGCTCCACAAGTATTAACCTTTTCAAAATCAGCAGTGCGCTCGCGTGTTCATCGGCAGGCCTATTCCGATTATGTTGTGGTAAAACAATTTAATGAGCAAGGCGATGTTATTGGTGAGATGCGTTTCCTGGGATTGTATACCTCAAGTGTCTATGTTGTTTCACCCAGCACGATTCCGTTGATTCGCCATAAAGTCAGCAAGGTATTTGAACGCACCGGCCTAAGCCCTCACAGCCACGATGGAAAATCCCTGCAACAAATCCTGGACACTTTTCCTCGCGACGAATTATTTTTAAGCAATAGTTCAGAATTATTTGAAACCGCATCTGCAATTGCCCGTATCAACGAACGTTATATGGTTCGCCTGTTTATGCGGCGCGATCCCTTCGGTAAATTTATTAGTTGCCTGGTGTATGTTCCCCGGGATGTATTTTCTACGCAAATGCGGTTGCGAATCCAGGAAATAATTGGTCAAGCAATAAATTCTACCGAGTCTGAATTCAATACCTATTTTTCAGAATCCATATTGGCACGAGTGCATTTGGTATTTAAGTTGGATCAGCGCTTTCCACTTGAATATAGTCAGGAGAAACTTGAACAGAAAATCCGCGAAATATCCCGCTCTTGGGAAGATCATTTGCAAGCATCTCTGGTTGAATCACATGGCGAAGAAAAGGCCATGCGTTTGCTGCAGGAATATCACAGCGCATTTTCGTCATCTTATAAAGAATATTTTGAGTCGCGCACGGCTGTTCACGATATTGCGTCTATTGGTGAATTAAAAACCAGTGACGATATTGCTATGAGTTTTTATCAACCTGTGGGTGCTGAGCCGAATATAGTTCGCTTCAAAATATTCAGGAAAACCCAGACCATTGAGCTTTCGGATGCAATTCCGCTGTTGGAGAACCTGGGATTGCGTGTTCTCTCTGAAAATCCATATGCTATCAATAAAAAAAGCGACGGTGTGGTTTGGTTGCATGATTTTAAGTTGAGCTACAACCTTCCCGGTGTAATTGAGGT
>CBHTVU010000045.1:0-21503 GCA_966096785.1 uncultured Gammaproteobacteria bacterium | reverse complement strand
CTTATATAACCCATACGAACATGTTTATCTTCTACAATGCGATAGTCATTTCTATACAGATCTAGTTCACGATGAGCGCGACCTGAATTTATTTCTAAATTGCGAATGTCATCTTCCAATTCGTCAATTCGACGCATGCTGTAACGGCGGTCCTGTTCGTTGTTACTGTTGACTATATCGTGCTTGAGCCGGGAAATTTCATTGTAATTATTATCAATTTTGGAATTATTGTTATCTATCTGGCTAGCAAGGTTATCTATGTTCCGTTGGATGTTGTAAAGCTCTTGCCCGTCCCGATAAGCGCGTAAAAATTTATCTTCCAATTCCATAGGGCAAATACCATTGTAAGCCGCACCCCGCCGCCCCTCTCTGTAACCTTTTTCCGGCACGCAATATAAACGCGCGCCTTTGGCATGACCTTCACGATACTCTCTCATATTAGGTACAACATTAACTTTCGCGCAAGCCTTACCATGATCTATGACACGATCGGCGGCGTAACCTGCAGTAGCGTCATCAACACCTTTCAAATACCAGTCCGCCATTTTGCATTCTTCTTTGCTCATGGTTGAGCAACCCAGAAAAGTTGCCATAGCTATTAACAGAAAAATTATTCTAATCATTTTATTGGTCCTCATTTTTATTGTCAGTGTCCAGTTTTTTATCGCCAAGAATTTTAAACCATCGTTCCAACTTGTAACCTTGTTCATCAAGTAATAATAATTTATGCATGCCGGGTTCCAGAGCGACGCTCTGTTCATGAAATACTTTTGTTTCACCTAAAAATCTATCATCAATATGCCAAAAAATTTTTGCGTCATTATTTCGGTGTACCGCGCGCAAAAGTGCACGAGTACGCAAACCATTTAAATCCACAGGCAAATAAATGCGACTGGTGTCGTGCGGGTACAACATATCCATAGGTTGATCATCATCTACTTCCGCCAACTGGGCAATACAATCCTTACGCCAGGGCGGTAGAGATTGATAATTGCTGTGGCGCTGACGCCAAAAATATTCTTGCGCCGGAGGCAAAATAAACCAGTCCACACCGCGCATATTATTAACCGATTCGCAGTTACTATGCACACGCAAGGTTTTCTGTGCATCCAGATGAATTCGTTTGTGATTAGGTGTTACTTTTTCAAAATGGCTATCCCCCGGAATTTCCTGATCAACTGCTACACATTGCCCTCCCGCGAGATATCCATCATCTGCACAGACACTGACTTTTTTTAATGCGTGCTCAGGTTTTTGCAACCAGCTGCTTGACCCTAACAAATCGAATATATCAAACATAACCGGTGCAGCGCTGCTTGCTCCGGTTAATGCTGGTGCCGGTTCACCACCCGCATTACCAGCCCAAACACCCACGGTATAGCGACTATTACTGCCAATTGCCCATGCGTCGCGCAGGCCATAACTGGTTCCAGTTTTCCACGCGATATTTTGGCTGCCTTGATAATCGCGCCACAGCGAATCGTTACCGGGTCGCGCAACTTCAATCATAGCCTGTAAAGTTAGCCAAGCGGAACCTTGACGAATCATCGGCAATTTTGTGCGCGGATTTTTTGTTTCGCTTTGCAGCAGCGAAATTTTCTCCGGGAATTTGGAAAAGCTACCATCGCGCGCCGTGGCAATCATGCGTGCGTAAATGCTAGAAATTTCCCACAGACTTCCTTCGGCACCGCCGAGAATTAAGGTTAAACCGTAATCATCCGCCGGACGAAATAATGTCGTCATGCCTAAACTTTTCAGCTGTTCCTGAAACCGCACCACACCATATTGTTTCAACATGTGAACAGACGGAATATTTAGAGATTGCGCCAAAGCTTGCTGTGCGGGAACGGCGCCCCGAAATTGGCGATCATAATTTTGCGGCGTAAAACTGCCAAATTGCGTGGGCACATCGGGTACCAAAGTCGCAGGGGTAATTTCACCTTCTTGCAACATGGATGCAAATAATAACGGCTTTAAAATACTACCTGTGGAACGCGGGCGATTGACGATATCGACATCCGGCGAGCTCTGCGGTGTATTCATCCAGGCGCGGTTGCCGATATAAGCGAGGGTTTCAAAGGTTTCGTGATTAATCACTATAACCGCAAGATTATTCACGCCATCACTCGCCAAGCGCTTGCTGTGACGATCTGCAATTTCGCTCACGCGTTTTTGCAAATTCTGATTTATAGTTGAATATAACAAGGGCGTGTCAGGATTTTCTTTTATCAAGCGCGTTAATAAATGCGGCGCTAATTGCGGTAAGGGCTGGGGTTTTTCTGGCAAAGGCTCGAGCAATGCCAGTTGCAAATCCAGATCAGAAATTAAATTTTTATTGCGTAATTTATGTAATAACCTGTCCCGCTTTTTCTGTAGTCGCTCACGCTGCAAACCCAGATGCATCATCGATGGGGAATTTGGCAATACCGCAAGTAATGCTGACTCAGCCCAGGACAGTTGCTCAGGTGAGCGCCCGAAATAACGCCATGACGCCGCATGCAAACCAATAATATTTCCACCGAAAGGTGCATGATTGGCATAATCGCGCAAAATATCTTGCTTGGATAAACGCCACTCCAATTGCACGGCAACAAATGCTTCAATTATTTTGCTAGCCAAATTTCGCGGTGGAGCATTCTCTACATTTTCCAGCGCTCGCACCGACTCCTGCCGCAACATACGCGCAAGTTGCATGGTAATCGTACTGCCGCCACTTACAATTCGGGCACGCTTTATATTGCTAATAGCGGCGCGACCAATTGCAGTAAGATCAATTCCCGGATGTGTATAAAAATGCTGGTCTTCAAACGTTAATAAAGATTGGCTATATTTTTCCGGTAAATTTTCAACCGGTGCGAATCGCCACTGATGATCGGCCGCAATCTGCGCTCCTAATAAAGCGCCATCGCTCGATAATAGAACACGGGCGTATTGGTTGTTGTTAAGAGCGTAAGGTAAGGGAGAAAATTGCAGGTATAAAAAAATACACAATAGAAGTGACGTAGCGACAGCGGTAACAGCACGCACGTTACGCAGAAATTTAGGCAAAATTTTAGCCTCAGTCCCCAGAAAATTGAATCGATCTTAAAACAATATCGATCACTTCGATTGTAATAATTTAGGGCACCAAACATCCATCAAAAAATTTCAGTTTGGTACCAGAAAAAAATTACTGCTGAATAGTAAATCCGTTTAAAAACGTCTCAATTTCTGGCTTATATTTTTCAACTAAATTTGAGGCAGTCCAGGTAACAAATTGGGTGGATCCATTTTTATCGGAATAGTAGTAACCCATAAAGGTAAACTTTGCGCCCTTGGCAGATCCGTTCATTTGCATATAAAGCACTTTAATACCATTTACTGTGCGCAATTCCTGCTGCACAATTTGCATATCGGGTGCAAGCTTACGTGCGTTATTTAATGCAATTTGTCCCAAAGCATCCATAGAAATTTCAATTTGCTCGGTAATGGCAGCACCGTATAAATCATTACCTTTTAATAAAAATTGATATTCCTGTTGTGTTTCACCAGCTCCTTTTTGAAAGCTCCACTTTGCAGGATTAATCCAAAAGGCCGTTTTATTTTTGGTGCTTTTTAGAAGAAATGTTAAATCAGCGCTCTTGGTAAATGGTTTATTGTTTTCAGTCAATGCTAGTGATGCGGCTTCAGCCTGGTTGCTGTTTTCATACTGCCATGTACCATCAGCATTTAAAATAACCACATTGCCCTCATCAGTCACCGCTCTTTTGACAGAGGTAGATCCAAATTTTGTCTCTACTCTATCTTCTGATTTTTCGTTAGCTTTTGAATTTGCTAGCTTGGCATGCGCATTAAATGCAAAAAAAATAATTAAAATTCCGACTAAAGTTCTCATGTCATCTCCATTTTGTCATAAATTTAACATTATACTTTACATGACTTCTTTAGACAAAAAATCATGGCAAGTCTAATGCCACAAAAAACATCAGGCTCCCATCAAAATACTAGGAGCCTATTAAAAAACAATAACTCAAATTAACAATTACTTCCCAACCACCTCAACCCAAAACCCTTTGGTACGCACATTAATTTTTTCATCGTACATGGGTGCGGCTTGCCAGGCGGGCAAATAGAATTTACCCGCATAACTCGCATTTAGAATAACGCGCAGGGTTACGCTGGTTTGGTTTTTGTCGTTGTAGCGGTAGGACCAGTAGTGATCGCGCCATAAGCCGAAATAACTCAGCACACGGTCATCGCGTAAATCCATATAGTCGATACCTTTTGGTAAGGCCGCGCCTTCCAAGCGTTCGTTACGGATTTGCCAACCGCTTGGCATGATCATGGTGAGTGCAATGTCTTCCAATTTGTAACTCGGCAATGAGTTGTCGGAAGTGACACTTACTTCAGCGACGAAATCTGTGCCTTGCGTAAGTTTTTCTACATCGATCGGCTTGTTATCCATACCTGTGAAATTCACCGACATTTTTAAACCATTGCTAGTCGCTTGTTCATCAAGTGAAGCTGGAATACCGCGATTGCTTACCAACACACGTAAATTGCCTTTGGTGTCGTCGTTGCGAATTTGTATATGCGGATTGGCGATATCTTCTTTATAGAAAGATTGTTTTACACTTTCTGGTTGCCATGCATCCGTTGGTTTTTGTTTCACCGAAAATTTTAAATCGGCGTTGCTGCCACCACGTTTGTTTACAAATTCGCTCATGGCTAATAACGCCCAGGATGTAGATTGCGTTGAATACCAATCGTCGCCACCTAAACCCGTTGCAATTTTCTCTGCAAGTTTCCAGGCATCTTCACTCGCGGCTTTGTCGGCTTTGATCATAGTGGTTAACAGCAAGCTTTCGTCGCGCAAATCAGATGCGTAGGTATAGCTGGAATATTTATGGTCAGGAATAACATTGGTTAAATTGCCCATAATATCTTTGCTGGCATCTTTTAACCCCATATGCAAATAAGCGGAGCCCAATAACCAGCGCGCACTTATTTGTTCGTCAGGTTTTAAATGAATTAATCTTTCACGCAGGCGATTCATTGCGGGCAATTCGGCCTTATCGGCAAGCGCAAGCGTGTATAAACGATAGGCAGAGACTTCATCGCCATAATCATTTCTATCATCATTAGCGCGAGCGCGTTCTTGCTGATATTTAATCCAGTTATCCAAAAACGCACTCGGCACGGCATAACCGGCACGCTTGGCTTCTATTAGGAAATGGCCTGCATAATTGTTGCCCCACTCATTAACATAATCACCACCCGGCCAATAACTTAAACCTCCTGATGCCAACTGAAAGCCATTCAAACGCTGAATTCCAGACGTAATATTCTTATCAATTTCTGCTTTTTGCGCAGATGATAAAGTCATTAAATTTGCCAAATGTAATTGCGGAAATACCGATGAAGTTGTTTGCTCTACACAACCATGCGGATATTGAATTAAATATTTCAACCGTTTTTCTAAATTCAACGGCGGCAAAACGCTGACTTCAAAGCTCGCGCTGTTGGTGCCGGGCATGCCTTGGGCTTCAAATGGAACTTGCCATTCTTCACCCGGCGCTAGCAATTTGCTTTGCCATACAACAGTTGGCGGATTCGCAGGACGGATGTCGATAAAAATTTCTTGCGACGCAATTTCATTGCCACTCTTCGCTGTTACTTTTATACGACCTTTGCCGATGCGATCATTCACTTTCAAACGCAGGCTTTTAATGGCATCACCAGGCTCAGTAAATGTCATGGTCGTTTTGCTGTCAATCAAGGTAAAAATTTCATTGCCTTCAACAGAAATTTCTACATTTTTAACATTGGTTTCACTTGCAAAAACATTCACCGGTAACATAACTTCTTCACCCGGCCCAAGCACACGCGGCAAGGTTGCGTAGAGCACCAATGGCTGCGTAACTTTTAATGTCTTTTCAACTTTACCGTAAGCAGGAACTTTTTCGGTATCGCCCGCGACCACCATAACGCGCACCGCTCCCATATAAGGTGGCAAAGTAATTTCGTGGGTACGCGATTCACCGGCTGCCAAATTAAATGCGCCAAGGAATTTTACAATGGGAGGAAAGCGACGCTCGCGACGTTTTTTCTCCGCTTCCTGCGCAGCGTCAGATCCACCTATAGCGAGAATACGCTCGAGCGATGCGCCGTAAGCACCTACGACAGAATCAAACATATCCCAGGTAGAAACACCAAGCGCTTCGCGATGATAAAAAGTACTGTGCGGATCTGGGGCGTTGAATCCCGTTAATCCAAGTAAGCCTTCATCGACCATTGCCAGAGTATATGTCATTGCATGGCCATTTTTTTCGTTCACTTTTACTGAGAACTTACTTTCCGGGCGAACTTTTTCTGGCAACTCAATTTGGGGAATTAAATGCGTCGCGGGGTCTTCCACAAATAAAGGTACTATGCCGTAGAGACGCATAGGCGCGTCAGATTTGCGTGCTTGATGCGGCAACAACAACACCATATTTACATAAGCATTGGGTGCCATAGCTTGCGTGATTGGAATTGGAACTTCCCGTTGATCTGGCTTTAAATCCAGCCAACGTTTTTCAATGACATGGCTACCATTTTCAATACTCATTAATACGCGGCCTTGAACCGTTTTTGGCAAGCGTACAACCGCCGTGTCACCAACCTGATATTTTTCTTTATCCGTACTCAACATCAATTGGGTTGCTGATTCAGGATCGCGCTCGTTGCTTGAACTCCAACCCAAATAAACGAGCTGGCCTGAACAATGATTAGATTCGAGATCACACACGCGCACTAGATGGCGGCCCCAATCAAATTTATTTTTTGGCAGCGTCCAATGTGCGCGGCCTTGTGCATCGCTCACTACGCTTTCTTTAGCAACTGCTGTGTGGCCATTATTGCCAACATAAGCGGCTATGTCGTCGGTGCCCTCATCCCACCACCAACGCCAATTAATGGCGTACACGTTTACTTCCAATTTGCGATTGGCGACGGCTTTACCTTTTTCGTTTAAGGTTTGGAATAAAACTTCGTGATCATTATCGCGACTCAATGAGTTGTAGTAGCCATCGCCTTTCGGCATTAGCAGACCAACCCAATTATCGTAAGGTGATACATCATACATTCGCAACGCGGTACTGAAATTTCCGCTCTCTTCAAACACGCGTGTGTTGAACATAGCGGTTAGCATGCCCGGTGGCGGATTGTTATTTTCTACATTGATGGAAAAATCCGCTTTACCTTCTTCATTTAAAGTTCCTTCGAATACTTTTTGTGTTGAATTTTCGAAGGTGCGTGAAGGATCGTCAAACACATAAGCATCAAAGCCGGAGAAAGTTGTTTTCTTGGTGAATAGCTTTACTTCTGAATCTGCCTTCAAATTCTTCGCCGTTGCACCGTGCAGCCATTGACTAAATAAGTGCACATTTTGCGGCATGCTTTTGAGACTTAACACCGGGTTATCAAAATTCAAATCGATTTTTAAACGGTTGGGCGTAACCATTTCGACTTTAATGACTTTATCAAAAAAGCGATTGCCCACATGTACCACTGCACGGTAATTTCCTGTAGGAGCTTTTTCTTCGGTCTTCAAAGTAAATGGATAAAAATCCTTCACGGGAGTTGTGTTGGTTTGGCTAAATACCTTTTTGCCTTGTGGATCAAAAAAATCCAGGGTAACGGGGTAACCTGCAGGCAAACGCTCATCTTTATCCTGCATGATGAATGTTAAATAAATATCATCACCCGGACGCCATACATCGCGTTCGCCATAAATAAATCCTTTCAAGCCGGATTTAATATGTTCGCCGCCTACATCGAACTGGTTCGTAGGTAAGGCTTCATTTTTTGGTAAGCGCAAATATCCTTTTTGTTTATCTTTTTCAGCTTGCAAATAGAAAGGCGTACCGTCGGTGGTGATATCGACCATGCCGTAGCTGTCGGTAGTACCTTTGCCGATAACTTGTTGTTGATAGTTATAAACATTTATTTCAGTGCCGGATAATGGCTGTGCATCATTCAAACCAGTTGCAATGACTTGCAACAAATTATCGCTACCGCGTTTTGCCATTAAGCCAATATTTGACACCATAAAAGTGCGCGCTGACTGGGTGCCGTTATTACCGCTATAATAATAGGATTGAGAAAAATACGAATTACTGCAGGGGTTTTCGCGCTCGCTGTAATTTACATAACCTTGTGACTGATAATATTGTTTGTACCAGGCTGGCAACTCCTGTGTATCGTCTGAATCTTCTTCAACAACATATTCGTCGTTTTCGTCATATGAATAACGATTATCCCGTTGATGCTCCCGGTTCTGCGGCATTTTTCTAACCGGCGATTTTGGCCGCTCACCACCGCATGGATAAATCGAGTTACTGCGATCTATCTGCAATTCAACACGCACCAATCCATCAGGGTGCTGCGCCATTAATTCACTTAAATCCAGATTGAAATTTTTGGAGTTATCGTTTGCCACTTCAGGTAAACGATATACTTTCCGCCATAAATAACGGCCCTCCTGAGTGGGTGCATAAGCGGGATTCAGCTGGGTGTTATCCTGCAAAAAATGACCAATATTATTTGCAAACACTTTGAATGCAACGACTTGAACCGAATCGACATTCACCGCCGTGAAAGGTACCGTTAAATGTTCAGCGGGTGGCAAAATAGTAGTGTCTTTACCAATAAAGGTAACACTGGGTTTTTCAATCACTAAAATAATGGATTGGCGATATTCTGTGCCCAAACGCTGCTGCTCATGACTTTTCATATCGCCGCTGATGACTAAGTCTTGCGGACCCGCACCAAGACCGGAAGGATAAATTCGTAAATGACTACCTTCAACTTTCACCGAAAAGTTTTTTTGGGCGATAGTGACTAGACCCTGTAAATTTTGTGATGGATTCAGCGTGTTGGAAAAATTCACCTCAACATATAACGAAGGCTCACGTACAACCTCCACACCCGTCACCATGAAATCATTAATAGCAGGAATGGGAATATCGCGCGCGCCCTTGTCGACGGAACCAATGGCCGTTCCGTCCCATTCAATATGTAAAACGCCCGCATCTTTTTTACGTTCGATACTTTTCAAATCAAAGGTGTTGTTTTGCCTGTCGTCAGATTGTTTCCAATTCAACTCGACAGCTTTGCCGTTAACGGTAGCTGTTAATATTTTTTTAACTGCATCCAACTCCGCAGTATCGGTCGTGTGCAAGTCACCACTAAATTGCATTTTGAGCGGATCATTGTCTTGTGCAGTGAGTCCATGAACTTTTAGATCGTATTCCTGCTTTACAGTGTGGACTTCAAACTCAAAGGGTTTAAGCGATTTTTCGACACCCAGTAATTTATCACCATGCAGCTTGATTTTTATGGTGGCGTTATTTGGCATGCGATCAATAGGTGTAATACGCAACTCATTATCGGCAGTAAAAAGAATATTAACGGCAAGCTTGGGTTCAATATCAAGAATACCTTCTGCAGGCTTGTTAACCTTTTCTGCAGCTACCACGGGGTGACTAAAGCGAATAAACATGGGCTTTTCAGCAGCAACCCAACGTTTAGGATAATCAGCAAGATGAGTCGACCACTTGGGTTCTAAAAGCGTTTTATTTTTGGTGGGAGTTTCATCTTTTTTACAGGAGGCAAACAAACAGCAGACGAGCATCAGCAACACAGCGTGTAAACTGGTTTTCATACATCGGATTCCTTTATGCGATAGAGAGGTGACTTTGCGGATTAAGGTATAGCCTACCTACCGGGTTCTCGCAAAAATCGAAAGCATCATAAGGGGTAAGTTAAGCGGATTACTAGGTGGACGAGAGGGATGATCAAAATATATTTCCGGGGCCGGGGCGGGTAACTGCATGAAAGGGCTAAGAAATACTTCATAAGACTGAGTAGTACAACTGGCAGATGAGGTTAGTGCAATTAAGCCACCAGGAATGCTTATTTATAATTTCTCGTGAATGAAAAAATGCCGTCAGAATGTTGAAACTTGACGGCATTTTTTTGTTACTGGCTTAATGTTAACGAATGCACTTGAATAAATTACGCTTAGTGACATCCAACTGATCAATGCGAACTGACCTTACTATTGATTGGGTCGCATAATTGGAAATACCAAAGCGGTAGCCCAGAAAATTTTATTTAAAACTGCGTTATAAAATTCCATGCTTCGCCTGGAATCCAGGTGTCCGATTTTCCTGCATCATGCTGGGATGGCCAATGGCCGCCATCAAAGGCGCACCAACGAACTGGATACCCGGGCGTACATCCTTGGTAGCTTGTGCAAATATGGGTACCGCTGCCGCGCGCAGGTTCGAGCGGATTTTGAGCAGCACACTTATTATTTTTAACAAAGCGATCACGAACACCTCGCCCTAACGAAATGCCCAATACGTTATCGTCTATGCCGTGGGCCGCAAAGAAAGGAACGGGTGCTGTACCGCCGCTACAGCCACTCAGTTGCGCACCTGAGTAGAGGGCAACTCCACGAAATACGTTAGCACGCGCGCAAGCAATTGCATTAGACATGCCCGCACCAAAACTAAATCCGGTTGCGAAAATGCGGCTTTTATCGATACACAAATCACCTTGAACCTGATTTAAAATCGCATCGGTAAATGTAATATCTTGCCCACCACTATTGGCCCAGCCTTTATCCAAACCTTCAGGTGCGACAAAAATAGTACTATTTTTTGCAAGATTCCAAAGCCCATAGTAAGGCGTTTCAGTGGCTGCTCCATTACCGCCATTCGCAACTTGCAATGCATCGCCACCGCGCCAGTGATAACCGAGCACCAAACGATAAGGCGTATTAGGGTTGTAGTTGTCAGGCGCGCGCAATCTATATGAACGATCCAAGTTGCCAACGCGAAGATTGATTAACCCATTTTGTAAGCTGCGTGTTTTCCCGCAACCCAGGCTCATGTTAGGGTTAGTGGGAACACTTGACGACGACGAACTGCTTTTTGACGAAGAACTTGTACTAACGCCACCACAATTACCGGCTCTAACAGTGCCTCCAACCAAGGTTAATGAATCTATATTAGGCAAGCCTTCTGCAGTCACTGAGGACAATTGCAAAATATTATTGCCTTGCACTAAATCTACTTCTATCGCAACGGTTTGCCAGCTTGTCCAGCTGCCTGTTACAGGTAAGCTCAATGTGTAATTGCCGTTGCTACCACCATTAATGACCAGTGAACCATTTCTGTTTGCGATTCCGCCGTTGGCATAACGAAATGTTAGTGTCTGGCGACCACTGTTAGATGATTCAACAGCCCAGACCACCGCGGCGCCTTGAACATTATTCGTATTTGCAAAACCAGCGCCAGTGAAACCATCATTGTTGCTATCAATAGTTCCATCAACACGGCAAAAACCTGCCTGGGATTCTTCAATTAATAAAGAAGACGCTACTGAAGAATTTGCGCGCGATGAGGAGCTCACTGGAGGCGTTGATGAACTTGAACGAGCAGAACTAACAGAACTTGTACTGCCACCACATACAGCACCACTTACTGTTGGACGCTCTGCAGTACCGCTATTTTTTTCACCCTGAATACCAAACGACACTGATTGACCTGTTGCAATTGCACCGTTCCAATTTAAATTGGTTGCTGTGTAAGGATTAGTGCCAGAAAAATTTGCGTTCCAACCACCATTAGTACGATTGTTAGCGTATTGCCAACTTACGTTCCAGCCATTAATGGCCGAGCCAGTTTCGTTTTTAATAGTGACGCTAGCCGTAAATCCGCTCGACCATTCACTATCAATTGTGTAAGTACAACTTGCAGATGAGCTTTGTGCAATTGCAGCAAGTACTAATGAAGCGCTGACAAACTTGAAGGTATTTTTTATTTTTCTCGAAAATTGATTTGACGATATATATTTTTTATACATTATTCACATCCTAAATAGCCTAAGAAAAATACCGTCAACAATCGTGATCGTTGACGGTACACATGACGGTTGATTTGCTTTTCCTGGTAGTAGTTTTTCAGTGTTACTCACACATCCTCAACTAGGGCTTACTAACATCAAATGAACTAACACGAACCGATCCACCTAATGATTGAGTCGCATAGTTGAAAATGCCAAAGCGATAGCCCAGGAAAAATGTCCAGTCACGTTTCATGGTGAAAGTACCACCTAATTGCGTATAACTAGTTCCGTTTGTGCTGTAATAAAAACGTGCTGTTCCACCGCCGCTAGTGGTACGAACATCTGCATCTACCCGCAACCAAATTTTTCCACCGCTAACTGACGAACTCGCTGCTTCTGAACCGTAACTATTGGTATTCCAGCTCGAATCGAGTGATGCACCGGTTGTTGTTACTACGCGGTAAGAACCGTTTGCTTTTTTCACGCCAATCCACGCTGAAGAATCGCGGAATGCTGCCAGGCCGCTAACGTCTCCATTTTGCATTGCGCTGTAATCCAGCTCGATGGTAGCAACCGATCTTGGCCCTTCAATACGACGAGTGAGTGTGTTGCGCGCTGCGTACAAATCGCTCGTGACGGTTGCGGTGCGCAGTGTTAAACCAGAGCCCGTTGACCATTTGCTATTGTCAGGATTGTGATTCCATTCCCACGCGTGATTGAGTATTGATGATGTGAAATTATCTTTCACATTACGAGGTTTCACTTTTCCAGCGCCGCACGGCAAATTGGGGAATGGATAAGACGCACCCCATTGACCATTCACGAGAGTTACCGATGGCCAACCGTTACTCCAGGTCATTGGTGCCATTACCGGTAAGCGCCCTGCAGGATAAGCATCATTAAACGCGATGTAATACCAATCGCCATTTTGCGTTTGCACAATTCCACCTTGATGCGGTGACCCACCCGAACCTACACCGGCGTACGGCAGACGCACAGCAAAGGGACGAATTTCGTAAGGACCAAACGGCCCATTAGTTGAGCGAGCAACATATTCACCGTTCGCGTATTGCGTCATGAAAATATAATAGTTGCCGTTGATTTTGTAGAAGCGAGATCCTTCCAGCGGGCCTGAAATACTGCTGGGTGTTTTAAACACTTCTTGTCGACGAACTTCGCTTAATCCATTCGAGCTTAATTCTGCAACGTTGATGGAATTATTGCCCCAGGCCACATACATTTTGTCAGTATCTTTATCCACTAACAAACCCATGTCGTAATAGCAGGCTTGACTGGAATTTTTTGTCCATGGACCTTCCGGTGAAGTAGCGGTAAATACATAACCACCGCCTTTATTGTGCATGCAGCCCATCCAATAAAATGTTTTATTGCTTTCGCGATATTGCAGTGACGACGCCCAAATTCCATTTACATAAGAGCGGCTGCCGTTAAGATTGTAAGAGCTGTCAAAATCTAACGCAGGAACTGAGTGCGAAAGATATTCCCAATTCACCAGGTCGTAAGAACGTAACACAGGTGCGCCAGGTGAATTATGGAATGTTGAGGCGGTGTAGTAATAGGCATCGCCAACGCGAATGACTTCAGAATCTGGCAAGTCTTCCCACATCAACGGGTTTGTGTAAGTAGAAGCACAAGTTGCTGAACTGCTGCTAGAAGAACTGCTGCTTGTAGAAGAACTGCTGGAAGATTTTGGATCAATTGTGCCGCTGTAATTGCCAATATAAATCCAATCGAGATCTAAATAATCGGTGCTGCCAACAGTCACGCGAATTTTTTGATAACCCGTACCTAAATGAACTTTTCCTGCGGACCAGGTTTTAAATTCACCCCAGGTAGACACATTCGGTACAGCGAAAGATTCAATCAAGGTTGTATTACATTGTGAAAGCTTAATGGTACGACCATCACCCACAGCACCTGAACGAATCGTTACGTCGTAATCACCTTCGGTTTCTACATAAATGGTGTATTCCAACCACTCACCATTAGTCATCCAACCAACGGCATAACCGCCCGTGATTGATTTAACATCAACCGCTGTATCCGTTCGATAAGCACCACCTTCGTTGGTAGTACTTGAGTCAGAATATCCAGCGGGATCGAAATCTTCTGCTTGCACAGCAACGGGAATTTTTGGAGCGTAGGATTGAAATGCATTTTGTACCTGGCTTGGGCAGGCATTAGCTGAAACACTGGAAGAGGAAACTGCAACAGAGGAACTCGATCTGACAGACGACGCTGAGGATACAGAAGAACGTACCGAGCTTGATATAGTCGAACTCGACACTGCGGAACTTGATGCTGAAGTTGTAGTGCCACTACACGCTGTTCCCGATACAGTCGGACGCTCAGCCGAGCCGCCATTTTTTTCGCCCTGAATTCCAAAAGAAACTGTTTGACCGGCAGCGATGCCGCCATTCCAATTTAAATTGGTTGCTGTATAGGGATTGGTGCCAGAAAAATTGGCATTCCAACCGCTGCTCATGCGATTGGAAGAATATTGCCAATTCACGCTCCAACCATTAATCGCCGCACTTGTATCATTTTTAATATTGATGCTCGCGGTAAATCCAGCAGCCCATTCACTATCAACCGAATAAGTGCAGCTGGCAGACGCAGAATGAGATAAAAGTGCAATTAGGGAACCAATACCTAATACGCCCCATTTACGTTTGAGACAACCAGGTTCGAGAAAATATTTTTGCGAGTTCATCTTAAAATCTCCGTTATATTTTTGGTACAGAAATTAATAATTTGCTCACTTAAAAAAAGCCCGATCCGAAGATCGGGTAATGCGAGCCTAACTTAAAACAATGTGCTTAATTACAGACACTACCGGTGACAGATGGAACCTGCGCTGCTCCATTATTTTTTGTTCCCTGGAAACCGAATTCAGCGGTCTGCCCTGCTTGAATGGAAGAGTTCCAGCTAAGTCCCGTTGCAGAGTAAGGATTGCTGCCTGTTAAATTTGCATTCCAACTATTTGTAACGCGCGAGGCATCACTGTAATTCCAACTAACATTCCAATCGTTAATCGCGGAGCTTCCGTTATTTTTAATTCGAATCACTGCTGTGTAACCTGAACCCCAATCACCAGTAACTACATAGCTGCAGTTAGCAGAATTGTTGGCCGTTGATGAACTGCTGGAAGAACGTGGCTGAGATGATGTGACGCTGGACGAACTTGAACGAATCACGCTGGATGAGACTGAACTTTTCGATGAAAGCGAGCTTGTTGATGAAAGCGAACTTCTTGATGAGGAACTTGAACTTCTTAAAGAAGACGTGCTTGATGAAGATGTTTCGCTCCCTTCACTGACTAATGTCGTAACGCTTTGCGACTCCAGGTAAACGGTAGCCGCCCCGTTAGTAAGTTTTGTAGTGCCGCCGTAACTGACATTAAGTGTTCCAGATGTACTGTATTTAACAAAATTACCAACGCTTGCATTTTGCAATGTCAGGTTTAACGCACGCGATGAAGTTCCTGTGTTTACCGCAACCAACACAATTTTATTATTGGGGCCTTTGTAAGCAGTGACGGATACATCCGAATAAGGTTTTTCAGTTACACCAATACGTTTATAACCGGGGCGAACATAACGCGCGTATTGCGACATGATGTAACCACGTTTACTGACCTGACTATTTTCTTTAATAAATCCGTAAGAGCGACGTATGTACCACCAAATATAGGCATTGAAATTGGCAGTCATGCTGCGATGCAACTCTGTACCTACATCTAACGCAAGCGGCCATACATCCGCATCACTGTTGCTGTCAGTGTAATGCTCTGTCATCCATACTTCTTTGCCCTTGCTGCGAGCGAGCGGGTAATCCTGTGGCACGGCGCCGTACAAATGGCCTGCAATAATGTCGGCATGTTGAACAGCTGTTGAACTATTTAATACAGGATCAGTAAATTTCTTGCTGAAACCCACCGACTCGCCCACTGTAACTTTTAAATTGGAACCAAAGCGAGAACCCTGTGAGTTTAAAAAGGCAACGAAATCATCACCCGACCAATCAGCAGATTCATATTCCGGGTGCCAATCAGGTTCGTTTTGTATAGAAATTGTATAAAGCGGTGCGCCATTACGAGAAATAAAATCAGCAAAATTCAATAAGTGAGTTGCATACTCATCGTAATATTCTGTCTTTAATTTTCCTCCGCTGATCAAACTGTTATTTGTTTTCATGTAAGCCGGAGGTGACCATGGTGTTGCCAGAATTTTCGCTCCCATCTGATAAGCGCGAACAGCTGTTGGTACTTGTGTATTCCAATTAGCGGAGTTGGGGTCAATGCGAAGACGCAGGATGCTTAAGCCTAATTGGCCGTTACCGGTTCCAAACGCAGTTTCTACTTGGGAAGAGGTCAAATCATTTATCCAACCCACACCGTTCATACCACCAAAGCCAGTGACTGTTTGATATTCAGTGGCCGCATTAATCGTTACGGATTGAGCTATTGCCTGTGAACAGGCAAAACATGCCCCAGCTATAGAAAGCAGCAAGGATGTATAGAGACGATTTTTGTTTTTATAGCTTTTATTTTTATACATGATTAACCCCTAGAGTTATTGTCGTGATTAGGTTTGTTGTTAGATGCTGGAGTTTTGGGTTGGAATTCGAACGAGAAAGTAGCGGAAAGAACTGCACAAAATTTGCAATTTTGAAGCTCTTTTTTAAAAAAGAAAAAAAATTGAAGAGTTTTTGCTATTAGTTAAAGGCAGTATGTCGTCTAAAAATTCACCTTGTGAATCAAATCACATCGTAAAAATATGAATTGACTGATTCTTATTGAAAGTGAACTAATGAAAGACCAGGCAGAAATATAATATTGAGTTTTTTGGAAGCTTATTTTGTGTAAAGAAATCCTAAAGTTTTAATAGTCGATTGAACTATAAGCCTGAAACGCTCGTATCGAGAGTGCGTAATACTCGTGAAAATAGGTAACACCCTATATAAAAAGAATTACGTATACATTAGAGTATTTGTAATACATTTTTAGATGCAAATAAAAAGAACAACTTAACTTACCAAGCTATTAATTCAATCATAATAATTTCGCCTAGCGGTCTCTTCTAAAATGCTTAAGTTTTACAGAAATGCATTGTTGTCCATAATTGCCTTAGTGCTGCTTACGGCTCTAACTCTCTATATCGGAATAAGTAAATCTCGATTGGAGGGATCTTTATTCCCAGGAAGAGATGATGAATTTGCATGGATATCATCCACTGAGCCGCGCGAACCTGTTGGAATTACGTCATTGACTCTTAAAGAAGAGGTGGGGGTTATAGAGTATGATTTTATCCTTGATTCTTCCAAACCTTTTCCTTACACGCATTACTCTTTAAATTTCAAAGATCCTATTCAACCTTATAAACTTATTGATCTGTCGAAATACAGCCATATTTCTTTCAAAATAATTTGTGACCCCCGCAATGTTCTTATTTTTACTTTATTTAGTTTCGATGAGAAAGTGACAGATTTAAATGATGCCTACACACGAAGAGTTTCATCTAAATATTTCAGCTGTGACAGCAAATGGAACACCATTAAAATAGCGTTCGATGAAATATTTACACCTGACTGGTGGCTTGGGAAATATCATTTTGAATTAGGTGATACGGGCTACCAATTAAACAAAGTCATGGGTATTGCATGGAATAATTCATTAAATAGCCCATTAAATACGCACTCGCACGTAAAAATTACCGATGTAAAATTGCTTGGGCACGATCCCAATTATATCTATGCTGCAGGCATCTTAAGCCTTCTCTTATGGGGTGCGGTCTTAACTTTATTATTTCGTAAATACACTGCGGTTTTGATTAAAGATCTAAAAAACAGGTTAAAGCAGGATCAGCCAATTATTGCCTATAAAAAATTATCGCTGGCGCCTCAAAAAGATAAAGAAAAAACGGCAGTATTAAAATTTATAGCAAGCGAATATGTGAATCCCAATCTAAGTATTGAAATAGCGACCAGTGCGCTGGGTATTAATCGCACTAAAATCAATGACATTTTAAAAGATGAATTAGGCCTAACCTTTAGCGCTTATTTAAATAAGTTACGCCTAACAGAAGCCGCTCGCCTGCTGTCAGAAAATAAAGACGCAAATATATCCGAAATAGCTTATGCCGTTGGCTACAATAATGTCAGCTATTTCAACAAACTTTTTAAAGCCACTTATAACTGCGCTCCATCAACCTTCAAAGATTTCCGCCTCTCCGAAAACTAGGTTAAAAGCCTCTTTCTAACGGCCACAATGATTAGAAGCCTTGCCTACTAACGCCAACCTATCCCATGGCGCTAACATTTTTATGCGCTCACTCTTGAAATAGGACAATGATACACTAGTATACAAGACATGTCCGTGTAAGCTAATTGCGTCACTTTTCTAATGAAAACCTTTAGAAATATTTGCAAAAATGCTTCAACTTTCAAAAATTAAAAAACAAATCGCCTGGAAATTAAAGTCTTCATTTCCGCTCTTCTATATTTTAGCGACGCAATCATTGAGTTGCAGAAGAGCCGATAAACATGGATTTACTAAAAACTTCCTGCTTTCAATTATTGAAAAGCGCAATCGCACGATTCTCCTAAAGCTCTCCAAGGATCATTGTCGCGACATCAACCAGTAATTTTGCGCTGATTAGATAAAGAAACAGGTTAGTTCTTATTTAATAACAAATAATAATTTGGAGTTAACATGAAAAATAAAGCCTCACGCCCCCTATTTCATTTAAGCCTGTTGAGTTTAAGCATTGCTTCGGCAGTGACTCTCGCAGCAGAATCACCAAAACCCATTGAAGCAGAAGAAGTCATAGTCACGGGTTACAGAGGAAGTCTGCAAAGTGCGACCAATGCAAAGCGGGAGTCCACCGCGCTAGTGGAGTCAGTATTCGCCGAAGATATAGGAAAATTTTCAGACTCAAATATTGCCGAAGCGATTAACCGCATGCCCGGTGTACAAATTAATCGCGATCCTTTCGGAGAGGGCGTTAACGTATCCGTGCGCGGCTTGGGTACCAGCTTTACGAAGGTGCTCCTTAATGGCTCGCAAGTGGCGGTGGCTACATCAGGTACGATTGATACACAAAACCAAAACCGCGAGGTTGATTTAAACCTTTTCCCTACAGAATTATTCACCCGCTTTGACATACAAAAAACCCCGACAGCAGGCATGCTTGAAGGGGGAATTTCGGGGATCGTAAACATTCGCGCGGCGCGGCCTTTCGATTATAAAGACGATGGCTTTCACATTAATCTTAGCGCTCAAGATGTGTATACAGATTTGCAATCTACCAACAGCCCCAAAGTAGCAACCACGGCGACCTGGCGTGACGACACATTCGGCATTTTGCTCGGCGTCGCTCATGTCGATAAAAAACTGGTAGCCACAGGTTATGAAACTATCGGCTACAGCAACCTGAATACTTCACACCGAATTTGCGGCACTACGCCTGGTGCGGGCCAAACCCTGGCTACCACCGGAAGCTGTAATACGACAGGAAGTAATAACTGGTTTATGGCCGGGCTTGATCAGGTAGCTGATAGCCCTAACTTTGGTTATGGCAAGGTTCCCGTGAACGCCGGTGCTGGTTTAACTGACGGTGAAATTATTGATCAAGCCTGGTTGCTAGCACATAACCCTGGTTTGGACATCACTCAAATCTCCAATGCGCTTATGCCAAGACTGGGCCGCCAGGCACATATGAACGGGACTGATGGCCGCACGACAGGATTGGCTTCTTTCGAATATCGACCCAACGATCAAATGCAATTTTATGTGGATGTTATGTCCACCAATGACAAGAAAGATGTCGATCGTTTAGCCATGACGATGGTCGGTCGCAACGGCTCTATGATCCCTTTAAATATGCAGTTGGATAGCAATGGTGTTGTAGATTCTGGCACCTTCGCCAACGTGCAATTCTTCCAGGAAGCTCGCCCTTATAAAGAGAGCGCGCAATTTTACAACGTGAACCCCGGTGCGCACTTTGAATTCGGTGATTCACACACGCTCGACATTCAAGCCAATAGAAGCCGTAGCGACTGGTTCCGTGAATCACCTACAGTGATGGTTGCGACGCAACTCAATAAAGGTATTTACGTCGATTACAAAAATGGAACAATTCCAACCTTTGACGTGAAAGACGCTAACGGAAAAGTTGATTTCAATAACACCGAATTGGGGTGGGCGTGGAACGGTGGTCGCCTCAATATTGCGAATGAAAAGCGTCATACTGAAACCGATGGCGTGCACGTGGATTATCGCTTCGGTGACAACGATAACAACATTAAATTCGGCCTCGCTTACGACACTACGACACGCGACATCAAAGGCTTGGATAACAGTGCTCGCTGGGAAGATGTGGTGTGCCGCGATGGACTTGATGCAAACGGGGATTCACCTGCAACGGGTAGAAAACCCTGTAATGGTTTGAATCCAAATTCGCTGGTTCCCCAAAGCGAGTTGAGCTCCTATCTCGCAAAAGGTCCCGGCTTCATCACTGTGCAATTTGATAAATTTAAATCAGCGACTGGTTATTACGCGCTGAGAGATTCCGCACCCGAAGGTGGTGGTTCATCGACCGGTGCGTCAACTGCCCAGCTCGATGAGTCTACCAAAGGAGCCTATGTAGAATTTAATACAACTAACGAAGTTGTCGGCCATGAGATGCACTTCAATATCGGCGCACGCTATATAGAAACCGATCAAAACATCGCAGGCCCTGTAGTGATTCCTGCACAAACGAGCACAACGCCTCCTGTACCGCAGCAACGTTTTTATGTGGATAACCCAACCAATTACAATTTTTTATTGCCCTCGTTCAACGCAACCTTTAAAGCCACGGACGACATAGTTTTGCGTTTTGCTGCATCGCGAACCATGACGCGACCAAACCCGAGCGCCATGCTACCCGCTACTAACTTTAGCGATCCTTCGGCACAAAATGCGAGCTATGGTAACCCAGCCCTTTCTCCTTATTTATCCACTAATGTCGACTTTGGTGGCGAATGGTACACAGGCGACGAAGGCTATGTGGGTGCTACTTTGTTTGGCAAACAAATGACTGGGTTTACTGTAAGCAACGTATTCAATGTTCCTTTCAATGAATTATTGGTTGCCGTTGGAAATCCCACCGTCGTTCCCTTCGGAACATTAAGTACTGAGCGACAAAATTTGTTACTTGCCCGCGGCGGCGCTTCTGCTCCCATTCTAGTTAGCCAACAAGTTAATGCGCCTGGAAATTTGGAAATTGAAGGCGCTGAACTTACCTGGGTTCAACCTTTGAATTTTGTGTTTAACGGATTGGGGTTCAACGCTAACTACACCCACATCTACCAACGTGGAGAGGGCGCTGGTGCTCCCGCAAAAGCCATTGGCGTTTCTCCTGAAACCTACAACTTCACGGCCTATTGGGAAAATTACGGTGCTTCGGTGCGTTTAACTTACGTGTGGAATGACAAACAAATTTCATCGCCTCCTAATCAAAACGGCATTCTGGGTGCCGAACTGATGGCAGATGCTCGCGGGCAATTGGATCTGTCGACCAGCTATGAGTTCGCTGATGTTATGGGCAAACCACAAGTTAGTT
>CBHTVU010000044.1:0-21520 GCA_966096785.1 uncultured Gammaproteobacteria bacterium | reverse complement strand
ACACGCAGGTGAACACGGTGAAGCACTCACTTCATCGCAATATATCCAACACCATTTAACCAATCTTACCTACGGCCAGTTCCCTGATGGTCATTGGGGTTTTGCTGCTAATGGCGCGGAAGCAAAATCTTTTGGCTTCTGGGCAATTAACGTAGACACTATGGGTTGGTCACTCTTCCTTGGCCTCGTATTCTTTTTGATCTTTCGCAGCGTAGCCAAAAAAGTAACCTCTGATACTCCCAAAGGTTTACAAAACGTTGTTGAATCAGCGGTTGAATTTGTCGAAGACAACGTGAAAGGCATGTTTCCCTACCAAAACAAAATGGTTGCCCCTATGGCATTAACCATTTTTGTGTGGGTATTTTTCATGAATGCCATGGACTTGATAGCCGTTGACCTTTTACCTGAAATCGCAAAATGGATTGGCGTTCAAATGGGTGCAAACCCGCACGAAGTTTTCTTTAAGGTTGTTCCTTCAACCGACCCTAATATCACCCTGGGTATGGCTTTCTGCGTATTTATTTTGATTCTCTGGTACAGCATTACCCAAAAGGGCCCATTGGGTTTCCTGAAGGAATTGACTCTGCATCCGTTCAGCAGCAGTAACCCAATTATTCAGGCGATTTTCATTCCAGTGAACTTCATTCTTGAGTTACCAACATTGATTTCAAAGCCCGTATCTCTCGGCCTTCGTTTGTTTGGCAACCTTTACGCGGGTGAAATTATTTTCATCCTGGTTGCGATTATGTACGGTGCGGGTTTGTTATTTGCTCCTTTGGCTGGTTTGATCCAAGTGGTGTGGGCATTGTTCCATATCCTGATTATTTTCTTGCAAGCCATGATTTTCATGGTGTTGACGATTGTTTATATGAGCCTTGCCTATCAGAACGATGAGGCTCACTAAGGTTTTGTTTTTTGGTTTGTTTTTTGTTTTATCTTTTTAACTTTAACTTTGTAGGAGAAATACAGTGACTGAAGCTATTGCTTTTTTATATTTGGCAGGTGCCCTTGTTATTGGTTTGGGTGCTGTTGGTGCCGCTGTTGGCGTAGGTATTTTGGGTGGTAAGTTCCTGGAAGGCGGTGCTCGTCAACCAGAATTGATCCCAATGTTACGTACTCAATTTTTCGTTGTAATGGGTCTGGTGGACGCGGTTCCAATGATCGGTGTTGGTATCGGCATGTACATCCTGTTCGCGGTTGCTGGTCAATAATCACTGCGATCTTATTAAACCCTTTAACAAAGGCATTTAAACGTGAATATTAATGCAACGTTAATTGGCCAAATGGTGGCGTTTGTCATCTTTATTTATCTGACGAGCCGTTTTGTATGGCCACCCATTGTTGCGGCAATGGCTGAACGTACCAAGCGTATCGCTGATGGCCTTCAGGCTGCGGATAGGGCTGAAAAAGATCTTGAATTAGCCAAGCAAAAAGTAGCTGAGCAACTGACTTCTGCGAAGAAAGAAGCTGCCGCTATTATTGATTCGGCCAACAAGCGCGCAATTGAAATTGTTGAAGAAGCAAAAGCAAAAGCTCTTGTTGAAGCAGGTCGCGTAAAAGCCTCTGCTGAAGCTGAAATTGCACAAGCTACCAGCCGCGCAAAAGAAGAGTTGCGCAGCAAAGTGGTAGTTCTTGCGCTTGCCGGTGCTGAAAAGATTTTGGGATCTTCTATCGATCAAAATGCACACAACGAGTTGGTTAATAAACTCGCTGCTGAATTGTAATTGAGGTTGATATGGCTGAACCCACTACCTTGGCAAGACCCTATGCCAAAGCTGCATTTGAATACGCCTTGACTGCGAACAAGTTGCAGTCCTGGTTTGAAGCACTGGAAGTTTCAGCCGCTGTCGCAGAACAGGATCAGGTGAAAAAGGCCTTGGGCGCATCTGGTCTCTCTGCAGAGCAAAAAGCTTCTGTGTTTGTACAAGTTTGTGGTGAAAAAATGGATGCAAATGTTAAAAATTTCATCCATACCCTTGCTAGCAACAAGCGACTTGCGTTGTTGCCTTACATCCGCGACTTGTTCGCCAAGATGAAAGCCCAGCAAGAAAAAACAATCGAAGTTGAGGTGACAGCGGCTTATGAGTTGCCTGTCGACTTGATTAACAAATTGGCTCAATCACTAAGCGCCAAATTGAATCGTAAGATTGACGTGAACAGCTCGGTTGATAAGAGTCTGTTGGGCGGTGTGGTTATCCATACCGGTGACATGGTAATCGACGGTTCGGTCCGTGGTCGCTTGGCGAAGCTCGCCGAAGCATTGAAATCCTAATTCTAGGATTGAGGAACAGAGCATGCAGCAACTGAATCCTTCTGAAATCAGTGAAATCATCAAGAAGCGTATTGAAGGTCTTGAATTTTCTACAGAAGCTCAAAACGAAGGTACTGTCGTTTCCGTAACGGACGGTATTATTCGTATTCACGGTCTGGCCGACGTAATGTACGGCGAGATGATTGAATTTGAAGGCGGCGTTTACGGGATGGCATTGAACCTGGAGCGCGACTCCGTGGGTGCCGTAATTCTCGGTGACTACCGCGGTGTAGCCGAAGGTCAAAAATGTAAATGTACCGGTCGTATTCTGGAAGTGCCTGTTGGGCCAGAATTGCTCGGTCGCGTTGTTGACGCCCTGGGTAACCCAATCGACGGTAAAGGCCCACTGAACACCAAAATGACTGACGCAGTTGAAAAAATTGCTCCAGGTGTAATTTGGCGTAAATCAGTAGACCAACCTGTACAAATCGGTTTGAAAGCCATCGACGCCATGGTTCCAATTGGTCGCGGTCAACGTGAGTTGATCATCGGTGACCGTCAAATTGGTAAAACTGCCATCGCTGTTGATGCCATCATCAACCAAAAAGGTTCTGGCATTAAGTGTATCTATGTTGCCATCGGCCAAAAGGCTTCTTCAGTTGCGGCAGTAGTGCGCAAACTGGAAGAAAACGGCGCTATGGCACATACCGTTGTGATCGCAGCAACCGCTTCTGATCCGGCGGCGATGCAATTCCTGGCTCCGTTCACTGGTTGCACCATCGGTGAGTATTACCGTGACCGCGGTCAAGATGCCTTGATCATTTATGACGACTTGACCAAGCAAGCTTGGGCTTACCGTCAAATCTCCTTGTTGCTTCGTCGTCCTCCGGGCCGTGAAGCTTATCCTGGCGACGTGTTCTATCTCCACAGCCGTTTGCTTGAGCGTGCATCACGCGTGAGTGAAGATTATGTTGAGAAGTTCACCAAGGGTGAAGTGAAAGGCAAAACCGGTTCTTTGACCGCGTTGCCGATGATCGAAACCCAAGCCGGTGACGTGTCTGCATTCGTTCCAACTAACGTAATTTCGATTACCGACGGCCAGATCTTTTTGGAATCGTCCATGTTCAACTCAGGCGTTCGTCCTGCGATGAACGCCGGTATTTCGGTATCGCGTGTAGGTGGTGCAGCGCAAACCAAAATTATCAAAAAACTTGCCGGTGGTATTCGTACCGCGTTGGCGCAATACCGCGAATTGGCTGCGTTCTCGCAGTTCGCTTCTGACCTTGACGAAGCAACCAAATCGCAATTGGAACACGGTCAACGTGTTACCGAATTGATGAAGCAAAAACAATTTGCTCCATTGAGTGTTGCACAAATGGCATTGGTGTTGTTCGCCGCTAACGAAGGTCATTTGAAAGACATCGAAGTTAGCAAAGTGCTCGATTTTGAAGCTGCCCTGCTCTCATTCGCTAAATCCGAATACGCTGACACTATGAATCACATAGATGCCACCGGTGACTGGAATGGCGAGTTGGAAGGCAAGTTCAAAGAGCTGGTGACCAAACTGAAAGCAAGCCGCACCTGGTAATTAAAGATGCGCTTTGCGCATCTTTTTAACTGAGTCTTTGAGTATGGCAAGCACAAAAGAAATTCGGACGCAGATATCGAGCGTCAAAAGCACGCAGAAAATTACCAGCGCGATGGAAATGGTCGCCGCGAGTAAAATGCGTCGTGCGCAAGAGCGTATGCAATTGGGTAAACCTTACGCCAATCGTATGCGCGACGTAATCGGACACTTGGCAAACTCAAGTCCCGAATACAAACACCGTTTTATGAAAGAGCGCCCCGTTAAGCGCGTTGGCTACATTTTGGTATCGAGTGACCGTGGTCTTTGTGGTGGTTTGAACGCGAACGTGTTCAAGTCGTCCATCAAAAATATGAAGACATGGGCCGACCAGGGTGTAGCCATAGATTTGTGCTTGATCGGAGCGAAAGCTGCTGCGTTTTTTAAAAGTTTTGGCGGTAACGTGGTTGCGTCTACGCGCGATCTCGGCGAAGCACCAACAGTTGCAGATTTGATCGGCAGTGTGAAAGTAATGTTGGATGCATTTGAAGACGGCAAGATTGATAAGTTGTTTATCGTAAGCAACGAATTCGTCAACACCATGACTCAGAAGCCAACGATTCGCCAATTGTTGCCACTGGTTGCCGATGAAAATACCAAGTTGAAACATCACTGGGATTACATTTATGAACCAGATGCAGCGGAATTGTTAAAAGGTTTATTGACCCGTTTTATTGAGTCACAGGTTTATCAGGCCGTCGTTGAAAATGCTGCCTCAGAACAGGCTGCACGTATGATTGCGATGAAAAGTGCAACCGACAACGCTGGTGAATTGATTGATAGCTTGAAACTGATTTACAACAAAGCGCGTCAAGCAGCCATTACGCAAGAGCTGTCAGAGATCGTAGGTGGTGCGGCGGCAATTGCATAATTGCTCCCGACCATCAGCTACAGCCAGGCAATTAATCGTGTTTAAACTTTCAGGCCTTCCAGGTGTTATTAAAAGGGCCTGAGATTTCTGGAACAATAGAGGAACCGGAAATGAGTAGCGGACATATAGTTCAAATTATCGGCGCGGTAATCGATGTGGAATTCCCACGCGATGCAGTGCCCAGAGTTTATGATGCATTGGTTATCACCGAAGGCAATCTGACTCTTGAAGTACAACAACAATTGGGTGACGGCGTGGTGCGTACTATTGCACTGGGTTCGTCTGAAGGTTTGCGTCGCGGTTTAGCCGTAACCAACACCAACGCGCCAATCAATGTACCTGTGGGTAAAGAAACCCTCGGTCGCATTATGGACGTATTGGGTAACCCAATCGACGAAGCTGGCCCTATCGGCGAACAAGAGCGTATGCAAATCCATCGCGCCGCTCCTAAATACGAAGATTTGGCAGCCTCTGAAGAGTTGCTCGAAACCGGCATCAAAGTAATCGACCTGGTTTGCCCCTTTGCTAAAGGCGGTAAAGTAGGTTTGTTCGGTGGTGCGGGTGTAGGTAAAACCGTAAACATGATGGAACTCATCAACAACATCGCAAAAGAACACGCCGGTTTGTCTGTGTTCGCAGGTGTAGGTGAGCGTACTCGTGAAGGTAACGACTTCTATCACGAGATGAAAGAATCTAACGTAGTAGACAAAGTAGCCATGGTTTACGGCCAAATGAACGAGCCGCCAGGCAACCGTTTGCGCGTAGCCTTGACTGGTTTGACCATGGCGGAGAAATTCCGTGATGAAGGTAAAGATGTTCTGTTCTTCGTAGACAACATCTACCGTTACACCCTGGCGGGAACCGAAGTATCTGCATTGTTGGGCCGTATGCCATCAGCAGTAGGTTACCAACCAACATTGGCGGAAGAGATGGGCGTTCTGCAAGAGCGTATTACCTCTACCAAAATTGGTTCGATCACCTCTGTACAATCCGTATACGTACCAGCGGATGACTTGACTGACCCGTCTCCAGCAACCACGTTTGCGCACTTGGATTCAACCGTAGTATTGAGCCGTGACATCGCCGCTAAGGGTATCTACCCTGCAATCGATCCGCTGGATTCAACGTCACGTCAGTTGGACCCAATGATCATCGGTAACGATCACTACACCACAGCGCGCGGTGTTCAAACCGTACTGCAACGTTACAAAGAATTGAAAGATATTATCGCGATTCTGGGTATGGACGAGTTGTCAGAAGAAGACAAACAAACCGTATCTCGTGCTCGTAAAATCGAACGTTTCTTGTCTCAGCCATTCCACGTAGCGGAAGTATTCACTGGTTCACCAGGCAAATACGTTCCATTGAAAGAAACCATCCGTGGTTTCAAAGGCTTGTTAGCGGGTGATTACGATCACTTGCCAGAACAAGCTTTCTACATGGTTGGTACTATCGACGAAGCTATCGAGAAAGCTACCAAGCTTAAGTAAGCCGTTTCCACGACTCCTTTTTAAATAGGGAATCCAGCGACTTTAAAAAATAAGACACTGGATCCCCTACGGAGATGAAGAAACTGGAAGAAGCTTTTGTAATTTATCAAGAGAAACGGATATGGCCATGACTGTTCAATGCAATATCGTCAGCGCTGAGCGTGAAATTTTCGCGGGCTTGGTAGAGATGGTCATTGTTACCGGTACTTTGGGTGACTTGGGTATAGCCTATGGTCACGCGCCATTACTGACTGGCGTTAAACCCGGCCCGGTACGTGTTATCAAGCAAAATGGTGAAGAGGAAGTATTCTACGTTTCTGGTGGATTCCTCGAAGTTCAGCCTTATCAAATCACCGTAATGGCAGACACTGCCCTGCGCGCTGGTGATATGGATGAAGCCAAAGCGATTGAAGCGCAGCAACACGCGCAACAACAACTTGCTAACCAATCTTCCGAGATCGATTTCCAACGTGCAGCAATTCAATTGGCAGAAGCATCAGCCCAATTGCGTACCCTGCAAGCGATCCGCAAAAAAGCTGGCAAATAAGTAATTGCAGCAATTAAAAAAGGCGACTTTCGAGTCGCCTTTTTTAATTTAATAATTAGACCCTCATTAAACCCACAGGTTAAGGAAGATTTTGCGATGAGAAATTTAATTAAAATTCTTTGTTTAGTAACACTTGCCTTTGCTCCACAAGTCTTCAGCGCTGACTATTTTGTTGCGGTAGATGGGGGACGCAGCACAGTGAGTATTGATCAAAAGCATCTTGCTGACGAGTACTCCGATCATGACATTCGCACGACGTTATTAAGCGTTAACGGTGGAATGGTGTTTGAATCAGACATAGTTTTTGGCGTTGGCTATCTCGCCTCCGGTAGTGATAATTTTTTTGAAATGGGTGATACCTACGATTTAACCCAGGAACAAATTTTTGTCGGTTATCGATTTCCTGTAGCAAAACATTTTCGTATTACTCCGAATTTTGGTTTGAACCATTGGAGTATGAAAGTAAAACAAGGCGTTTTATTAAATTCACACAGGGAATTCAAAAATTTCTCAGGTAATGATTATTTTGGGCAGCTAAATCTGGAGTTTCCCATCAATCACCTAATTACTGTTTTTGGTTCTTACACCCGAACCAACTACGATTTTGGAAATTTAAATTCACTTAAAGCAGGCGTGATATTTGAATTTAATTAATTAAAAAGATGGCTTAAAAGCCATCTTTTTTTATATCCGGCATTAGGAGCCAACTAATACCAGAAGCACAACCGATTGCAGATATGGTAATAAATGGTCGCAGCGCAATCATCACCAAACTTGCACGGTGCATCATTACGGCCCAGCGCCAGGGCATTTGCACTGAGGCTGGATAAAACGAAGAGTACCGGCAAAGTATACTTGCGAGCGCTTTGAATTTTTGTAACCAGGGTCTTTACAGTTTTCATAGTGAATGGCCCTTCAATTAAGTGAGTAAAGGTCGTTTTAGGTGCCTCATTAAGGCTATTGAACCTTACCCCGAGGCTGAAAACCTGGCGGTGATAAATGCATGACAGCCCAGTGATTAATTCCCGCGTTGATTGAAGTGTCCGCAAAAGTTTTCATCTCAATTATCCTAATGGCTTAAAACGAAAAATCTTATTTGAAGGCTAATTGGGCACAATTGCTGCAGAATAAAAAGCAATTAGCATCAAGGCAGTGTTGGCAATTTTCAAAATAATACTCAAGAATTTTGTCCCCAATGGCTGCGCGCAACAGGCTAGAATGCGCGCCTAGATTGCTCACTATTTTGTAAGGAATAAACAATGCTTGATATTTTTGTTCTGATCGCCTGTAAGGGCACTTATCCTTTAGTGCAAGACTGAGTCGATCAGGAAAGTAATTATGTCAAAACATGTACCCTTTATTATCCTTATCATCGCATTAATTGCCGTTTTTTTCGCAGGAATCACTCCATCATTTTCATCAGATGATTATGTACATCTCCTCCATAACACCGGATTTAATAATACCTGGGATGCACTGAATGTTTTCGTAGAGCCTTTTGGAAGAGAGTATCGTCCAATGGTGCGGATCTCCTTGTGGTTTAATCATCTCATGGGCGACACCGCAATTCCTTTTAAAATTACAAATCTGTTGTTGCATATTATTTGCACCCTAATTATTTATATTACTCTGCATAAATTTAATTTTACAAAAAAAGCATCTCTTTTCGGTGCGGCAATTTTCGGTTTGCACCCAATACATATTACAAGTATGCATTTTATTTTAGGCAGGACAGATCTCGTTGCTGCTGTATTTTATTTTGGGACTATAGCCTTAACAGCAGATTGGAAAGAAAAAATAAATGCTGGTCGATATAGTCTCGCAGGTTTAATGTTTATCGCTGCCTTACTCTCAAAGGAAGTTTCAGTAACACTGCCATTGTTAATTGCCATTTTATTGATTCATAATCAGCCGACTAAAAATTTGTCCACTATTATTCATTGCATAAAGTTAACCTTGCCCTTTTTTCTGCTGACGATTCTGTACCTAATTATCCGCATGTTTATGTGGAGCAAATCTGTTGATTCTATAGCTGGATACATTAATTACACTCCTATTCACATTGCGACAAATTATGCTCAGTGGTTTTTCGGATTGATTTATCCATTCGATTTATATATTGCCCAGGATTGGATGCTAGCTAATAAAAAATTATTTGCTGTGTTAGTTAGTCTTGTCATTATGTTTTTCTTGATACTAATCATGAAAACAAAATTGGTAAGTTTATTTAAATCTTTTTGGTTTTGGTTCTCCATTACGTGGATTGTTATCACCCTGATTCCTATATCGGGTGGCAATGCACACAGGTGGTATCTCTACATACCGAGTTTTGGTTTGTCTGTTTTGTTTGCGGTAGTTATTGATAGAGTAAAAGAAAATTATCAAAACAAATTATTGGCTTGCATAGGTGTAATACTTTGTTGTTATGCGTTTGAAACTTACAGACTGTCCCAAGTGTGGAAAAAACAGTCGGAAATAACACAACACATATTAAATCAGATCGAGCAAAAGCATTTGTACGAAAAGCAAAAGCTGTACGTCGCAAACATTCCTTTTGGTTACCAATCAGCCTATCTATTTACCTTCAATTCGCTGGAAGAAGCGATTCAATATCGCTTCGGAAAAGCACCACACATTGAAGAGATTAATTACATAAATCTTGATGAGCATAGCCAACTAAAAACGTCGATCGAGAAAAATGTGATTCACTTTCATCTCGAACCGACACATCACTATTTCATGTTATTGACTGCGCAAGAAAGGCGATTCAATCATCTGGAGACGCGCAAAGTCTCGGATATAGAAGTGGGAATTAATCAGCTTGCAGACAATCAAAAAATATCCGATTACACTTTGGTAATTCCTGAAGACCTTAAACCTGACTTTTATTATTTTGATCAGTTTGAAATTAAAAGCATTCAGTAACGAGTGCATAATCCTCTTATAGTACGAATGAGAAAGGAACCAACAATGCTCGATATTCTTGTTTTAGCTGCCGGCAAAGGCACACGTATGCGTTCAGATCTTCCGAAAGTGTTGCACCCCGTCGGTGGCAAAGCGCTGGTTCAACATGTGGTGGATACAGCGCGTCAGGTAGGTGGTGAGCAGATCACGATTATTGTTGGCCACGGTGCCGAGAAAGTCGAAGAGCGTTTGGCTGCACCGGATGTGAAGTTCGTGTTGCAAGCATCGCAGTTGGGAACGGGACACGCTGTTCAGCAAGCTCTGCCTCATATTCGCAACGGTGCGACCGTATTGATTCTGTACGGTGATGTGCCACTCACCCGCCCCGAAACCCTGCGTAAATTAATTGAAGGCGTTAACGATAACCAAATGGGCTTGCTTACAGTGAAGATGCAAGACCCTACAGGTTATGGTCGTATAGTTCGCGATGAATCCGGCGCAGTGACTGAGATTGTCGAGCATAAAGACGCGAGCGATGATCAGCTCAAGATTACCGAAATAAATACTGGCATCATGGCCGTGAAAGCCAAGCATTTGCAAAAGTGGCTACCGCTGTTAAACAACGACAATGCGCAATGTGAATATTACCTGACGGATATTATCGCCATGGCGAAGTTGGACGCGATCAACATCCATGTTGAACATCCCAATGCAGTGGAAGAGGTTGAAGGCATAAATAATCGCTATCAACAGGCAGCACTTGAACGTTTTTACCAAAAACAAAAAGCCAATGAATTAATGGTCGCGGGTGTGACTTTACTAGACCCCGCACGTTTAGATGTTCGCGGCAATTTACAAGTTGGGCGCGATGTGGTCATCGATGTTAACTGCGTGTTCGAAGGCGATGTTACGCTCGCAGATGGCGTAATCATCGAACCCAACTGCATCATCATCAATAGCACGATCGGTAAAGGTAGCCACATTAAAGCCTACAGCCACATTGAGGATTCAGTGCTCGCAGACGATTGCGATATAGGCCCTTATGCGCGCTTGCGACCCGGTACAGATTTGGCGGAAGGCGTAAAAATTGGCAACTTCGTGGAAACCAAAAAAGCAATAATCGCGAAGGGCAGTAAAGTTAATCATCTCAGCTATGTTGGCGATGCTGTTGTGGGTAGCAACGTCAACGTGGGCGCCGGCACCATCACCTGTAATTATGATGGCGTTAATAAATCCAAAACGGAAATTGGCGATAACGCTTTCATAGGTTCGAATTCTGCATTGGTCGCCCCCGTAAAAATCGGAGCGAACGCCACTGTGGGTGCAGGCTCGGTGATCACCAAAGATGTTGGCGACGCTGATTTGGCGATAGGTCGCGCCAAGCAAACCAATTTGCAAGGTTGGGAGAGGCCAAAAAAACGATAATTTGGGGTTTATTGGGTGATGGGTAACGGAGAGAGATTACTATTGGACTATATTCATTAAGGAGCAGTAAGTGAATAATAAAGACTCTAAAGAGCCTCAAAAATCATACATTGTAATTTCAATGGTGTTCCCTAAGGAGTCTATGGAATGGTTGGGAACTAAAGAAAAATTTTGGTTTCGATTTAATCATGATGATGAAACTGCTTGGTTGTTTAAATATTCTCGACCTAGTACAGGGGAGCATTGGTCAGAAAAAATAGCTGAGCGGCTTTGTAATTCATTAGGAATTCCCCATGCCGAATATCAGTTAGCAGTATTAGGTGAAAAATTCGGAGTGGCATCAAAAAATTTGGTGCATAGTGATTTTAGATTAGTAATGGGAAATGAAGTTCTGCATGGCCAGGCTCCAGGCGTATATCCGGTACCAGAGGTTAGTCCAACTAAATATACTAAAGTTAGGGAGCACACTGTTGCCAGAGTAATGTATTGTTTGGATAAAACGGGTGTTAATCCTCCGAGGACGCAGTATGATCTAGAAAATTTAAATGCTGGCGATGTATTTTGCGGTTATCTGATGTTGGACGCGCTTATCAGCAATCAAGATAGACATCATGAAAACTGGGCAATTATTCTTGATCAGAAAAACGGAAGTCGATTTTTGTGCCCATCATATGATCATGCAGCCAGCCTAGGTCGTGAACTTACGGACAGAAAGAGAGAAATGAAATTGAAAACAAAGGATGTTAATCAGACAGTGCAAGCATTTGTTAGAAAGGCTAAATCTCAACTATTTAGAACGAATAGCGAGTCTCAGCCTTTAGGCACGTTAGAAGCTTTTTTCCATGCTGTAGAAAAAAGAGATGTAGCGAAGAGATTTTGGTTAAATAGGTTAAATCAACTTAATGAACAGGATATATCTAAAATATTTTCAAAAGTTCCAACTGAAATTATGTCTGAAATAGCCAAGGAATTTGCTTATCAGATGGTAGTTGAAAATAGAAAGAGGCTCCTTAGTTATGAATCCAATTAAAATTTTGTATGTGACCTGGCAAGCTCCTGATACGAAGAGCTGGCATGTAGTGGGTAGATTATTCCAACGTGGCGACTCAATTTACGGGTTTAACTATACTAAAGGAGCTTTAAATTCGGAAAAGTTTACCGCTTTTAGCGGGATGGACGATCTAAAAACCACTTATCTTTCTGCTAATTTATTTCCGTTATTCTTAAATCGCATTTTATCTGTTAAACGCCCTGAATATCCAGATTTTATCAGATGGTTGGGGTTTGAATCTAAAGAAGTGGAGCCTATAGACTTTTTAGCGCGCTCAGGAGGAATGAGAGAAACAGATAATTTGCAAATTTTTAAAAAATTAAGATTAGATGATAAAGGATGTTTTTCTCATACAATTTTTGTACATGGAATTAAATATTTGAATGATTCTGCTAGGAAGCGAATTAATAAACTCTCACGTGGTGAAGAACTATTTTTATGTTTAGATTTGCAAAATCAATATGATCAAAATGCGGTGATTGTGAGAGCCGAGAATCCCGCAGAAATTATTGGTTATTGTCCTAGATACATTGCGTCCGATATTTGTCGTATTTTAAAAAGCGATGAATCTACAATCTCTATCAAAGTTGAGGCTTTCTCCGAGTCTGCACCGGTTAACTATAAGTTGATGTGTAAATTACATGGCAAAGTGTCGAGAGATCTAAAGGACCTTCTCATGAATGGAGAGGAGTTTCAATCAGTTGGACTAGATTACCTAGCCGATTCCGACGCAATCGCTTGTTAGATAGAACACCCACTAAGTGATACAATCGTGTAACGCCGATTGTTTTGGTTGATTATATTTTATATAAAGCGCGGGCAATCGGTTGTTACAGCTATTTTTTCAGGCTTAATATTTCCCTTGCGTACAAACTCATGATTTTTAAAATACGGTTTTATATACGACTTGTTAATCAAAATTTACTATTGAGCTAATTCAGTTTGATTCAATAAAGCTTGATTGCGCATATGCGCTAGCGAATTAAATTGTTTGAGCGAGCCTGCAACCAGATAAGCGAGTTGCATATAACCCGAGCGGAAAAATTCAAGCACCTTGGCGTCGTCCAATTGATGCAGTGAGTCCAGGCTGATGCTGTATAAACCTTTTAGTGAAAGCTTTTCTCCACCGTCAAAACTAAAATTCAAATCGACGGGTTCAATCAATTGATTTTCCGTCATAGCTTTTATAAAAGCCTGGGTTTGTTCTTGTCCGATATGTAATTTACCTAGTGCGTGTTGCACTTTGCGCAAGCATTCTGCTGGTTGCCGACTTGCAGTAAATAAAGCCTCGCCTTCAGTATTGCTAAAACGAGGATTGTCCCTGTCGATAGCGATTTGTTGATCAGAAATATAAAAACCATTGCACTGAAGTGATAAGGGGATGAAGCCACCGCGTTGGGCAAGATTTTTAATTGGCGGCTCGCCGGATTTCATACTCAAAACAACACCGGTAAAAAACTCTCCCGTCTCAGCATTTTTGGTCAACATGATTGGCAATGAGCTTGCCGCGTCGAAGAACTCGCTGCTCACGACGGGCGTGAAATGCGGTGTATTGCTTTGGGTTATTAAACGTAGATCTTGATGTTGTTCGGGTGACAGTAATTCAAAACGAGCCACGAGTTTTCTCCGGGGTCAACTAAACGGTTTGTAAACCGCGTTCATGTATTTTCATAATCAAGTCGCGGTGATATGGCAGGGACAAGCCCAATTTTTCTGTCAGGTTTTTATTCTCACGCAACAGACGCTCGGCGTATTTGGCAGTGTTTTGCAAAGTGTCCATCTCAACCTGCGTTTTAAATTTCATGCCGTAAAGAACATATTGATAGCTTGCAGCCGGAAAAATTTCTTCAACTTGATTGAATTCATCATGGAACCAGGGCGATTGATAACTCCACAATAACAACAACTCTTTTAATCGCTCGGGAATTGAAGATGGTTCGAGATTATCTCGCCAAAAATCGGAGTCGCGGCGTTGGGTTAACACATAATGTAATTTTAAAAAATCAATAATGCGGCCCCAACGATACAAAGTGGTCGCATTGAATCGTTTCGCAATGATATCCATAACCTCGCGATCAACCGGTAATTGCTCAGCAATTAATTTTGCTGACAATTCGATCATCACAATCGCTGATGCTTCCAGTGGTTCCAGAAAGCCAGCCGACATACCCACAGCAACGCAATTATTTTTCCAAAATGTTTCGCGATGGCCTGCGCGAATTTTTATTTTCCGTGTTGAAATTGAATCCTTTCCAATATAAGCCGCCAATTCTCGCTCTGCATGTTCATCGCTAATGTGTTGACTGGAATAAACATGACCTACCCCGCGTCGAGTAGGTAAACCTATATCCCAAATCCAACCCGCAGTTTGCGCCGTTGAAATTGTGTGAGTTGCGATGGGGGAAAATTCATGTTCGTAAGGTACTTGCACTGCAAGCGCGGTATCGCAAAACAAAATGTCTTTACAGTCTTTAAAAGGAACTTCCATGGCGTCGCCAATCAAAAGTGCGCGGAAGCCAGTGCAATCTATAAATAAATCGCCGACAATTTCTTTGTCGTGATCCAGTTGCAGTGTATCTATATCACCTGAGTCGGTTAATTTAACTTGCGTGACATCGGCAATGATATGTTTAACATTTAATTGTTTGCAGGCATGTTGCTGTAAAAAAACAGCAAATTTTCCGGCGTCCAAATGATAAGCGTAATTAGCTACGGCTTCGAATTCACCGTGGCTGATTGTTTTAGGCGCAAGGCCATTTTGGCAAATAACACCTTGCGGGCAGACCGTATCGCAAAAATTTTTTTCGTTAGTTTGATGTAACCAATGAGGTACCAAATTAATTTGTGAAAATCCTTGCGGCAACATTAAGGGATGAAAATAAGCATCACCGGCATTGCCGGTCGTCCAGCGTGAAAAGAGTGCACCTTGTTTAAACGCTGCATCACACTGCCGAAAAAATTCTGTCTCGGAAACTCCAATGCGTGACAATGTGCTGCGCATAGTTGGCCAAGTTCCTTCACCAACGCCAATGGTAGGTGTATTCGCCGACTCAATTAGCGTAATGCTAAAACCTGAGGCTTCGCGGCCTTTGTGTCGTGCTGCGATAATGCAAGCGGTTAACCAACCCGCCGTACCGCCGCCGACAATAACAATTCTTTTTATGGGTTTCATAGTGCGATTACTGTTATTTTTTTAAAACAAAAAAGGAATCAGCTGCGAGAGCTGATTCCAAGGTGCTTAACAATGCAAATTAAAATCTATAACGGACACCAAGTTTGTAACGACTGCCATATGCAAATGCATCTAGCAACTGATTGTCATAGCGGCCGTGGGTACTCATAGTCTCGTTGGTAATATTGGTAGCTTCCAGAAATATGTTTAACTGTTCAGTAAATGCATAACTTCCACTGAGATCTATTTGTGTACTGGCATTAACAAATGTTGGTTCGGATCCATAATCAGAACTATTTTGTCCCTGGCCAAATTGCAGCAAATATTCATCACGCCAGTTAACAGCAACGCGCAATTCAAATCCGTTTTTGTCATAGAAGCCAACAAAGTTCATTGAGTCGGCAAGGCCGGTAACGGCGAAACCACCCTGAACTAGATCATTGCGGTCATAGGGTTTATTGGTATGCACTACAGTGGCATTAGCATTAAAACCAAAACCGGATTCGCCAAATACATGTTGCCAAGCAAGTTCAAGCCCATCGACGCGCGCACTGGGCCCGTTCACACGTCGACTCACGGTATAAAGTGCTTTTTGACCTGTGCTTGGATCAATCACATCATTGATGGTTTGGCGTTGACTACCTTGCACAATGAAATTGGTGACATCTTTCACAAAATAGTTTCCGGCAACATAAGAGTTCTCCTGGTAGTACCACTCCAATGCGAGATCCATATTGTCTGACAGGAAGGGTTCTAATTTCGGATTGCCACCGCTTGCCGATAATGCACCCACACGCGGTAATGCACCCACGCTTAATACTGGTGTAAGGAAGTTAATCGATGGACGAGTAAGTGTACGCGATGCATCAAAACGCAAATTTAACTCGTCAGTTAACTCCAGTTTCAAATCCAAACTGGGTAATAAAAATGCATAATCGTGAGAGGTTGAAATTGATTGTGCATCAGAGAAAGTTGTGCTCAGTAACGTTGGATCTGCATCGCTCAAAGTCAGTTTAGTTGGTACTCGACCCTGACCTTTTGATTCCACATCTGTTTGTTCTTCCCTAACACCTGCATTGACATGGAAAGGTAGGTCTCCAAGATTTGTATCAAAAGCAATTTTCAAAAATAATGATGTGGTAGTTTCAGTGATATCCTGAATACTGCCTGGGTCCAATGCCAACGCGAGTTTGCCCGTGTAATTGGTACCGCAGCAGCTGTAGTTGTAGCCTGGAATATTTTGAGCTTGTGGATTACCCAATCCTTCAAGATAGTTGTAAACATCAAACGGATTGTAAGCCAAGAGTTCAGGCATCAGTGCATCATTCCCGGAGAAGCCCGGAATAAAATCTGACGTGCTAACAAAATGTCTCGGCACTGATTCCGGAATTACCACACCGGTAGTGCGTCCAGAGGGCGAACCATAGCCCGACCAGGTTTGCCAGAAATTGTTGGTAAACGTATTACTGTTTTGCAATGTGAAATTATCTTCAACAATCGATGCACCGACATTCACCTTAAGATTATCTTGAGTCCAATTCACTGTGAATTTCGCTTGATCAATAGTGTCGGTATTTTCCTGACGTGTACGCACAATAACGTGCGAGCCAATCACACTCGGGTCTCGAACCACCCTGCTTTCATCACATGATGGGCCGAAGGTAGACATCACGGGTAAATTGCCATCACTATCGCCCGTCACACGCAAACCCATATCGCAACCCAATGCGCCTCCGTAACCCAGATCCATACCATTGGTACCGTATTTCCCGTCGGGATTCATTTCACTTTTTGCATGGGCTACATCAAATGTGTAAGAAAGATTGTCAGTCGCATCGTATTTAACATTCACGCCTACTTGATTGGTTTCCAGTAGCGAACGGTTAAGGCCCGCGTTCAAATCCATCACTTCGCCGAGGTTAACGAAATCAACAAAGGTGCCGTTGGAATCTTGTTCTACATTGCGAATTGAATTGAAATCAAACCAGACACCAAACCCATAGTTAAAGGTTTCAACTTCCTGACGGGAATAATTGTCGTCGATGGTCAATAACAATTGATCATTAGGTTTCCACTGAAACGCAATGCGCCCATCAAGACGTTCGTCATTCGTAATATTTTGATCCGCACCGAATTGGATCGCATTCCAGCTAATAGGTGCGCCAGGAGTATCTTTTGCAGAAATTTTTAGTTCGTCCGCCGTACAATTTGCCGTTAATTGACAGGGGCGAACCTTGGCACCCTGCCAGCCAGGGACAAATACATGATTGGTTTCCGTTTCCTGTTCCGTTTTAATGAGGTCAACAAGGATACCCATAGTGTCATCAGCAAAGGTGTTGCTGTATAAACCGCCCAAGGTTGGTTTTATTTCACCGGATTCATCTTGCATGGATCCTGAAACAGAAAGCGCAACTTTTTGACCGGGATGATCAAAAGGTTTTGGATAAGAAATATTAACAGTCGCACCAATTGAATTACTTCCCATGGCGACATCAGGCGTTTTCATGATGGCCACACCGCCAACAAAATCCGCACCTACAGTACTAAAGTCAACTGAACGGCCGCCACTTGCTGTAGAAATTCTGCGACCATCAAACAATGTTTCGTTAAAGTCGCCACCGAAACCGCGCACAGTAATACCGGTAGGCTCTCCACGTTGACCACTACGTTGAATTGAAACACCGGGGACACGTTGTAAGGATGCTCCAATATTCGAATCGGGAAATTTACCAATATCTTCGGCAGTGATTGCATCTACGACACCCGCAGCCTCGCGTTTGATATCCATATTACGTTGTAACGATTGGCGAATACCGGTAACTATCACCTCGTCCGCAGTAGAGGCGGATGCATTATTGTCCTGTGCGCTTGCATATTGAGAGGTGAACACCGAGGATATTATCGCCACTATAGCGGTTGATAACTTCGACTTTTTGGGCATCTCTTCAGACTCCTGATTATTAGTATTTTGGATAATCATGAGCTGATCGTTGGTGTCGACTACCATTTTTAAACCGGTATTACGCAATAAAATATCTATAGCGTCTTCAATGGAATAATGACCAGACAAACTGTGAGCTTCAATTTCTTTAACTTTATCGTAGGGAAATATCAACGTCAGATTAGCTTGTTCGGCAAAGGTAGTCAGAGCAAGATCAGCTCGTTCTCGCGGTATGTCGAAGTCATATTTTTTTAATAAAACTTCACTGCTAGCCAAAGAAACTGACGAATTAAATGCCAGACAGCTTACGACTACAGTGCCGAATAAGAATTTATCGACTATACGCGGTGTCAGGTTTTCACCTGCACAGCTATAAGACGATAGAGAATGCTTTTTCCACCATTGCGATTGCTTCATTACCAGTTATGTTGGCCGTAAAAAGTTATTGTTATAGGAAAAACAAATGTTAATAGTTTTTTATTTGCCCTTAGTTAACAGGATTTTATTCGCTCTATCGTATTCATATTGGATATCAAAATTATTGTGTAAGGTTGATAGCAAACTGGGCGTATCACCAATTTTAAACACACCGGCAATGCGAATGTGTTTAAGCGACGGATCATGGATCACAAAAGTTTTGTCGCTGTAACGGTTAAACTCCAACACAGCTTCATCCAATGTTTCACCGCGAAATACTATGTTGCCTTGTTGCCAACTCAGCTGCGCAGTCATCTCACCATCACTGATTTTTTCTACCTGTTGGTTTAGGTTGGATAAAATTGCTTTTTCACCTTTGGAAATAAATAGATTGGGATTGCTCAAGGGTTCCTTTTCCAGTGCAGCAGGATTTGTAACATGCTTGTTATCCGCAATAGCCACACGTCCCTCTGTAACCCACACTTTCACGTTTGAATTTAATAAGCGTACATCAAAAGCAGTTCCAACGGCCTGAACCACCTTGTCATTAGCGACTACACGCAAAGGGCGGGAAGTATCATGGGCAACATCAATATGAATTTCACCGCGGTTCAGCAACAACAAGCGTTGTTTGGCGGAATAGATAACCTTCACTTGGCTGTCAGTGTTCAAAATCAATGTTGAACCATCATCGAGTAAAACTTTTTGCTGTTCACCCACAGCGGTTTGATAGGCTAATTCAGGTGATTCAATGACTATCTTTTCAACGGTATATTGTTTTTGCAAAAAAATACCGAGGCAGATAAACAATAAGGACGCCGCCATGGCATAACGCATGAGGTGAGATTTTTTTTGAGGCTGTATCGAAAAAAGTTCAGATAGTAATGTCAGCCTGTCCATCTTGTCCCAGAGCTGGGCCAAGCGCATTAACGTTTTGAGATTTTCGGCATCTTGCGCCAACCACTTTTGTAATTCTGCTTTTTCACTTTTGGTTAATTTTCTATCCAAACGTGCGATCCACAAACTGGCTTCATCAAGACGTTTTTCCTGGTTTGGAAAATTCAAAAGGTTACTCACAATGAACTCCCCTCACACAGAACTTCCCTTTCGGATTCGTCTCTGCTGGCGTCTGGCTGCGACTCCAAATGAAAGTTCATGTAGTGGAAACATCGTTTAATTCCAAAGGCGATATGTTTTTCGACGGTACTCTCACTGATATTCAAATCAGCGGCAATCTCTTTTTGGCTGTAACCGTAGACTTTCTTCATCACAAACACGCGTCTACATTGAAGAGGCAATTCGCGAACTGCCTTGCAAAACAACTCAAATTCTTCTTTTGAGGCAACCGAATTGAAGGTTGAATCTTCCCCGGTGTGCTCCATCAAATCCCGGATATCTGCCTGATTATCATCAAGACTGACACACAATCGATTTTCCGCCCGCTTGACGTGATCAAGTGCCAGGTTTTTTACTATTCGATACATAAATGAGCGAGGGCTATTTATAGGCTCTTCGTTGGACATTTCACAAATGCGGACATAGGTTTCCTGGACTATGTCTTCAATTTCCTTAGGCGGTGCAATAGTAGATGCAACCCTGGCCAAACTCTTCTGAATACCCATAAACAGGGACGAAAGATTCTCTCGGTTTGACATATGTGACCTTTGATTATTATGTTTTAATCCAACTTAACAAGACGAGCAGCAGGAAAACTTGCTATTTACGATAAAAATAAAGTTGCCACATAAAACAAGTCCTTTGAAAATCAATAAGATACAAATAAGCTCGAGGC
Organism: uncultured Gammaproteobacteria bacterium; assembly: GCA_966096785.1. Taxonomy (GTDB): domain Bacteria; phylum Pseudomonadota; class Gammaproteobacteria; order Pseudomonadales; family Cellvibrionaceae; genus Cellvibrio. The sequence goes on along the minus strand of CBHTVU010000044.1, from coordinate 1,035 downwards.
TAATTCATCATTCTATATGATATTTAATACTATAACCAAAAATTGGCACTTCGCAATTCCTACTCCCCGACTTTCGTCTTTTTGTCAGGTTTCTGACGTGTTCTAATCACCCGCTCGCGCACAAAATTCTCCCACCTCAAACACACAAGGTGACGATATGATTGTTAAAAAACTCAGGCTACAGCGCGGTTGGTCGCAGGAGCATTTGGCGGAATTGACGGACTTAAGTGTTCGTACAATTCAACGGATTGAGCGCGGTCATAAACCGGGGTTGGAGACGGTCAAGTCGCTTGCGGCAGTGTTTGAGGTTGACTTAAACATTTTTGACTTGGGAGATAAGAGTATGAATGTTCAACACTTAAAGGCCGACGAAGCACTGGCCATGCAGTATGTGAAAGGCGTTGTAGAGTTTTACTCACACGTGTTGATGTACGTGGTTTTTAGCAGCGTATTTCTATTGAACGGCGGTTGGCATTTGGCGGGAATTCACTGGCCATTTTTAGGCTGGGGTTTAGGGCTAATAATGCACGGGCTTTGGTCCCACGATGCGTTTAACTGGATTACTCCGCCGAAGTGGGAGCTAAGGATGGTGGAGAAACGTTTGGGAAGGAAATTATAGATATTTAAATTTGACCAGTCGCTGTCACCCAAGCCGAAGCCACAAGCTTCGGCTTTTTGCTTTATATTGGAAGCGAAGATGTAAAAAAGCTGTAAATGTCACGTGAAACCCGTTACATAAGCCGCCAAACCTCTTACCATAGTCGCACCATTAGATAAGTATAACGAGGTTCCAATGCGTCCCAGCTCCCTGATTATTAGCATTTCTCTTATAAGTTTCCTTTCGGCCTGTGGTGGTGGAAGTAAGGGAGGTACAAAACCTCCTATAAGCCAATCATCGACCAGCAGTAGCTTGGTCAGTTCATCCTTGAGCACTTCCGTTGCTGTTAGTAGCCTAGCGAGTTCGTCTCTAACTAGCGCCAGTGCATCAAGTGTTACATCAACCAGCTCCTCGATTAGCTCCTCAGCCTCATCTGC
>CBHTVU010000043.1:0-21604 GCA_966096785.1 uncultured Gammaproteobacteria bacterium | reverse complement strand
GTTGCGGTTGATCGTGCAGGTGTTGTTTGTTGAGGAGCGTCTGTTTTCGCTTGTTTTAATTTTTCATAGGCTGATTCGCGATCCTGTAATTCTTCATAAACGCCGTACACTAACGAGCCATTAATTGCGGCATTACGTTCATCGCTACGCAGCGGGCCAATGCGTGAACCCGGTGGCAATATAAATGCGCGCTCAACTATGCACGGTGTTCCTTTCGCATCCAGACACGAAACCAAAGCTTCACCTACACCTAATTCGGTGATTGCAATCTCCACATTAAATGCAGGATTTGCGCGCATAGTTTCGGCGGCAGTTTTTACAGCTTTTTGATCGCGAGGTGTGAATGCACGCAGGGCATGTTGAATACGATTGCCCAATTGTCCGAGAACTGCATCGGGAATATCCAATGGATTTTGTGTTACGAAATAGACACCCACTCCTTTGGAGCGAATGAGGCGCACTACTTGTTCAATTTTTTCTAATAGCGCAGCGGGAGCGTCGTTAAAAAGTAAATGCGCTTCATCAAAAAAGAAAACGAGTTTCGGTTTATCCAAATCACCCGCTTCAGGAAGGTTTTCAAAAAGCTCTGCTAGCATCCACAGTAAAAATGCAGCATACAATTTGGGTGAACCATAAAGTTTGTCGGCAGCTAATATATTAATAATGCCACGGCCTTTGGTATCCGTTTGCATTAAATCCATAATATTGAGCATAGGCTCGCCAAAAAATTTATCGCCGCCTTGCTCTTCCAATGTTAGTAGTCCACGTTGGATCGCGCCTATGCTTGCAGAGGAAACATTGCCGTATTCAGTGGTTAATTCTTTTGCGTGTTCTCCAACAAATTGCACCATGGATTTTAAATCTTTGAGGTCTATCAACAACAAACCATTGTCGTCGGCAACTTTGAAAACGATATTAAGTACACCTGCTTGCACTTCATTCAAGCTTAATAAGCGAGCAATTAATAAAGGTCCCATATCTGAAATAGTTGCGCGGAGCGGGTGACCTTGAGAACCGAAGACATCCCATAAAGCAATTTCAAATTTTTCCGGCTCCCAGTTAGCAATACCGAGTAGATCCAATCGCGATTGAAGCTTTGCACTTGCTTCGCCAAGTGCTCCAAGCCCGGTCAAATCACCTTTAACATCCGCCATAAAAACGGGTACTCCCTGGCTGGCAAAACACTCTGCCAGCTTTTGCAGACTTACGGTTTTACCCGTACCCGTAGCCCCGGCAATTAGTCCATGACGATTCGCAAATTGCGATAAGAGTGCGACATCTTGATTACCTGCACGAGCGAATACGAGAGCAGATGACATAAAAATTCTCCGTTGTGGTTTTATCGCCTTTATACCAATCTATCATTCAAATAAATAGAGATCTTGTTCGCAGAGATATTAGGCGACATTAGGACTGAAATAATTCTGCCATTTTTTATGAACTAATGGGTTTTACAAACATGCTCTGATTCAAGCTTTTCCCCCATAAATCAAGTTCTGTCCGTGTATAATCTCGTTTTTTTAAGTCACTCATAATGGAAAGTAGCCATGTTTGAAACTCTGCCTCTGTTGGTCGCCGACCCAATCCTGGGTTTAAGTATTGCCTATGCGAAAGATACCAATCCGCTCAAAGTTGATTTAGGTGTTGGCGTATATAAAAACGACGCGGGTGTAACACCTATTATGGCTGCAGTTGCGGCTGCGGAAAAATTGCGCATCCAACAGGAAACTACCAAAGCATACACGCCACCCGCAGGCTATCCGGGTGCTAACGAAGTTTGTAGACAATTAATTTACGGCGCAGGCCATCCTGCGGTTGAAGCAAACCGTGTTCGCACCATTCAAACTCCTGGTGGTTGTGGTGCATTACGAGTAGCGGCTGAACTTATTCAGCGAGCGAAGCGTGGCGCGAGTTTGTGGGTAAGTATTCCAACCTGGGCAAACCATATTCCTCTACTTGGAAACGCCGGTTTAACACTTAAGGAATACCCTTACTACGATTACGCTACTCACACGATTAATTTCGCCGCTATGCTTGCAACCTTGAAAGAAATTCCACGTGGCGATTTGATATTGCTGCACGCCTGTTGTCACAACCCTAGTGGTGCAGATTTATCGCGTGAGCAGTGGGACCAAATTGCAGATGTGTGTGAAGCCAATGGAATAATTCCATTTGTAGATATGGCTTATCAAGGCTTTGGTGAAGGTTTGGAGGAAGATACTTATGGCCTGCGCTTATTAGCCAGCCGTTTGCCAGAAGTTGTTATAGCGACATCTTTTTCTAAAAATTTTGGTTTATATCGTGAGCGCGCTGGTGCATTAAGTTTGGTTTTTGCCAATGAGGCACAGGCTGATGCAGGTAATTCACAACTCTTGAGCGTAACGCGAGCCTTGTACTCAATGCCTCCATCACACGGTGCTGCGCTTATAGATATTATTTTACATAGCAAAGAGTTAACGACGCTTTGGAGTGACGAATTGACAACTATGCGTGAGCGTATTGCTGGCTTACGTGTTCAGCTGGTGGATTCATTAAATAAGTTGCAAACACAACGCGATTTCAGTTTCATTGCGCACGAGCGGGGCATGTTTTCATTTCTGGGTTTAAGTGTTGAGCAGGTCCATAAACTCAAAAATGATTACAGCATTTACATGACGGATACCAGCCGCATAAGCGTCGCCGGTTTAACAGCCGAGAAAATGGATTATGTCAGCAAGGCGATTGTTGCGGTGTTATAGGAAAAAGAGCCACTCTTGAGGCTCTTTTTTTTAAATTTTACGAATTATTTAAAGCAGTTTCACTTGAAGTTGGTGAAGCTGTTTTTGGTTTTTCAAATCTCTTTAATAAAATGTTATTGAGGAGATTACGCGTTAAGCTTTGCAGCGGCATTTCCACATAAGTAGAAATAATTGTTGGAATTATCACTCCCAGTACTGCCAATAATAGCCACATAGGTTCAAGGACATTGTGCTGCAAGCCTAATAGTAGCGCTCCATAATGTAACACCAGAAGATGAATCAGATAGATAGAAAAACTCGCCTGACCTATTTTACGAATCACGGGATTCGCAAATACAATGTTTGTCCAGCCAGATGAAATCGATAATAGATAGATCGCAACCGAGTATGCAAAGGCTAGTGGAATGTAATCATAAAAGCCTGGAACATTGCGAAACATTAAAAATGGAAACGCAAGCATTAGCAACGCACCCACTTGTAACACATTGAGCGCTAAGCTGTCGCGGGTGCTTGTCCATGCGCGGCGCGGCGCCATACCGGCCACTGTGCCCGCTAAAAAGAAATGCAATTTACTCGGCACCGTTAAGTTCGGCCAATAGGGTTGGATCAGCATGATCGCAGTGCAAATGGAAATAAGTAAAGGTAAGGCGTAAGGCACTTTTAACTTATTCGCCAACCCCCACCAAACAAAAATAAAAAATACGTAATACTGTACTTCGAGCGGGATCGACCACAAAATTCCAACATTACCACTAAATAAAACATGGCGAGTAATGCTTGTTACACCTTCAATTGCTAAAGGAAAATTATGCCCATCGGTTTTAGTCAGAATTATATAAACCAGTAATACCACCCAATAAATGGGTGCAATTCTTGAAAATCTTGCGATGCTATATTTGACTATTGATTGTGTATTCCACGCAGTTTCTGCATAGAGGTAACCCATTAAAAAACCGCTTAAAACAAAAAATATTCCCACGCCCATAGAGCCAATCAAGGTAAACCCCCAAGGCAAGGGTAGATGAGCCATAATAACGGATAGGCAAGCAATTGCTCGCACACCGTCAAGGTTCGGCATCTTATCCTTTGAGGGATGCGTCGCAGTAGCAGAAGCATGGGTAGCGATGGATATGGTGTTATCCATAAAAGTCATACTCAAAAATAAATGTGCGATTTTCTATCGGTTTGTCGGACTGGTATGTTAGTTAAGTGACATTGCGAGAGAAAAATCTTGATAAAGATCTGTTTCAAAATTGCAAATTTCAGTCCAACACGGGCAATTACCTTGAATAAACTCCGGCATTAATAAGCTTCGAAGTGGCGCATTATTTAGCTATAGTTGTTAACGCCTTATCAGTAGTGCTTTGAATTGAAGTACGACTATAGTGCAATGGCGTAAAATTTTTGTTGCCACTGTTGGCGTTCTTCTTATCATGCAATTAAAAACAGAATGCACTTAACTGAATAGTGAACTAAATGGAGCGAATCCAATACAAACCGTTAATACTTTGGTTTCCACGCTTTCCTTACGAAATCCTAACCTGGCCTTTGATACTCTAAAACCATGAGTCCTGAAGTTACGTCTAACATATCTGTGCAAAAATCCTCCTATTGGTTAGGGGGCCTGGTTTGGGCGCTAGGTTGGCTGGCTATTTATCTATTCGACGCTTATCTCGACGTGAGCAACTTAGCGTTGTTGTTAATACTTGTATCTGCAATTGCTGCGGTGTGTTTCCCCTGGCGAATTGCAATGTCGCTAATGGTGGCTTTTGTATTCGTTTTTAATTGGTTTTTTATTCCACCCCGCGGTACTTTCACAATTGATTTTCACCAGCACACGTTAATGCTGATGGTAATCCTGGTAGTAAATACAATTATTGTTAGTTCTATGGCACTGCGACGCGCGCAATCAGAACTCGCTGAGCGCCATGCTCGCGAAGCGGATACCTTGCGAAAATGGAGTGACGCGCTATTGGAGTCGTCGTCACCTCATGAACACCTTAGTGAACTACAACTTTTGTTGTCGCAGTTAAGTTGTAAAAAAGTTTCGTTATTGGTGTTGAGGGATGTTTTGCCCACGCATGATGATCCTCAAGGTATTTGGCAATTAGGTGAGGCGGGTATCGAACAACTTCACGCACTCTGGTATTGCACGCGTAACAATCAGCAGCTCGGACGCGGCACAGGTCGCTATGAAATGTTTTCCGATGTGTATTTGCCTTTGCGCGCTCGCAACCATGCATTAGGTGCGGTGTTGTTAGGTAATTTTGCTGAGCATGAATTTTCCACACGTGTTCATTTGCAAGCAATTTGCGATCAGTTCGGTAACGCGCTTGAACGCTACAGATTTCAGCAGCAGGAATTAACCTCACGCGAGCACGCACAATCACAATTAATTCGTAATAATCTTCTTGCTGCCATTTCCCATGACTATCGTACGCCGCTTGCAACTATTATGGGTGCGGCTTCGTCACTTCTTTCACAAGCAGCAAAGCTGGACGTAAATCAACAGCGCCAACTTTCACAACGAATTTATGACGAGGCAGAGCGTCTGAATTCCGTCACACATAATATTTTACAGCTCGCCCGATTGGATGCTGACACACATATTAATTGTGATTGGCAATCTGCAGAAGAAATTGTAGGCGACTTGTTGAGGCGCTGGCGAGGAAGAGAATCCGGTAAACGCTTACAAATTGAATTGCACCCTAAATTGCCCTTAGTGTGGTGTGACCCGGTGTTAATTGCTCAGTTATTGGAAAATTTAGTTGATAATGCTCTGAAATATAGTCCTGCGGATACCTTCGTGGTAATTCATACGAATACGACAGAAAGTTATTTTTTATTTTCCGTTAGCGATAATGGTGCAGGTATAGATGTGAATGTACGCAATAAAATTTTTGAACCTTTCCAGCGTGGCGTAAATAATAAAACCCAAATACCTGGTACAGGCGTTGGTTTGGCATTATGCAAGGCGATTGCGCAAGCCCATAGTGGTGAAATGAAAGTGGAATGCCCGACCGAGGGCGGATCACGTTTTACGGTGAGTTTACCTTTGCGTGAATTACCAAGGGATGTTGTTGTGCAAAACTCTGCGAAGAGCACATTATGAGTCGTACGATATTATTAGTCGAAGACGATCGCGAACTGCGTGCTACCCTGCGCGATGCTTTGTCATTGGAGGGGCATAAATTAATTACAGCGGCGAGTTTATCTGAGGGACTTGCGATCACAAAAAACTCGCGCAAGATTGGCAATGAAATACATTTGATTTTATTGGATTTAGGATTACCTGATGGTGATGGCGAAACATTGTTGGTGCAGCTGCGTAGGCAGTTTAATATTCCGGTAATCGTCATTTCTGCACGCGAACAGGAGGTTCAAAAAATTCGATTATTAGACTTTGGTGCAGACGACTATTTGGTAAAACCTTTCGGTATCGGTGAATTATTAGCGCGTATACGCGTGGCATTACGTCATAAGGGAATTCCAGTCACAGCTGCAATTACTCATTACAATCGCGCTGGTGTAAATATTGATCTAGCTGCACATTATGTTGAGCGCAACGGCGAACAAGTCCACCTAACTCCCACAGAATTTAATTTATTAGCGCGCCTCGTTCGCAGTGCAGGAAAAGTGGTTACCCATCGCCAATTGCTCAGCGATGTGTGGGGCGCTGAATATATTGATCACACACATTATTTACGTTTATACATGGCGCAATTACGTGCAAAGCTGGAATTAAATTCCGCTGATCCGGTTTTACTATTAACGGAGCCTGGGGTGGGTTACCGTCTAGCTGATGATATGTAGATTTACCCTCCTATTTAAAAAATCCTAACACAATACTAATACTTCTCCTGCCAAACTTGTTTCATCATAAACGCGGTGGAGTTTGGCATGTCTATTCAAAATGTATTGGCGCAGTACGGTAACAACCACTCACATGCAGCTCAAAATACGGCGGGTTTGATGCTCGGGGCCTTGGGGGTCGTGTATGGCGATATAGGCACTAGTCCGCTTTATACTTTTCAGGAAATTTTTCGCCCCGAAACTGGAGTGGTGTTGGACGCACCGCATATTACGGGCGCGGTGTCGACTGTGTTTTGGGCGCTGATGCTTGTGGTTACTTTTAAATATGTTTTGTTAATCTTGCGTGCGGATAATCGCGGTGAAGGTGGAGTTCTGGCCTTAAGTGCATTGGCTACGCAATCCACAAAAAAATACGCTTGGTTACGTCCATGGTTGTTATTGTTGGGATTATTCGGTGCAACACTTTTTTATGGCGACAGTATTATTACGCCAGCGATTTCTGTATTGGGCGCAATGGAAGGTCTCAGCATAGTTACACCAAAACTTACATCTTTCGTTGTACCTATTACGCTCGCTATTCTCATCACATTATTTTTAGTTCAACGCAAAGGCACGCGAGCTGTAGGAAAAGTATTTGGTCCCGTAATGGTACTTTGGTTTTCTGTTCTCGCTATTTCCGGAATAGTACAGGTCATACGTGAACCGCAAATTCTTGCTGCAATTAATCCTTTGTGTGCAATTCAATTCCTAGCAGAACGTGGATGGTCAACCTTTGCTATTTTTGGTGCAGTTGTACTTGCTCTTACAGGTGCTGAAGCACTCTATGCTGACATTGGGCATTTTGGTCGAAAACCAATTCAGTGGGCATGGATGGGAATGGTGCTACCTGCGCTTGCATTAAATTATTTGGGGCAGGGCGCTTTATTGATTGCAGACCCTGGTACAATTACGAATCCATTTTACAATTTATTTTCTTCATCATTTTTATGGTTCGCCGTAATTATCGCAGCGACGGCCGCCGTTATAGCTTCACAAGCAGTAATTTCCGGCGCTTATTCAATGACTCGGCAAGCTATTCAATTAGGGTTTTTGCCCCGCATGTCTGTCCAACATACGTCTGCAGATGAAGCCGGGCAGATATATATTCCCTCTGTAAATTGGATGCTATTGTTTGGTGTTGTTGCAGCAGTATTGATATTCAAGACATCACCAAATTTGGCAGGAGCTTACGGAATTGCAGTCACACTGACGATGCTAGTAACAACCTTGTTGACATTTTTCATCATGCTTTATCAATGGAAGTTACCTAAGGCTATTGTATTTATTGTTACAGGATTTTTACTTCTAGTGGACCTGGCGCTCGTATGTGGCTGCATGATTAAATTTTTTGACGGTGGGTGGTTTCCGCTAGTGTTGGGAGGCTTATTATTTTTGGTGATGACGACATGGCGTCGCGGCCGTGAAATTGTATTGAATAGTATTCACAAAGAAGGCGTGGATTTAAAAGCGTTTATAACCAGCCTGCAACTTGCCACGATTCAACGATCTACACGGGTAGCAATTTACCCGGTTGCTGATCCTTCTATTGTTCCCCAAGCTTTGCTGCATAATTTAAAACACAATCAAGTATTACACGAGCGCAATATTGTTTTAACGGTTCGTTTTTCGGATACACCGTGGGTGAATGAAGGTAATCGAATAAATATCGAAACTTTAGGTAATAACTTTTGGAGAGTGACCTTGGAATTCGGGTTTATGGATGTGCCTGATGTTCCTAAGGCGTTGAGCACGTGTGAGCCTTTAGGGTTGCGAATTCCGTTGTTTGAAGCCAGTTACTTTTTAAGTAGAGAAACGATTGTAACTACCGCTGGTAGTGGAATGATAAAGTGGCGAGAAAGTTTATTTGCAGCAATGAACCGCAACGCTGGTGGAGTCGTAGAGTTTTTTCGCCTGCCAGATAATGCGGTGGTGGAACTTGGAACACGATTGCAGATTTAAATTAATCGCGAATCGTTTTAATACTTTTTAAATATTCTTTTTTTTCAGATTCAATCACGTTTGCTGCCGCGACCTCAGTCTCTTGCGGCACAAAATTTTCACATGGATGTTCTAATTTAAGCACGGCTTTTTGAAGCAGCATGGAATTTGGATAGGTAATCACATTGCCATCTTCGCGGCGCAAAATAATATGGAACATGCTAATTTCTTCAATGACGCCACTGATATCTTCATCCTTATCTGCAATTCTGATTCGATCGCCGATTCGATAAGGAAAACCGAAAAAAATGATCATGCTTGCAGTGACATTGCTGAGTATTGACCATTGTGCGAATAAACCAACGCCCACGACTGCAAAAATTGATGACAGAAAAACAGAAACTTCGCTATAGCCTAAACCCAGCAATAAACAAACTATAACAATACAGCAGAAGACCATGCCTATATTCATCAGCTTGGTGATGTAAGGAACTCTACCGTCTCCCAGGGCTTTGCGTACGCTTACATCGCGGATTATTTTATTGAGAAGTCTGGCCGCTAAATAAAAAGCCACAATGCAGGTCACAACTAACAGTAATTTTGTGGAAAGGCTTTCGCTCATTATTTTTTCATCAATAGAATATAGGGATAACACGGAACTCTACTCGCTAAATTGAGGGCTAAAACGTGGCTATTAAATTGCTGAACACTCAGGCCGCTGCCATAATCATGCGGTAACACAATCGAATGTTTATTATAAAACCTTTAACCTGAATATGTTGTGAAATTATGTCGAAGCCTATGTGTATTGCCCACCGCGGTGGACCATTGATGTACAACCAGCCACTCCCGGAAAACAGTTTGGCCGCCATTTCACGTGCTTTGGATGCCGGAGTAGCTGCGGTGGAGATTGATATTTACCAAGTGGAAGGTGAATTACTGGTTACTCACGATCGCCGTTTAGGGCGGGTTGTATCAGGTCAGGGAATCATTACTGAGCTGCCACTGGCCTATTTGCGAGAGCAAAAGTTAGAAAATGGGGAGCCTTTGCCAACCCTGCATGATGTTTTAGCTCTGGTTAAAGATCGCGCATTGTTAAATATTGAAATTAAAGGCGTTAATTGCGTGCCTGTTTTACATCAGCAGTTAACGGCATTTGTGCATGAACACCAGCTGACTTTTGATCATTACATCATATCCAGTTTTGATCACCAACAATTGTTCTACTCCCTTAAAACCATGCCTCAAGTTAAGCGCGCGGTTTTGATCGAAGGTATTCCGCTCGACTATGCTCAATGTTGTGAGCCGCTTCAGGCCCATGCATTTAATACACATTTAAGTTTTATTACACCAGAGCTTTTTGCCGATGCAAAAAAACGCGGCTTTAAAAATTGGGTTTATACGGTAAACCATGCGGATGACTGGCGTTGGTTAGAGAGCTTGGGAGCGGATGCTATGTTCACTGACAAGCCGGGTGCTTTTTAAAAAATAATAATTGAAAGAGTGAAAATAAATTTGCTATCAATCAGGCAAAGATAAAAAAGCCCCTCAGTGAGGGGCGAAAAATCAGTCGCTAGACGACCGAGAAATAATAATTCATTCGTTTGTTCAATTTTTTTCAAGTAAAACTTTTCCGACATCTCGCTCCTTCAGCAATACTCAATTCTCTTTCCCGCTCACATGAAATTATTTTCTGCATATTACCGATGACTTTTAGTGCACCGCCTAGTTCATAATTCCAAATACATAATCAGTGATTTGTTATAAATAACGGAAGTCTTGATTGTTAGCGCAAACATAGCGTAATAAAAATGTCTTGACCGCAATATATACTACTGTCCCTATTGTGGGACCGAATTAAATAAACATTTCTAATAATTGTTAGGCGCGTCAAGATTCAAATGAGACACCTAAGTCATCAAATAAATTCTTTTCTCAATTAATTAATTTTATGCAGTCCTAAAAAAATCAACTCGATCACGTGGCGCATTTGATCACCTAGCGTGATTGATATGCACTACTACACTCTAATCACAGGGCGAGAGGAGCGTGACTATGACAGAACGCCGAAACATACTGATTGTTGATGATGATCGAAGCTGGCAAGCTTTTTTGTCTGCAGCCTTAAGTGACTACTACAACGTTATTGCTGCCTATGATGGCTATAGTGGATTAACACTGGCTAGTGAATGGTTGCCCGACACTATCTTGCTCGATATAGAGATGCCCATTAAAAATGGCTACGAAGTTTGTACCGCATTAAAAGCTAACCCGCAATTACGCGACATTCCTATTATCTTTGTCTCCTCAAAAGTAAGCCTGCAAGAAAAAATTGCGGGCTTCAAATTGGGTGCAGATGATTACTTGGTAAAGCCCTGCGAAGCGGAATTGCTAAATGTAAAAATAAATCGGAGCAGCACTTTATACCGGGAAAAAAAAGCACTTGGCGAAAAAGCGGTGGGAGCAGAGGTGCTCGCTTTTGAGGCTATGAATAGCAATGCAGATTTGGGCCGTTCATTGCGTTTTGCCGAGCGCACCTATTTCATGCAAAGTCTGGATAAATTGGCAGAGGGCCTCTTTCAAACCATGACCGAATTTGGCTTAGATACCTCGGTGATGTTCATCACTCCATCTGGTCCGCAGTTTTACGCTCAAAATAAACATGAGTTATCACCGCTTGAAAAGGATATGTTTCTGGCGATTCAGCAACAGGGGCGTTTTGTCGATTTTGGTTGCCGCACATTTTGTAATTTCGCTTTAGTTTCCTTACTCATTAAAAACATGCCCGTGGCAGCACCTGAGCGTTATGGTCGAATTAAAGACACGGTTCCATGGATTGTGGGAGTCATGGACGGAAAAGTAGCTGCTTTGGACCTTCAGAATGCATTTATTGCACATCATCAAAGCACCACTAGCTCTCTTCAAGCTATAAGCGAAGATTTAAAAACGGTTTTACATCATTTAGCTGAAAATTCTTTGGCTGAAACACTTAAAAGCGGGTTAAATTCACAGTTGGCGTCTGTTTTTGCAAAATTGGATGAGTTGGCTCTTAAAGAGTTAAATCTTGGCCTGAAAATTCACCAAATGTTGAATGGAAGTGAGCCTTCCGAGCAGAGGGCTAATGAAACCGTTTCCAATGACGTCGATTTTTTTTAAATAAACGTATTTATATGAAAAAATAATTGATAATGTTGATTTAGATGTTATTGCTTTATTGTAAATTTTTGTTAATATTCTGTTAGCGCTAACATCATGTTAGGCTATATTTGGGAAAGATGTTAGAAATACCGGCGTGCTGTTTCTCATTTGGCTTGGTATATGCATCACACTCTGGAGAGTGGGATCTCAGCGAGCGGCTGGCTTAGGAAGGCAAGTAGCTCGTTTTTTTAATAGACGGAGTCTTTAGCGATCTTCCGCGAAGATCTGAATCAAGAACGAGTTGATTCAACCCTTCCGCTAACGAATTCATATTGGTTGTAGCGGCCAATCCTTAATTTGCCTGATGGTTCAGGTTACAGAGTCCCTTCGGGGTTGCACGCTTGGCGGGCCGTAAGGCCCGCTTTTTTTTGGCAATGTAACCGATTTACTTCTCGATCGATGCCAATTCAGCAAACACCTCCCTGGCAGCACTCAACGTATTGTGGATGTCTTCGTCGGTGTGAGCTGCTGACATAAATCCGGCCTCGTAAGACGCCGGTGCCAGATAAATACCGCGTTTTAACATTCCATGGAAAAACTTATTGAAGCGAGGGATATCGCAAGCCATCACCTGTTTGAAATTGGTGATTTTGGGCTCATTGGTAAAGAAAAAGCCAAACATGCTACCCACATGATTTGTAGTAAAAGGAATCTTTGCTTCATCTGCCAAGGCCTGTAAACCTTCCACTAACTGCGTGGTTCGTGCACTGAGATTTTTATAAAAATCCGATTGCTCCAGCAGCTCAAGAGTTTTTAGACCGGCTGCCATTGCAACAGGATTTCCCGATAGAGTTCCTGCCTGATAGACGGGACCGGAAGGTGCGATCATTTGCATTACATCTCGACGTCCACCGAAAGCACCCACAGGCATACCGCCGCCAATAACTTTCCCAAGGGTAATCAGATCTGCCTTTATGTTGTAATGGCCTTGGGCACCAGTATGGCCCACGCGAAACCCGGTCATCACCTCATCGAAAATTAATAGTGCGCCGGACTCATCACAAACATCACGCAGCGTTTCCAAAAATCCCGCAACAGGCGGAACACAATTCATATTTCCAACTACCGGTTCAACAATAATGCACGCAACTGTGTTTCCGTTTGCTGCGAAATAATCGCGCACTTGGTGTGAATCGTTGTAATCCAGTGTGACTGTGTGTGCAGCTAAAACAGCAGGGACTCCAGGCGAACTTGGCACTCCCATTGTGAGGGCGCCTGACCCTGCTTTAATCAACAACGAATCAGAGTGGCCGTGATAGCAGCCTTCAAATTTAATAATTTTATCGCGCTGCGTAAACGCGCGAGCCAAACGTATGGCGCTCATGGTCGCTTCAGTACCCGAGCTTACGAAACGCACCATGTCCATGTTCGGAATTAAGTTACATAATTTTTCTGCAAGCGTAGTTTCACGCTCCGTCGGCGCACCAAAACTTAAACCAAATTTTGCGGTTTCAATGACTGCGTTGACTACCTCTGGATGCGCATGGCCAAGCACCATTGGTCCCCATGACTGAACGTAATCAATATAACGTTTACCGTCTGCATCCCACGCATAAGCACCTTGTGCTCGCTCAAAAAATATAGGAGTACCGCCAACCGCGCGAAATGCACGTACCGGCGAATTAACGCCACCAGGAATTGTTTTTTGTGCTTGTGTAAATAATTCTTCAGAACGAGTCATATAAATATTTCGCCAAATGTTTGAATAAAAAATGTAGAACCCTTAACTTTCTCTTCCTGAGGACGAGGAGGTAGAGGTTTTATTAAATAATCTTGCCTGTATTTCAATATTTTCTGCCGCAAACAGGCTGTGGCAAACCGCAATTAAATGTGCACCTGCATCCAAAACACTTTTTGCATTTTCTACCGTGATGCCGCCAATTGCAGCGATTGTTGTATTCGGAAATTTTGCTCTTGCGTCTGTTAATAAATTTAACGGAGCAGGGCGTGCATCGGGTTTAGTGTTAGATGAAAAAAAACGTCCGAATGCAATGTAATTGGCCGTGTCTTTGATTGCTTGTTGCGCTAGAGCGAGCGAGTCATGGCATGTTACGCCAATGATGGCGTTACTTCCGAGAATAAGCCGCGCTGCCACTGCTTTTGTATCCTCCTGCCCGAGATGCACGCCATGTGCGCCAACTTCTTTTGCAAGGCTGACGTCGTCATTAATTAATAATGTTGCTTCATATTTAACGCACATTGATAACAACGTTTTTGCTTCAGAAAAACGCCGTGCTTGATCCTTTGATTTATCGCGATATTGCACAAATTTGCATCCACCTTTTAGTGCAGCATTCACAGCATCTATCAATTTCTCGCCGGGCAGCAATTGCGCATCGGTAATGGCATAGAGCGGGTTAATGTGTCTCATAAGTGTAGATACCATATTCCCAATATTTTCTGCCGGGAGATTTAGGGCCAATCCATCCACTGTCTAGCAAACCCTTTGCAATAAATCGATTTAGCATGGCGTGACCTACAAAAATTATTTTTTGATGGTCTTGCGCATATTTTATTAATTGTGTTGTTGCATTGTTTGCCCGTTCTTTCGCAACCTCGAATGATTCCGCATTAGAAGTTAATCCTGCAAACCAACACAACCGAAATAAAAATGCCCAAACGTTTGCGGACACTGGAGGTGAAATGAATGACCAGTGCGGCATTTCCATTTCCCTAAAAACAGAATCGGTGATCGTCGCTTGCAACCCAAGGCGCACCGCTGAATTAACGGATCTTTGCAGTGAGCTGCAGATGATAGCATTTGCGCTGGAGCTAACATTAATTGCTTCATCTGAAGGGCTTGGTGTCGCGCACAGGTTTGCAATATTGTAATTTCCAATCCACTCGCCAAATTGATTGGATCGAATTAATTTTCGAGATACATCTGGTTTTCCGTGTCGCATTAAAATAATTTTCAGCGTCAAAATGGTTTTACCACGACCAAAATTATTATCCCAACCAATAGTAAAACCGGAAACTCGTTAAACCAACGAAAAAATGTATGACTCTTGGTACATTTGTCATCGCGTAACTGCTTGAAGTAAACGACGCAAGCGTGATGATAGATAGTGACTACAGCAACCAATGCTAATTTGCACCAATACCACGTTGCTTGAGAATAATAATCCCAGCCGAGATAACTCATCCACCCACCAAAAACAAACACTGCAATCATCGACGGATTGGCGATGCCGCGTAATAGTTTTCGTTCCATCACTTTGAAACGTTCACGACTAATCGTGTCTTCACTCATGGTGTGATAAACAAACAGGCGCGGTAAATAAAATAGCGCGGCAAACCAGGTGATAACAGAAATGATATGAAAGGCTTTTATCCAGAGCATATTAGTGTTGAAGCTTGTAAAAGTTGTCGATGTGTTCGCGCGTTAAAATTCCGGGCTCAGATTTTTGCGAACGTTTAATAAAAGCTGCATCCACATTCGCGTGATCCATGCTTACCAGAACTTGATGGAGATTGCTTTGATCATCCAGTTCTATCATATCCAGCCGACGTGCCGGTATAGCGAGAAGATCAAGCAGTGTATCAGCTGGTTTTTTGTTGTCATTGAGATAATTAGCAAGATCACCGGGGTGCATCAATAACTTATGGTCTACTAATACAATCCAATGTGGATGCTGGTGGAGCAATTGTTCGGCTTGCGCGTGAGTGACAGTTGATGCGCTGGATTTGACATGGGTATCCCAAAGATTGCGCACGCCAGTACGGCTCAGGAGTTGTTCCATTAATGCGAAATTGCTTTTTTTCCCTTGTAAGCTTAGCAATGTTTGAAATAGCCCATCACAGCGAAACGCCCAGCGCGTTGTTAAACATGACGCGACTATGACTAACATGCCGGGAAAAATAATATGCGGGCTGTAAGTTAATTCTAAAATGGCGATCATGGAAGCAAGCGGTGCGTTGAGTACTGCACCCATCATAGCGCCCATTCCCAGCAGAGCATAAAAACCGACTGAACTTGCAGACCCGGGCATGACAATATTTGCAATTATCCCTATCGCACCTCCTATACACGCGCCCATGTATAGCGAAGGGCCAATGGTGCCACCGGGCATGCCGAAGCCAAGGCTCACACCTGTCACCAAAAGTTTGGCGGCAATTATGCCGAGCAGCAGCCAAAAACCCATGTCGCCCGCCAGGGCACCATCGATGGTGTCATAGCCTATACCCATAATTTGCGGGAAGAAAATGGATACAGCTCCAGCAAGCAAACCTGCTAGAGCGAAACGTAAGGCAATTGGGCGATTGAGGGAATGTTTGCAACAAAAGGCTTGTAGGCGAATAAATAGCGCGGCAAATACCGCAACAATTAACCCTGCAATTATCATGAACGGCAGTTCGAGCAAGCTTTCCAATTTCGCTTGCGGAGGGTGGAAAACCGTATCTGAGCCGAAA
This sequence comes from uncultured Gammaproteobacteria bacterium, assembly GCA_966096785.1. Taxonomy (GTDB): domain Bacteria; phylum Pseudomonadota; class Gammaproteobacteria; order Pseudomonadales; family Cellvibrionaceae; genus Cellvibrio. Next base: position 5,465 of record CBHTVU010000043.1, on the reverse strand, counting down.
ACCAATTGATTGATCGTAGTGCCGGCTACTGCCGCGAGTATCACCGGTATAAAACCTGTAACACTGTATTCCATCACGACGACTTCCATCGCAAAAATCACTCCGGCCATGGGCGTGTTAAAGCAAGCGGCTATGGCTGCTGCAACGCCGCATCCCGCAAGCGGGCGCAATGTATTATTGGGTAGGCCTAATGCTTGTCCCAATAAGCTACCGCTGGCTGCGCCCAAATGAACTGTTGGTCCTTCTCGACCTACAGACTGGCCCGTAACCAAACACCAGGCTCCTCCAAACAATTGATTGATGAAGTTGCCCAAAGGCATACGACCTTGATGATTATGAATTCTATCCAGGACGTGACTGACGCTAGCAGCATGGTGCTTTTTATCGACAGTTTGCAGAACTAGCCCAAACAGTGTCGCACCTATAAACGGAAGCCAGAAATGCCAGCTGCTGCTAAGTGCTTCAAAGTTTTCAGTGTGATTTGGAAGCATAAAATGCAGGGGGACTTCCGTAAGCAGCCTGAAAATAACGATCACTATTCCTGCGAGAATGCCGGTTAACAGACCAAGAATGGTAAGTTGGGGAAGTGCGTCCAGTCCGGACAGTTGATCGCGCCAATTTTCCAGATGCTGCTGCCATCGGCTTGTAAAACGTGAAACGGAATGTTCTTCAGGATCGATGGTCATATTTTTACTTTCGGTTTACGGCCAAGGCTTTTATCATAGTGCGCGCATTTGGTTATAGGCGCGCTCATTTGGGCAGCTAACATAGCTCACAAGTAAATGTTTAGGCAAATAAAGGGGTTGCACGTGATTAAGGTAGGCATAGTTGGCGGTACAGGTTACACCGGAGTGGAATTGCTGCGGTTGTTGGTGAATCATCCTCAAGCGCAAGTGACTGTGATTACATCGCGTGCTGAAGCGGGTGTAAAAGTGGCGGACATGTACCCAAGTTTGCGCGGCCATATTGACCTTGCGTTCACTGAGCCTGACGTTGCAACTTTGGGTGAGTTGGACGTTGTTTTCTTTGCGACCCCTCATGGTGTTGCGCAAAATATGATGCCTGCATTGATGGCGACCAAAACCCGGATTATTGATTTGTCCGCAGATTTTAGAATCCGTGACGTACCGCTTTGGGAGAAATGGTACAACCAACCTCACGGTGCACCTGAGTTAGTTTCTCAGGCAGTTTATGGTCTACCCGAAGTCAATCGCGCTGCGATTCGCACTGCAAAATTAATCGCGTGCCCGGGCTGTTATCCAACTGCCACTCAGCTGGGTTTTATTCCATTACTGGAAAATAATCTCATCGACCCAACACGTTTAATCGCCAACGCAGCGAGTGGTGCGAGCGGCGCCGGGCGTCAGGGAAAAATCGATAATTTGTCAACCGAGATTTCCGATAGTTTCAAAGCTTATGGCGTTTCTGGTCATCGTCATTTGCCTGAAATTGAGCAGGGGTTGCGTGATATCCAACCCACTGGCGTAGCGCCTGTAGGGCTTACATTTGTTCCGCATTTATTGCCAATAATTCGCGGCATACATGCAACACTTTATGCAACAGCAGTAGATGTTGAAAATCTTCCTGACTTACAAAAGCTTTATGAAGATCGATACGCCAATGAACCATTTGTAGATGTTTTACCTGCGGGTGTTCTACCGCAAACGAGAACAGTGAAAGGTTCTAATGTGTGCCGTATCTCGGTTCTTCGCCCGCAAAATCGCGATACTATCGTGGTCCTATCGGTAATCGATAACCTTACTAAAGGTGCGTCGGGCCAAGCAATCCAAAACATGAATATCATGTTTGGTTTTGAAGAAACTGCTGGTTTGAACGTAGTCGCGCTTTTGCCTTAATTCAGAAGGTGCAAGATTACAAGAAAGGGGCGATTTATCGCCCCTGACTTTTTCTAATAAAAATATAAGAAAGATATTTTCTAAGGCAGGTAAGCGTGACCGTTAAAGGTAGCAAGCATACTTATATGAGGTTAATGCCTCATAATCCTCGTGCGCATGCGGTGCGAGTTATTTTGTTTATCGGTGGATTTGTTTCCAGCATTCTTGTTAGTTATTTACTGGGTGTTTATTGGACCGAACATCAACAGTTCAGTGAATCCAACAAGAGCGAGAGTGCGCAACAAAAGGCGGCTAATGAGTTATCGCAGCAATTAACAGAGCTTCGCACTATGAGTGAAGTCGATCGTCAGTCAATTGAAGAATTACGTCAGTTGGTGATGACTCAAAAAGCACAACTTAATGCGGCAGAGCGGGATCTTCGGGTGTACAAGGAACTTCTGACACCAGGTGCAAAGTCTAATCCTATGGGTATTAGTATTGGCGTGTTCAATCTATCACCCCTACCTGAGTCGGGCCGTTTCAATTACAACCTGACTGTTCAAAAATTAGCTGCCAGAGATGGTGATTTTTCTGGTGTTCTTGAAATTAAAATAAAAGGTCAGCAGGCGGGGGAGAGCGCCCAACTGACTCTTGATCAGGTCTCAACTCAAGCGGGTGCACCCAGCATCCCCTTAAGTTTCAAGTATTTCCAGACACTTGAAGGCGACCTTAATTTACCATCAGGCTTCGTTCCGCAGACCGTTGAGCTGGTGATAAAAAATTCTGAAAATAGAACTTCTCCGCTGGTTACGGCTGAACTGGATTGGCCGGTTTCTGCGGTTAAACCTAAATAGAGATAACTCCAATGCTGATGTCCAAGAAGAAAAAGACGTTTGTAAATCATCATTCGTTGCTTTGCGCAGCTACTCGAGTAGTGGGTGATATTTATTTTAGTGGTGATTTTTACTTGGAAGGTAGCTTAAAGGGGAACATTTACTTTGATGATAGTAAGCCTGCCAAGTTGGTAGTAACTGAAACAGGCGTAGTGGAGGGCGAGATTCATGCTTCCAATGTCATCATTAATGGACATGTACGCGGGGCAATTTATTCCACCAAGCACTTGGAGCTTGCGGCCAAAGCGGTAGTGGAAGGTAACGTTCATTATGAGTCCATCGAAATGGTTAAAGGTGCACAGCTTAAGGGCCAGATGCTCTCAAGTGCCAAGGAGCCTCTGCTTATAGACATAACTCCGGCCAAAGATAAAGAGTCCTTTTCGGGGAGCGCAGCAGCTGTTAATAGTTGACTAATTTACTAGGGTAAAGGGATAATTGCTCGCTGTAGTAATTGTCCCGGAGTTGTAAATGGCCATCGCTGAAGTTTTTATTCCTCAAGTTGTCTATGTCACCGACAGCGCCATCGCTAAGGTAAAAAGCCTTGTCGAGGAAGAAGATAACCCAGATCTTAAACTGCGTGTTTACGTGACGGGTGGTGGTTGCTCTGGTTTTCAATACGGTTTTACTTTTGATGAAGCCGTTGCTGAAGATGATTCAATTGTCGAAAAAGATGGTGTAAAAGTCGTAGTTGATGCTATGAGTTACCCCTATCTCGTCGGCGCTAAAGTAGATTATGAGGAGGGCTTGCAGGGCTCGAAATTTGTAATCCAAAATCCAAACGCATCTAGCACGTGCGGATGTGGTTCCTCTTTCTCCATTTGACCTCCTTCGTAGTCCGCAAGCTGGTTAAGCTCGCGGATTTTGTTTAGGCAAAATAAACTCCACCCAAAATAACCTCGCGTTCTGCACCGGTGACAGCTGTTAGATTACCACTCTTACGCATCATAGTTTGCCGGGCAAGCCATGCAAAAGCCATGGCTTCCACCCACTGTGGCGATACTCCGAGTGCTTCTGTGGTTGCAACTTTCATTTGCGGAAGTAAGCGACCTATCTCGCTCATTAAGGTTAAATTGTAAGCCCCTCCACCACAGACATAAATTTCACAATCTCCTTCCCTCGATAATTTATTGACTTCATTGGCTATTGAATGGGCAGTAAGCCCAACTAGTGTCGCCTGTATATCTTCTGGTTTCAGCACACAATTTTTTGTTCTTGAGGCTAGCCATTCAAGATTGAATAATTCGCGCCCCGTGCTTTTAGGCGGCAATTGATTGAAAAACTCGTGTGAGACCAAGTCTTTTAATAATTCAGTATCAAGTTCGCCGGAAGCGGCCCATTTGCCGTCGGCATCGTAGGCTTTTCCCAAATTCTGCAACGCCCATGCATCCATTAATACATTCCCAGGGCCTGTATCAAAACCTATAGTTCGACCAGATTTTGGCAGCCAGGTAATATTCGCCATACCACCAATATTAACCACAACTCGATCAATTGATCGACTTTGAAAAATAGCTTGATGAAATGCCGGAACAAGCGGGGCGCCGTGACCACCTGCAGCCATATCTCTTCGGCGAAAGTCTGCAACTGTCGTAATGTTTGTGCGTTCCGCAATAATATTTGGATCACCAATTTGTAAGGTGAAAGGAGTTTTCCACATATCCGGTGGGCGATGCCGAATGGTTTGCCCATGACTACCTATAGCTAGTATTTGCTGCGGGCTAAGTGCAAGCATCTTAAGAAGTTGAGTTACAGCTTTTGCGAAAAGTTCGGCCAGATGTCGATCGAGCTGGCCCAAACGATCAATTTCATTGTCGCCGGGGTGGGTGAGGGAGTGAATTTGTTGGCGAATATCAGGTGATAGAGGTAAAGAATAACTGCCAATAAGCTTGGTTTTATTCTGTGCAAAATCAACTACAACCAGATCAACTGCGTCTGCACTAGTGCCAGACATAAGCCCAAGATAATACTCGGAGGCGCTCATATTAATTGGATTTGGTTTGGCTCTCGCCTAAGGCTAAATGACTATCACGTTCAAGGTCTTGTAATTGAGCAACCAATGTTTGGGTAGCTGCACTGAAGCGATCTTTTTCGGTGGCCGCAATACCCACTGATTTTGGTAGGTCTACAGTGACAGGATTGCGCACTTGGCCATTTACATGGAATTCATAATGCAGATGTGGACCAGAAGCTAGGCCTGTCATGCCAACATAACCAATAACCTGGCTTTGAGATACGCGAGTACCGGTGGAAATACCTTTTCCAAACTTACTCAAATGACCATATAAAGTTTCGTAGCCCTGACCATGTTGAATGACGATACAGTTACCGAATCCGCCTTGGCGGCCGGCAAATATAACTTTTCCATCACCGGTTGCGCGAATGGGTGTTCCTGTCGCAGCAGCGTAATCTGTACCTTTGTGGGCGCGAATTGTATTGAGCACTGGGTGTAAGCGGCCCAAACTAAAGCCTGAACTTATACGGGCAAATTCAACGGGCATACGTAAAAATGCTTTGTTCATGCCTTTGCCGTCAGGAGTGTAGTAACGAGTCACTCCATCTTTACTGGTGTAGCGTACAGCTCTAAAAGTTTTGCCGGCATTAGTAAATTCGGCCGAAAGAATTACACCTGTACCAATTTTTTTGTTGTTTAGATATTGCTCTTCAAACATGACTTTAAATTGATCGCCTTTTTGGATGTCTTGGGCAAAGTCGACGTCGTATCCAAAAATATTAGCCA
>CBHTVU010000042.1:0-21637 GCA_966096785.1 uncultured Gammaproteobacteria bacterium | reverse complement strand
CCGGAACCTTCTAATTTAGTCTTATTAAGTTTTGGTTTATTTGGGATTTTCTTAATGAGGAGAACCAAATTCGTAAACTTTGTTAACAAGTCTATTTTGTTAGACCGCTCATAATTATTGAAAAAAAACCCGATAAAACAAAAAGGGCCTGGTTGTAACAACACCCGGCCCTTTTGTTTATTTTTACTTAATTATTGAATAAATCTATTTTTCGTAAACATTAATTGTGAAAAGAAATATCCAGAAGATGTAATTCGCTCACCGAGTTTTCATTGCTGCGAACCAACAGGTAAATCTCTTCATATCCGTGCTGGGCTTGCAATTTAATTTCGGTACGCGCATAGGTATCCAAAACACGTCCAGAAATTTCCGCAGTACCTAGCACGGCTCCGGTCGCCGAACCGGCACGCAACTCAAATTGCCAATTAGCATTTTTCTCAGTCACCCAATTGCCAATACGCACAGATTTAATATCCTTTAAATCGTAATCCCCCAGAGGAAGATTTAACCAGCTAGTCGTTGCCGGAAATTGAATAGTTTCGTGATCATTGTGACGAGCGTTCTCAACAAATTTACTGGCCATTTTTAGATCCACAACACCATTGAGATTAAAACGTGCGGGTTTTAATACAGTAGATTTTTTAACACTTATAGGTGCTGTAGGTGGATTACCTTTATCGGTATAAGCAACCTTTAATTCAAATTTCTCCTGATTCAGATTGCCAGGTTCAGTGACCGCATCAAAATTTTGTTGATCTTGCGTGCTCGATGGAATTTTTACTGTACCTTGCAATGGCAGCGATTGTTTAACATCCGCAAGGGACAGCACATAAGTTGCCAGAGCGCTGCGATCCTCATCGCTCAAGGTTGCAAAGGCAGGCATGTTGACTTCACCCCAAACTCCGTTACCACCTTTTTTAATTTTGTTCATTAAATAATTCAATGCGTTTTTGTCATTTTTGTATTTCGCCGCAACATCATTAAATGCTGGCCCAACAATTTTAATCTTAAAGTCATGACACGCTTTGCAACCATTGGCTTCCATAAGTCCCTTCGCCACAGTAGCCACATCAGCTTTCTGATGCCCCTGCGCAGGTACTGTCGCATCTTCTACTTTTGAAAAAGAGAGCATAAGGTTCGAATTGTCACCGCGAATTATTCCGTCCTCTTTATCATCAACAGCAACCGAATATTTAATAGATGAAGTATTTGGCCAATAGAAGGATTGATTACCTTCAAGCTTCATATCGATATTTGCAGGTTCATTACCTACCTGAATTTTAAATTCGGTCGCAGCACTAGCTCCCGCAGGATCTTTAACCTCCAGCTTCAAACTATATTCGCCAACGTCAGCAATAGAAATTTCCTGTTGTTGATTAGTACCAAGTGGAATTATTTTTCCATCAGCAGATTTTAGGGACCATGCGTAAGTTAATTTATCACCATCCAGATCAATGGAAGGTTTTGCATCTGCTATTGCTTTATATGGAGCTGCACCCTGGGGTTTATCAATACTGATTTTCGCAATGGGCGGACGATTACCTGCACCTGCATATTCAATGCGACTCAAACTCGCCTCAGGATTGCCCTTAAACCAGGCCTTACCATATTCGAGAACATACAAAGTACCGTCAGGAGCAAAACGTGCATCTATAGGCGATGTGTATTCAACATCAGGAGCAAAAGGCTCAATTTTTATGATGCGACCCGATTCATCAAAACTAACGGCTTTCACCCAGTTACGCATAAATTCGAGAATAAATAATTTGTTGTTGTAGTAAGTGGGCAAGCGATGTTCGCTCGCAGGATAATCTTCGTTGTGATAAACATCTGCAACCAGCGCCATGCGTCCGCCTTTGCCCAATTCAGGGAATTGTTCGGAAGGACCATAGGGGTACCACAACAAAGGGCGCTGAGCTGGCGGTAAATTTTTTAGTCCGGTATTACGCGGTGAATTATTAACGGGAGCAAGCGGGTTATAATATTTCTGGGATTTGCCCGTTGCATAATCGTAATCCTTATACGCAAAATTATTCCCTACAAATAATGGCCAACCAAAATTACCGGCTTTTGTAACGCGATTAATTTCATCGTAACCGCGCGTTCCTTTCAATGGCGAATCTTCACCTGCGTCTGGGCCTATATCACCATAAAATAATGTTGAGGTAGGTTTGTCATAGGTAATTTTGTAAGCGTTACGTGTACCCATCACATAAATTTCAGGGCGACCATCTTTAGGATCGCTAAATAAATTATCTTTTGGAATATCGTAACCACCCGACTCTTTCGGAATTATGCGCAATACTTTTCCGCGAAGATCCTGAGTGTTACCGGCACTGCGCAATGCATCGCTGGCTGTAGATTCAGGACGCAAATCCAGCGGACCATAACCCTCTTCTGTAAAAGGTGTGGAGTTGTCGCCAGTCGATACAAATAATTCACCATTGCTGCCAAATTGCAAATCACCTCCGGTGTGGCAACAATTTTGATCGATTGGGTAATCCCATAAAACTTCCTGGCTTTTTACATCAATTTTCCCATCAACCCATTTGAAGCGAGCTAAACGTTCAACAGAACTACCGTCTTCTTTTGAAACGTTTAATGCTGCGTAAATATTGTGATTTTTTTCAACATTAGGATCTATGGCAAAACCCAGTAAACCGAACTCGATAGAACCGTGGGGATCTACTTCAATTTTTCCCGCGTCGCGCGTTTCACCAGTTTTGTAATCCACCAATAAAACACCGCCGCCGCGCAAGGCAATTAACGCATCGCCATTCTTAAAAAAACTGAGTTGAACGGGTTCATTTAAATTATCGACAATTACCTTTTTGGTAAAACGATTGGGCTCGGGAGCAGCTTTAGAATAATCAAGTTTGGGTTTTCCACCCACTGCGTATTTCAAACCGCCCAATAATAATTTGACAAAATTAGGGTCTGAAAAAGTCTCTGCACTGTGGCCCAAGCCAGTATAAAAAGAGCGGCCACCGTCAAAATCGTGGTGCCAGGCTAATGGATGGTAATCGCCGTGTTCTCCACCGCGATAGGTTTTTTCGTCCACACTTAATAAGACTTTATTAAATTCGTAAAAATCTTTGTAGTTATACCATTCATCCGCTATTTCAAAAGACGCCGGTAAGTTTTCCGTAGCGGGATGATTCTTATCACGCACATCAACACGTGCAAGTTGAACGTTACTTGGTTCGTTAGGATGACTTTTAAAAACCGCACCCACCAAACGACGATACCAATACCAGTTGCCTTCCCACTCAGTGTCTGTTGCGGCATGTATACCAACGAAACCTCCTCCGGATTGAATAAAACGCTCCATAGCCACTTGCTGGGAATCATCGAGCACATCAAGTGTGGTATTTAAAAAGACAATGGCGTTGAAACTGCTCAACTGCGCATCATTAAATATATCCGAGTCTTCAGTTGCAACAACCGCAAAAGAATTATCGCTTGCCATTTTTTGCAGGGCAGCTATTCCCGCAGGGATGGAATCATGTCGCCAGCCTTTTGTTTTGGAAAACACCAAAACCTTTGCACCTTTTATATCGGCATTAAAAAGTGCTTTGCTTTTTTCAGTGCCGATTGTTGCTGTAGCAGCCGGTTCTCCACAACCCATCAAAGCCAATAAGCAGCTGCAAGCAACCATTTTCAGCCAGGAAAAAGAAATACGCATACCGGTTCCTTTAAGGAAAAATTTGAATAATTAATGGGACGCAATATGTTCAGCTATCGGAGCATTAGCGTATTGTTGATAAATGAATAAACATTATTGTTTGAAGCGTAAATGAGTTGAAGGCTCGATCAATAAGTCACGTGTACTCTCAAAATGCGCTGAGTCTAACAGTGCCATCCCCTCCAAACATCTTGATTTACATTAGTAAACTTTTCTTTTAGAAGGCACCTCAAGGCATTAGAATTACCTAAACTTTAGAATAAAAGCAGAGGGAGTCAACTCGAAACTTCCTTCGCAAAAACTTCCCCGCAATTGAAAGCGAAACAGTGAATCCTATTTTTCCAGAGTGGAAACCAAAATAGTTTTTATAATAAAGCCCAAGAGACCAAGCCCTAACGCCAGAAACAGAATAAAAGTACCGAATTTTCCAGCTTTGGATTTTTTCGCCAAATCCCACACAATGAAAATCATAAAGCCAATTAATCCGCCCACGCAGATATAAAGTGACCAATTTTCAAATTGTTCTACCGTCATAAACACCCCAGCCTGTTCAAAAATGAATCTGTAGCAACAAAAACAACGCCAATTTGGGGCTATTCTATCGAAAATAGGTAACTACTTATAGCAACCCCCTGTTCATATGGTTTGCAAAAATATACACTCGTTTTCACGGGCCTAGTTCTTATCTAGAAGTCGAAAAATTAGTCCGTTAATTTCAAACATTGTCCCCATACTGACGGAGCACACCATGAAAACTATTCAAATCGTTGCATCATTTATCCTTGCTGCTGGCCTATTAAGCGGTTGCGCTAAAAAAGAAGCTGCACCGGCTGAAGCTCCGGCTCCTGCACCAGCAGCAGAAGCACCAGCGCCAGCACCTGCTGCAGAAGCTGCGGCACAAACCGCTGAAGCGGCTGCCCAAACTGCTGAATCTGCTGCTGATACAGCTGCATCTGCTGCTGCCACTGCTGAATCTGCCGCAGAAGCTGCGTCATCTGCAGCCGCACAGTAATGCAATAACCCATTTTGGGTAAAAAAAGGCCGCCACTGAGCGGCCTTTTTATTTTTAAGTAAATTGTTTTACTACATCTCTATCGCCACATCCCCCACACTGCTTTCGTATAAGCGTCAGGAAGTTCTCCCAAGTTTAAGCAGAAACATTATTTTTTCTTTTATAATGCAGTCCACTTAATCTTGACTCCCTTACATGATCGGAATTCCCTATGGCTCGTGAACAAATGCATTACGATGTTGTCATTATCGGCGCCGGTCCGGCTGGTTTGGCAGCAGCGTGTCGCCTACGTCAACTTGATGAAAATTTAAGCGTGTGCTTATTGGAAAAAGGTGCCGAAGTTGGCGCACATATTTTATCGGGTGCAGTATTTGAACCACGAGCATTGAACGAATTATTCCCGGATTGGAAAACACAGGGAGCACCTTTAGTAACTGCCGTTAATGCAGAAGATTGGCGCTACCTACCCTCTGCTAAAAAATCGTTACAAATTCCTAATGCCCTTTTACCCAAGACCCTTCACAACCAGGGCAATTACATCATTAGCCTGGGCCTTTTGTGCCAATGGCTCGCGGAGCAAGCAACCAATTTAGGCGTAGATATTTTCCCGGGTTTTGCAGCATCACAAGTATTATTCCGTGATGACGGTAGTGTTGGAGGAGTAATTACTGGCGATATGGGCCGCGCAGCAGATGGCAGCGAAAAATCCGACTTTGTAGAAGGCATAGAATTACACGGCAAATACACGTTATTTTGCGAAGGTGCCCGCGGTCATTTGGGCAAACATTTAATTTCTCATTTTAAATTAGAGGAAGGCAAAGACCCGCAGCACTACGCCATAGGCATTAAAGAAGTATGGAGTGTCCCTGCAGCAAAACATAAAGAAGGTCTTGTCATGCATTCGCTGGGCTGGCCGCTCAGTGAATCTAACACCAGCGGTGGCGGATTTTTATACCACTTAAATGATCAGCAAATCAGTGTTGGTTTAATTACTGACCTTTGCTACACCAATCCGCACCTGAGTCCCTTCGATGAATTTCAGCGCTACAAACATCACCCAATTATTTCGCAATATCTGGAAGGCGGCGAACGAGTTGCTTACGGTGCACGCGCTATAGTTAAAGGCGGCATCCAATCGCAACCTAAAATGTTTTTTGCTGGCGGGCTATTACTTGGCGACGATGCAGGTACTTTAAATTTCGCCAAAATAAAAGGCAGCCACACGGCAATGAAAAGTGGAATGATTGGCGCCGAAATCATTTCAAAAGCGCTTGCAGCAGGCCGCAGTAATGACGAGCTCAGCGAGTACGAAACCGAATATAAAAACTCCTGGGCTTACGAAGAGCTTTATGAACAGCGCAACATTGGCCCCGCCCAACAGAAGTTTGGTCTTCAATTGGGCAGCGCCTACGCATTTGTCGATATGAGTTTGCGGGGCAAGTTACCTTGGACACTCCACAACACCAAACCCGATTACGCTCAATTAAAATTGGCAGATGAGAGTTCTAAAATTGCTTATCCTAAACCGGATAACAAATTAAGTTTCGATAAATTATCGTCAGTGTATATATCAAATACCAATCATGCAGAAAACCAACCTTGTCATTTGCTCTTAAGGGATGCGACTATTCCCATCGCCATTAATCTCCCTAAATTTGATGAGCCTGCGCAGCGTTATTGCCCGGCGGGGGTATATGAAGTTATTGAAACTAACGGTGAGAAAAAATTTCAGATCAATTCGCAAAATTGTGTGCACTGTAAAACCTGCGATATAAAAGATCCGGCGCAAAATATCCAATGGGTAACACCAGAAGGCGGTGGCGGACCAAATTATCCGGGAATGTAGCTTTCCGACAAATAAAAAAGCCTGCATCGTGCAGGCTTTTTTATTCCACTGTACTTCCTTGAATAAATTCCTTTTTTTTGTAACTCCATTTAACAACAGCAACCACGGCTACGAACAACATGCAACATCCCAAGGCAGTAAAAACTTCCCTCACATGAGGTGAAAAAATAATAAAATAATGTTGATCTTTAATAAGCGCCGCAAAACTTGATACAGCAAACGGCATCCAGTACAAGCGAAATGTTTGCCATGGATCTGGAGTCGCGCGCGACACACTTAACATCAAGGCTGTACCTATGACGACGCTTATACCTAGCGAATTAATCCATAATTTGGGTGATGTATCGAAATGGTAATAGAGAGTTACAAAATACCAAATCAGATAACACCAAAGAATCAATCTGCCCGGTTTAACTTCCGCAAAATACCGATATATCGATCTCATAAACCTCCGTTAGTACCTGACTTTTTAACTGCATAAAAGATGCCAGCATAAAAGCTGGAGAAAACGAGGAAAAATAAGGATTCGAGTGACACATGTATAGATTTTGTGGTGCAACCGAATGAGATTTGCACCAACGGGTATGCATGAGCTTGCAAAGTGGCTATCTGCCGAGGTTAAAGATTAGAGATAGATTAATTAACTTTCCAACCGCCACCTAAGGCTTTGTATAAATCGACGGTTGCTTTCAGACGTGCAAGGCGCTGTTGAACGAGGAAATCTTGCACTTGGAATAAGCTGCGCTGGGAATCGAGTAATGTTTGTAAATTTATCGCGCCTTCACGATAACGTGTTTCGTTTAACCGCAAACTCAGGGAAGATTGTTCAACTATATTTTGCTGATTAGTTTCCTGCTGTTGCGTAACACTCACACGATTCAACGCGTCGTCGACTTCTTGTAACGCCGTCAAAATAATTTTGCGATATTGTTCCAACATTTCTATTCGGCGCGATTCGCTGATACGAATCTGATTGACGTAACGACCACCGGCAAAAATGGTTTGCGCGAGACTTAAACTCCAACCTGCCGATTGAGTTGCAGGATTCAACGCAAATAAATCACTAGCCGATCTACCCATGTTGCCGCTTAACTGAATACTCGGGAACAAAGCAGTGCGCGCCGCGTATACATCTGCCGAGGATGCCTGTAGTTCCGCTTCTGTACTTGCCACGTCGGGTCGGCGAATAATGACGTCAGCAGGAACACCTGCATTAATCGCGGGAATTTTAATATCAAGAATTTTCTCATCCGCCAACTGATAAGCCTGGGGACTTTCACCTTCGAGTAACGCAATAGCTGCCCGGGTTTGGTCTAGCTGTAACTGTAAAGGTAAAAGTGCATTTTGCTGCGAAAGTAAATTGGTTTTTTGCACCGCGACATCGGCAGCACTGGCTGCTCCATTTCGATAAAGTGAATCTACAATTCTTTGAATTCGATCAGCAATCTCTACATTTTTTCGCGCTGTCTCAAGACGCTCTTGCAATGCGAGGTAATTGAACCATGCGGTTGCAACACCGGAGGCAATACTTAATCGGGTTGCCTCGTTAGCAAATTCTGTCGCTCTAAAACCTGCTTTGGCAGAGCGGCGATTTGCCATCTCACCGCCCCATAAATCCACCTCGTAATTTGCAGTAAGGCCTGCGCGGGTTGAGCCCGAATTCTCCCAATCCCCGCTCTCGGTTTTAGTACGACTTTCACCACTGGACGCGGTGGCTGACAATGAAGGAAATAAACTGGCATTTGCAATTTTCATTTGCAGTTCGGCTTGCTTCACACGTTCACGACCAATAATCGCGTCCGGATTTTTTTCTTGGGCAATTTCAATTAATCGTGTTAATTGATTTGACTCAAATGTTTTCCACCATTCCTTTTCAACCGATATTGCCGCTTGCGTGTGAGCTGCATATTCCCAGACGGGTGCATAATCGACTTTCACTTTTGGTGTTTCATCCATAGACGAACAAGCAACCATATTGCCCGTTGCTACAAAAATTGCACTCAATGTAAGAGACTTTCTGAATTTCATTGATTACTCCGACGCCAGTGCCGTAACGGGATTTAACCGCGCCGCTTTTCGTGCTGGTAAAAAACCAAAAATTAATCCGGTAAGAAATGCACAGCTGAAGGCAAGTACAACGGGTGCGAGCGAATAATCGATAGGCATTCCAAAACGCCCAACAATCGCCGCGCATAACAACCCCAGTATCACACCGATAAATCCACCAAGGGCAGACACCACTAAAGCTTCAATTAAAAATTGTTGCATGATGTTGCGAGTTCGCGCCCCGGTTGCCATGCGCACACCTATCTCCCTTGTTCGCTCGGTGACGCTCACCAACATAATATTCATTACACCTATACCACCCACTAGCAGCGAAATAGCTGCAATAGAACCCAATAAAATCGTCATGGTATTTTGAGTGGCCGACAAGGTATCAATTAAGGACGCCATATTACGAATGGTAAAATCTTCTGTTCCATGGCGCTCCATTAACAGGGATTTTACCGACGCCTGCACATCAACCATGTATTGTTCGTCATCCACAGAGATAGTGACGTTACGCAAAAAGCGACGCCCAAATATGCGTAAGCTTCCTGTGGTATAAGGCACAATAATTTTGTCATCCTGATCCTGCCCATTGGGATCAGCGCCTCGCTCTGCCATAACACCAATAACTTGAAATAAAACATTGTTGACGATAATAAATTTTCCGAGTGGATCTTCTTCTGCAAATAATTTTCGCGAAACGGTCTTCCCAAGCACAGCTACGGTTGCATAGGTTTTTTCATCTTCCTCAGTGAAGAAGGTTCCGCTCGCAACTTCCCACTTACGAGCGAAGGGATATTTAAATCCCGTTGCATTAACATCTGTACTTACATCCACATTGCCGTAACGAATAGTGTAATTACCCGTAAGCTCGGGTAAGGCCGCTGCTATATTCGGTAATTCATTAATAGCGACCACATCAGCAGGAACTAAAGTTTGTATATCAAAAAAACGCCTTTGCTCTGGCCCACCAGGGCGCACCAATAAGAGATTGGAACCCATTGCGCTGATGCTATCTACTACCGTTTTTTTTGCACCATCGCCAATAGCTAACATGGTGATTACCGAACCAACACCAATTACAATTCCCAATAAGGTTAATACTGTGCGAAAAATATTGCTGCGAAGAGACCGAAATGCTGTTTTGGAACCCTCTATTATTTCCGTTGAAAAACTGGGCTCGCCGCGTAACTTGTGATCGACAAGAGGTGGTTGTGTTACTTCACTGGGCCCAGGATCAGAAATAATTAAACCGTCGCGAATTTCTATAATGCGATAAGCGTTGTTAGCAACATGAATATCGTGAGTAATTAAAATAATAGTGTGGCCCTGCTCTGATAAATTCTTGAGCAGTTTCATCACCTCTTTACCGCTGTTACTATCCAGCGCACCAGTGGGTTCGTCTGCCAAAATAATTTGGCCACCGTTCATTAGCGCGCGAGCAATTGAAACACGTTGTTGTTGCCCGCCGGATAATTGATTGGGGCGATGATCCAAACGCGCGTATAAACCTAATGAGCTTAATAATTCACTAGCGCGCTCACGTCTCTGGTGAGGCGGCATACCTGAATAGGTCGCGGGCATTTCCACATTTTCGCAAGCGGTTGCACCTGCTAACAAGTTGTAACTTTGAAATACGAATCCGAAAGCTTCACGGCGCAACTGTGCAAGCTCATCTGCATCAAAACTGGAAACATTTTTTCCGGAAAAATAATAATCGCCAGCACTTGGTTTATCCAAACACCCAAGGATATTCATGAGTGTGGATTTTCCGGAACCGGATTGACCCACAATCGCAACAAATTCACCGGCGTAAATTTCCAAATCAATACCGTGCAAAACCTGGGTTTCCAAATCGCCATTTTTAAAAGCCTTGGTCACGCCAACCAGTTTTATGAGCGGTGTTTTTTCAGTCATAGATTTTTCAACATGAATTAATTGCTACAGAATCATCCAAATATTTGTTAGCGTAATGGTCGCCCGCCACCAACGCCTGCCGGACCGCCCATGGGCGATGCACCCGTCGAGGTATTTGCCTTTTCAATTTGACGCATACCAGATACCACTTTTTCGCCTTCCTGCAGCCCCTCTAGTATTTGTACTTGCACACGGTTACTAATACCTACAACAATATTTCGCTCCATCAATTTACCCTTGGCATCCATTACCTGAACAATAGCAGGTTGAGGTTTTACTTCATCTGTTGCACCCGGTGGACCACGACGCCCCCTATTTCTGCGTCGATCATCACCCTCGCCTCTTGATGCTTGTTCGCCAGCAAATTCTTTTTTAGATTGATCAGCAGAATTACCTGGTTTTTCAGTTGCAATATTAGTTTGATCTTTTTCAGCTTTGTCTTTCCCTGTGTCTTTTATCTCAGAAGATGTACTCTGCTTGCGATCTTGCCAGCCGGATTTTCTCTCGGGCTTGTCTTTCGCATCGCCCGGTTTGCGCGGTTTAAAGTTAACTGCTGATGCAGGAATTACTAAAGCATCTTTCGCTTGCGATGCAATAAAAAATACCTGGGTGCTCATGCTTGTCATTAATGTTTTGTTGTCATTAGGAACTTCAAACAGCGCGTTGTAGAGAACAACATTATTGGTGACTTGTGGAGTTGGCTCTACACGATTTAGTTTGCTGTACCAGCGATAATCCTGACCACCTAAGGTTGTAAAATACACCGGCATACCCACACGTAACTTTCCAATATCGGCCTCAGATACTTGCGTTTGCACAGTCATGGTTGACAGGTCAGCTATTCGCATAATGGTTGGTGCTTGCTGATTTGCGTTCAAGGTTTGACCCTGACGCGACGTAATGGAAACCACAGTGCCGCTCATGGGAGCGTATATGCGGGCATATTCAAGATTTGCTTCTTCTGCACGAAGGCTTGATTCAGTTTGTTGAATTTGTGCTTGCAATGCTTTTAATAATGAACCTGCAGACTGATAACTTGCTTCCGCTGTTTGCAAGGATTCCTTTGTGGTTGCATCGTCTTTAAATAAATTTTGTTGACGTTCCAAACGAATTTTTGCCAGAACTAATTGTGCTTCCTTATCACCCAGCTGCGCTTTTTGATTCAATAATTGTGCGCGTATACCATCTACTTTTGCTTTATAAACAGTTGCATCAATTTCTGCTAACAAATCACCCGCTTTTACTTCTTGCCCAACAACAACCACAAGTTTTTTTAATTGACCGGAAACTTGCGCACCTACATCAACATAATCCCTGGGTTGTAAAATACCTGTTGCGGTAACGAGATTTTGAATGTCCCCACGCTCAACCGTTGCTGTCAAATAATTTTCAGATTCTGCATTTTGGCTAAAGAATAATTTCCAGATGCCTATAGACGCCACAATCAACACCAGAAAAAACAAAATACTGCGACGTCGCAAGAACGAAAAAAATTCACCAATTGATGTCAATAATCTGGACATAAACTCTTCTCAAGATAATTTGCGTAGAAATCAGCCAATTATGCTGACCAAACACGAGGATCAACTATACACAGGGGCAACTTTACCATCATTTCTGTAAAGTTTTGTGCAAAAAATGTGGGGATTTAATGGAATATGAACATCGATAAAAAGCCAGAATTGATGATTCGGTCAATTCGGTCTCTAGTGATATAAATCGCTGATACGAGTCAGTTATACAAGTGTTTATGCAACTTGGAAATGTAATAGATTAGTCTACCAACACTTCGAAAGTAGCACTGTAACTACCTGAGCGAATCGTCGCAGGTTTGGTCGCCTTATTATCTTCATATTCAGCACCCAACCAATACATACCTGTTTTTTTCCATTGAATTTTTACGTGGCCATTTTTATCCGTTTCGTAGTGTTGCTCACTTGGAGATAGGCGATAGCGGCTGCCGCCTTCGATAACTTCTACTTTTACACCGACAGCAGGTTTACCATCAATAATAAATTGAAATTCGGATACTTCACTTACCGCCAAATCATTCGGGTGTGTTATAGGTACCAACTCCAAACCCTGATTAGTAGGCTTTAAGGCTGTTTTTGTTGGAACACCCAAAGTAACAAAGGATTCAACACGACGAGATCCTTGGGTCACCTCAAGATTTTTTGCATCTTTGGGAATAGCTGTAGAGAATTCTGCGGGATCAGGTTTTGTACCTCGTGCAGGCCAAAAACCGCGTTTTCCATCAGTCGTTTCCCAGCGTGCTGTTAACCCACTGCTTGCTGTAAATATTTTATAAGTCCCAGGCTGATTTATTTCCACATCAAAACTGGTGCGCAATTTTCCTTCAAATAAATTTTGTACGTCAAATTGCGTGGCATCTGGCGCAACAACCTGTATAGGGCTTAACTTGGGTGCGCCGGAGTCAAAGGTAAAAAATTCTGTAGAAACCGCTAAATCAAATGTAACCCACCCTCCCTTACCACCTTTCGTCGTATCAGAGGGTAAGAGCCACATGTTATGAGCTTGTGCAGCAGCACTCGCCATTAAAGCTACTGAAACAAAAGCACATTGAATAAAATTTTTCATAATAATATCCTGATTTTTATGGATTCAATTCAAGCGTCACCGCACCAATTTCCGTGCTGCCATTTGCCGAGAGAGATGTGACTTTTTCAACCGGCCAATTGAAAGGCACCTTAACAACTTCACGGCCACCACCTTCGCGTGCAATTTCTACGAGGAGCGAGTAACTGCCTTTTGGCAAATCACCTAAAGGTGCGGTACCTTGCGTGAAAGTTAATTTGTGAACGCCAGCCAGTCTGGTTGCACCTGAAACACCATCAACAGGAAATGTTAAAGAACGACCATCGCGACGCCACCATTGGCGTAAATCTTTTAACCATTTTTCGCCGCCGCCTTCACGCTTTTTATCAGCGTACCAAACCGCTAAAGTTTTAACGGTTTTTTTATCGCCCTCTTCTGCGGATTCCAACCATACGGCGGTATAAGGTGTGTGATACTCGGCTACGGTTAGCTTGGGTACTTCAACAGAAATATTTAAACCTGCTGCACTCACCATGGTCGAGGTTAATAAGGCTCCCAAGAGCAAAGCTTGCTTCACAAACATTTTCTTACGCATAACGGCCTCACGAATGAATTAAAAACAACATAAATAAAACGGGTACCACCAAACCGGCAGCCAGCAACGGCCAGGTTTGTGAGCGGGTGTCCGCGTAGCGCTGCAATAATAAAAAACCTGTTACTGAAAAAATAATGCAGGCGAGCGCAAATACATCCATAAAATAAATCCACGCCCCGCCAGTATTCCTGCCCTTATGCAAATCGTTTGCATAAGAAATCCAACCACGGCTGGTAGATTCGTATTCAAATTTTCCGGTTTCAGTATCCAGACTTAACCATGCATCGCCGCCTGGACGAGGCAAGGCAAGATACAATTCTGTATCGTTGATCTCAGCTTGTGTACGGGAAAACCTTAATGCGGTATTTTCGCTAAACCATTGCAATATTGAATCAGGAAGCTCCATTGTTTTTTGTTCTTTTGGAATCAACAGTGTCATCATGACAGATTCAGAAACTACACCTTCAAGATGAGTTGTTCTAGGTGAGGATTCGATACTACCTGCATGATTTAATGTTATGCCCGTAACAGAGAACAGCAACATGCAGACAAAACAAAGCGCTGAGCTCATCCAATGCCATTTTCGAATGGTCATTAGACTTATTTTAAATTTTTTTGTAGCCTTTTTTTGCTCTACAACTTTTTCTTGACTATTCACACATCGCCCCACTGGCGTAATAAATTATGATAGTGCCCAGTGAGACTAACGACTTCTTCACAATCGCCCAACTTTTCGCGCAGCAATTGAATATTTGCATCCAACTCATACAACATATTGCGCTGAAAATCTGAGCGAACCATACTTTGCGTCCAAAAAAAACTGCACACGCGTGTACCGCGCGTAACAGGTTCAACTTTATGCAAACTGGTGGACGCATATAAAACCAAATCACCTGCAGGCAATTTAACTTCATGACTACCGTAAGTGTCTTGCACGACCAATTCACCACCTTCGTATTCATCTGGTTCGCTTAAAAAAAGCGTGGACGAAACATCGGTACGTAAACTTAAATGGGTGCCCGGTACCAAGCGAATCGCGCCATCCACATGCAAACCATAATGCTCACCGCCTTCATAAGAATTAAACAGCGGCGGAACAGTGCGAAGCGGTAAAGCTGCCGCCATAAATAATGGATTGCTATAAATTGCTTTTAAAATAATTTCGCCCAATATGCACGCCACAGGGCTATCAACAGGCAGCTGACGATTTTGTTTTACACGAGCACCCTGCGCACCTACGGTTGCTTTTCCATCGATCCAATCAGCTTGTGCAAGTTGCGCACGAAAATCTGCGACTTGTTGTTTGGTTAACACGTCCGGAATATGAATTAACATAATTTTTTCACGCTATTTTTACGCATATAAAATTGGTAAAAGCCAGTCACTTAAAAGTAACTGGCTTTTATTGAATCAAATCCGTTTTAGTAATTTGACTCGTACATCACTGCATTTCTAATTAAAAAGTAAAGTTAGCACCCAGGCGGAACGAACGCGGTGCTCCTGGATAATAACGTGCACCGCTATTATTCAGACTGCCAATATATTCCTCATCAGCAAGGTTCAATATATTCAGCTGCAAGGAAATATTGTTGGTGATCGCATAAGCAGCCATAGCATCAAATACCCAATATTCCGGCACGTTCAAAATAGAACGATGTGAACGCGCAGTTGGATCAGTAACACTTGAACTCGCAACAGAATCTATATAACGCGCGCCGCCGCCCAGCGTTATTCCGTTTGCGAAGGCATAACTATTCCATAAGGTGAAGGTGTATTTCGGGCTCCACTGAATTACACCACCGTCAGTTTGGCTCGCACCGGCGTTTGCTGTTGAACGATTACCACGCGTAATTTTGGGGTCCATGTAGGCAAAGCCCGCACTGATCTGCCAACCTTGCGTCAGAATACCTGCTGCACCTAATTCGATTCCCGACACCTGACGTTTACCAACAGCCACTGAACTACCGTCCGGGTTTACTGCAATTTCATTTTCGTTGGTGCTTTTAAATACAGCAGCAGTCAGCGCTAACTTGTTATCCAACACATTCCACTTGGTACCCAACTCCTGATTAGTACCCTTTTGCGGGTCCAGGTTTGGGCTATTGGCATTGCTGGTTGCCGTTGCAGGATCTGTATTTAACGCAAAGTTGTTACTACCCGGTGGCAATTGGGAAGTTGCGTAGGAAACGTAGATAGAACCATTTTCCGCAGGTTTGTAAGTACCACCCACTTTCCAGCTGACCAGATTGTCTGACAGGTCAGCATCGCGACCAAGGTAAGTTCCCACGGGAATGGTTTGTGTAGCCTGCCCGGTTACCGCAGCCTGGCGAATAATTTGATCGGTCTTGGTGTAGAAACGCTCAGCGCGAACACCCAGGCTCACCTGCCATTGATCGTTCAGATTAATTGTGTCCAACGCGTAAATAGCGGCAGTGCTGGTTTCACCATCAGTTTTGGTTCCGTCGTGTACTACAGGCTGATATACGAAAGGCGTACCCGTTGGGTTGTAGAGGTTTGCATTTGCCTGGGTCACACGTGTTGATGAATTAGCGGCTGCGTAAGGCAATCCGACGTTATCGTTAAATTGGCTTTCGTAGATGAACTCGACACCAGAACTTAAATCATGTTTAACGCCACCCGCATCAAAAGTTGCCAGCAAGTTGGTTTGGTTGGTAAGGATCTGGTTAACCTGATCGCGACCCTGGCGAGTCAAGGCAACTGTCCATGTATCGAGATCATTAAGGCTGCCAGCAGGTGCGGTAATGCCATTTACCCCGGTCAACACCAGGTCTTGGGTGGAGCGGCCATAGCGTGAGGTATTGCGTAATGTCACACCCTCGGCCAGATCCTGCTCGACGCGCACAGTAAACATAGTTGCATCTACATTATTGTGGTCATCCTTTGAACCAAAGAAAGTTTCGGTATCAACTTTGAGATCAGGAATACCCGCCGGGAACAATGGCGCCAGGGTGCTGCTGTAATAACCGTCAAGGCCGATAGTCGGAACACCGCCGTCCGGAGTTCCACGCTGCTGCACATGGTAAAAATTGATGTAAGTGCGAGTATCTGTGCCCAGCCCAAGCCCCAATGAAGTAGCCACACCCCAAGAGTTATTTTCCACCTCATCACGGCCATCCACACCTGCATCTTGCGCAAGCAGGTTCACACGCAATGCCGTGGTTTCGCTTAACGCTTTATTAACATCCAGAGTCGAACGTTTGTAACTGCCTGTTCCCAGAGTCACATTGCCGCTAGTTGCATCTTCAAGGTTGGCTTTCTTACTGCTGAGGTTAATGTAACCCGACGAAGCACCGCGGCCATTATCAACACCTGCCGGGCCCTTAGCGATTTCAACTTGTTCGGTATTAAAGGTATCGCGGGATATAGAGCCAAGGTCGCGAATACCATCGACGAAAATACTTCCCTGGGTATCAAAGCCGCGCATAAAGATGGAATCGCCCGTTGCGGTATTGCCGTTTTCACCCAACAACATGGTTATGCCGGGGGTGTTTCTCAGGGTTTCGCTCAAGCTGGTAGCAGCTTGCTGTTGGAATAGCTCTTTCTTGACGACTACGATAGTTTGCGGTGTATCCACTAAAGGCTGGGTAAATTTGTCGGAGCTGACCTTTTCTGCTTTGAAGTCGGTGCTAATGGCATCAGCATTCACTTTAACTGTGCCCAACTTGCTGTTCGGACCAGACTTTTGATCATCTTTTTTTACATCTTCGGCTGCCATGGCACCAGCGGCAAGCAGCATCACGGATGATAAAGCTGACACTTTCAGCTGCTGGGTAACTTTATGTTTTTTGGCCACGATGAAATTTGACGGGGTTTTACTCATAACAAATCCTGCTCCTTAATGAGAATGCGTTTACTCTCATTAATTATTGATAATCATTACCACCAAGCGTTAAAAAAATAATCCCTTCCCGGGATGATTTTCGACGCTTAGAGTTTCTTTTAAGTACTTGGTAGCAATTTAACTCAAATGGGAATTGCTATCAATACAAATAAGAATAAATATCATTTAACTCAAAATTTGGATCCGCTGATATACACATCGGTAGAAGGTCATGACAGTGTTGAAAATGAATATAGGTAGGGAATTAGGGATAGGTAGGAAATTAGAGATAGATCGTTTACTAGCCAATCTCTTATGTTCGGCTGTAATACAGAAATGGCGGGCTGTAAATTGAGAATAGACTAGAGACTCGAAGCAATCATCCAGCTACGTGATTCAAGCAAAATGCTCTATAAGCCAAACGCGAATAACTTCCAGGACCTCTGAAAAAAGTCCCAAAGACTCCTGGAAGTACTTGTAGCGCAGAGCACAAGCGCTAATTATTTTTCTTTATCTTCAGAATCGTCATTAACATCTGTCTCCGCATTTTCCTTTTGTTCTTTATCTGCCTTATCTACTTTTGATTTTTTATCTCTTTTTGTTTTCACTTTTTTATTCGGATGAAGTTCTGCATAAACCTCCTCCTCAGTTTTCAATAGTGAGCGCAGCGCAACATGAATAGCGAATTGCTCGCGTTCCGTTTTAGTAAAAAGCTCCGCAGGTGCAAGCGCCGAGGCTTGCTTGCCTTTAAGCTGCTCAATCAACTCAATACCACCATAACCTTCATAAAGTATTTTATCTTCATGGTCTCGAAGCTGGGCAGCCAATGAAGATGAAGCAACTGCGCCTTCGGCATTGCTTTCTGGTGGGTCAAAAAAGCTACTCTTTTTATAGGATTCGAGCGTATAAACATTTTGTCTGGCGCCATGCCAATAGGCATAGTCACCTTTGTAGCTTGCTGGTGAACGAATAATCGTTGGATATAAAACTTTAGTCGACGGGTCTAACTTTAAAGACGCCAATGCATTTTTGCGAATAGCTAAAACGCGCGCCTCATCATATTTTCCAGTCAGTGGATCAAATAAACCTTTGGTATTTTCAATTTCCTTATCCATAGCTTCAAAAATATTTGGTCCACGAACAACTTCCCATACTGGGTTAGCTAACTCTTGTTCAATTAGCTTAAGAAAGCGTTCTTTAACATCGGCGGTTACATCAATTTTTTTATTACTTACTGGAACAACCAATATTTTTTTGGTGCTTGCCAGTATGGTGTCACGCGGCACGAATAATGATGATTTAGTTTTTCTTGCAACTCCTTGCGGGGGCGGAGGTAAATCGTCTGCAGTTATAAGTTCGGGATTCAAGTTTTTATTTTTAGCATTGCGAGCAATTTCCTCCGGAGTTTTTACCAGAGGCAGAGTTGCAATCGCAATACTGCGCTCGATGCGTTGATTGTCACGAAGCAGTTCATCGACAGGTACATTTAAAAAACCGGACACACCTTTAGCGCTCGCCGGATCATAATAATTTGCGAGTTGGATTCCACCAAAACGACCGTAAACAACTTTATTCTGTGTATTTATCAACTGAACCAGCACGGAATATCCAGACAAATTCCCCGTTAAAGAAGGATTGCCCAGAAAAAAATCAGCTACTGCGCCTGGTGGCATTTTCCCCAGGCTACATTCCACTACGCCATCAAAATAAGCGTCCGACCCAACAAAACGAGCCTTCTCCAACTGCACACTTGCCAATAACAAAGTATTCAGATGTTGTTTCTCTACGAATTCTCGACGCGCAGCGGCCCTAATCGCCTTATCCTGCTCAGGTTTATAAACTCCGGTGTCAGTATCATATATTCCTCCCAGCTTTTTATTCAGATTGTCGTACGCCTGCGTATAAGCTTCATGGGTTATTACTTCGTAACCCGCATCACTCAGTTTTTTTGCAATTGCTGCTTCGATAGTGGATTTTAATTCTGCACGCGATTCAAAAGGCTCAGGTAATATGACGGGCATAATACCTATACGCTTTACATTTCCTATAGTTTCATCGCGTGAGCCCACCAAAAAACCAAGCGATTGGTCTGAGGGTATATCCAATTTTTGGACGCTCTTTTTTTGTTTAGTTGCAGCACTCACCAGCGAGGGCAGCAGTGATAAACAGATAAATAATGTCAGTAATATTTTTCTTAATGATGAAATTGGCATTGTTAATGCTCCCTTGATTAAAGTGTTTCCAAATAGATTTTGATAATTGGCGCATCAGCTGCGTCGGGGGTTTTTTGTAAGTAAGATGCGAGATTTTTTCTTGCCGCATCATTTTTTCCAAACTGTCTATATAAAAGCCCAAGCTCACGCCACGCTTCCGCAGGTGCGTTTTTATATTTCACAGTTTCTTCATATACCTTGGCACTCTCCTCCAATTGCATATCATTCGTTGAAAACTGGCGAACATACTCTGCCCGCAAAAACATTGTCTCCCCGTCTTTTCCTGATTCATTTTCAAGCCGGACTAATACAGTGTAGAAACGCTCAGCATTTGAATCTGTTTTATCTGATTTCGCCAAATCAAGCCCAAACTTTCGAACCAATGATTTGAAGTAATTTTCATCCAAAGATTTTAATTCTTTATTGGTTAGTTTTTCTGACGCACTTGTTAACTGCTGTGTACGCTCTTCAAGTTGAACCAAATTAGATAAGGTTGTATTACCAAATCTTTTTTCTTCAGTCAAAGTTTGCGCTAAGCGTTTTGTTGCAGCTGAAGGTTGAGAAACATCAAAACCCGCAGCTATAAGCCACTGATAAGCTAATTGGTCTTTTTCCATCTGCAATTTAGAATTTAGGGCTTTAGTTTCTTTCTCCTGGCTGGATAAGATAGGAAGGGATGCTATGCCCCCCGTGAATATTACGGCCAGCAAATTAGGAACCATACGCTTTGGTTCATTACGTTTTTCGATCAGGTCGTTCTTACTCTCTGCATCTCTTCTGTATACGCTTGCCATTTCAGATGCTAAAAGACCTGCAAATTGAGATTCATTTTGTAGCCGCGCTATCAAACCTGTAGAAACATAAATTGCCCCATTATCCAGGCAATAGATGTAAGGTAGTGAATTTCGTAACGCGCGAATGCGAAAGAAACCTTTAGCGGATTCTTCCCCGGCAATAATTTTATCCACCATTTTAGTGAGGTATTCATTGACGTCAGGTAAGGTCACCAGCTGTGCATTCGCGTTATAGGATGCTTCAACTCTATTTGCGTCAATAATTAGGCTTTGGCGATATTGGCTTTCAGCATGTGCAACTTGAACTGCAAGTAAGCCCGAAAAGAGAATACCGAGAAAATTATATGAGGTCATCTTCACTCCATTGTTGTTATTGTTAAATAAAAAATTATGGCCTTGGTTACCCTGTAAATTTTGCGCAACCGCATTTATCCGTTAATTTTATCCCATAATCACAAAAATGCGAAAAGGTGCCTAACATATTTTTTAATGACGACCTGAAACTGAATTCGCATCAAAATTTTATTTTAAATTTATAAATTAAGATAAAAAGTTATATGCGAACATGATTTTGAGGGTAATTAATTCATCAGGGAGGGCAATATCGTAATAATTCTGACCATCCGCAATCCCTTGCAGTGAACGGATTAATTAAGGTTGGAATTGTGCAATTTCGCCGGGGCGACGCAACATCTTATTGACTTCATCCAAATGCAATTCTTCCTGCACAATCATTTCACGCGCATATTCTTCCAACAATATCGATTTTCCTTCTGCGGCTTTCAACAGCTCATAATAAGAACTGATGGCGCTTTGCTCGTGAGCCAAACTTTCACGCAAAATATCGCCAATATCGTGTTTTTCAGTTTCGAGGAGTGAACCAATTTTTAAAGAAGGATGCCCACCCAGCAATGTGAGCATTTCCCCTGCCCGGTGCGCATGATTAAGACTTTCAGTTGCGTTGTCCTTAAGCCAGGAAACAATAGGAATTCTATTGTAACCAAATACCATGAGTGAATAGTGAGTGTACTTAACGACACCCGCCAACTCGGCTTCCATAATTTTATTTAATGCTTGAATTGCTAATTTTTTTTCGGCGTCATTCATGCTGCTATCCTCAGAAGAATGT
>CBHTVU010000041.1:0-21646 GCA_966096785.1 uncultured Gammaproteobacteria bacterium | reverse complement strand
TATTTAGGCGCGCTCGGCTTTTTAGGATAGGTTTTTTTTGCCGGAGCATTCGCCGTCTTACCGCCGCCGCGTCTAACTTTGGCTGGTGCATCAGCGCGACTCACGGGTTTTTTAGGTGCTGGAGCCGCTTTCACTTTACGTTGATTGAGGGGGGGAGACTCGGTCACATCGAAACCTTTTACACGTACACGTTTGATTTTACTGCCAACCAAATCTTCGATAAGTGTAAGTTTGTATTCTTCTGCGGGGCACACGAGCGAAATGGCGGTGCCTTTGGCGCCTGCACGACCGGTGCGGCCGATACGATGAACATAATCTTCGGTAAAAAACGGCAGATTCAAATTCACCACAAAATCCAGACCTTGAATATCTAACCCACGTGCTGCAACTTCCGTTGCTACCAACACCTGCAGTTTTCCATCTTTAAAATCTTGCAACGCACGGCGACGTGAACCTTGTGTTTTCTCGCTATGTATTTCGGCGGCATCCACATTGTCTTCTTTAAGTGCATCTATGAGTTTGTCGGCTTCTTCACGCGTGCTACTAAAAGCCATCACCTGATACCAATTTTGCGTGCGCAATAGATGAACAAATAGTTCGTATTTACGCGCGTCATCCACTGGGTAAACCACATGCTCGATGGTGTCTGCGACGGCATTGCGCTTTGATACGGCGACGATAACGGGATTATTCATCGCCTGTTTGGCCAAATTTGTCACCAGGGGTGAGCCTGTAGCTGAGAAGAACAAAGTTTGATGTTTACGTTTTATGCTGGTCAGCAACTTATGAATATCGTTGACGAAACCCATGTCCAGCATGCGATCGGCTTCGTCTAGCACGGCGAATTCGACTTTTGACAGGTTGATATTTCCTTCCTCCACATGCTCAAGCAATCGTCCTGGCGTGGCCACAAGAACGTCGGTCCCGGCGCGTAATTTGGTCGCTTGGCTGCTCGCTTTTACTCCGCCATAAACGGTAACGACTTTAAAGTTCAGAAATTGTGCGAGTTGCTGGATGCTCTCTGCAACCTGTTGCACCAGCTCACGTGTGGGGGCAAGAACTAACATTCGAGTGTTTAACGGCTCGGGCGTTTTTGGCTTGTCGACCATGTGCTGCAGTAAAGGCAGTGCATAAGCAGCGGTTTTTCCTGTACCGGTTTGCGCTGTGGCAAGCATGTCGCTACCGCGTCTCGCGATAGGAATAGCCTGTTGCTGGATGGGCGTCATCTTTTGATAGCCAATGACTTTAATGGCGTGAAGGAGTTCAGGGGCAAGGCCCAGGGAGGCAAAATTCATAGTTTACTAATTGGCAGAAACGAAAGGGCTCGCAGTATAACAGTTTGAGAGATGACTATTGATTCGGCAGTTATTGGATGATCTCTAACTCCTAATTATTTTTTTATATTTGGGTTGAAAATTAATAAGCATTGCTTATTATATGTAAAACACATTATGTGGTATGCATATGAGCCTAGAAGCAAAAAACCATCCATTAATTCCCGAGCGTTCCAGCTTGGGTTATCTCATTTCTGATACCAAGCGATTAACTGGGAAGTTATTTGCGCATTATTTGATCGGCTATCCATTAACCCTTGCTCAGGGGCGGGCGCTTTTAGGGGTCGCGCGTCATGAGGGTATTCGGCAGGTGGAGCTTGCAGAATTTTTGGATATTCAACCGATTACCCTGGCGCGCATGATCGATCAATTAGCCGATATTGGTTATGTAGAGCGTCGCGCGCACCCAAGTGACAGGCGGGCATATCAATTGTTTTTACTTCCTGCTGCTGAATCTGTCATAGAGTTTTTTGGTAAAAAATCCCGCGAATTTCAACATCAAGCCTTGGCAGGTTTGAGCGATACACAGATTGACGTTTTATTCACCGCGTTAAATCAAGTGCGCGACAATCTTGATCATATGTTATCCACCGCTGTACCAACCACGGAGTCGATATGAGTACCGCAGAACATCCCTTAACGGATGTAAAACAAAATTCAAACAAGCGTTTAATCTTGTTGGTGGTTTTACCGCTGGTAATTGCGCTGATTGGATTAATTATTTATTTAAAAGGCGGGCGCTATGTTTCTACCGAAAACGCCTATGTTAAAGCCGATGTGATTGCTGTTAGCAGTCGGGTGGCGGGTGTGGTAGTTGAGCGTGCTGTAAAAGAAAATCAGGCAGTAAAAGCAGGGCAGTTATTATTTCGTGTGGATGACGAACCCTACAAAATTGCGGTTGCAAAAGCGGAAGCAAACCTTGCTGAAGTTCGCACGAATTTGTCTTCATTGAAAGCAACTTATCGCGAGCGCCAATCAGATTTGCAGGTGGCGCAATCCAATTCCGAATTTGCAAAACAGGAACAAAAGCGTCAGTCGACTCTTGCGAGTCAGCATTTAGTTGCTGGCGCGTCTTACGATCAGGTTCGGCATACCAGTACCGTAGCGGCACAACAAATTGTTGGAGTGCAGCAGGATTTAAAGCGCATAGAAGAAACGCTGGGTGGAAAAGTTGAGTCGTCGATTGAACAACATCCCACTTATTTAGCGGCGGCCGCAGAATTAAAACAAGCACAATTAAATTTGGAACACACAAAAATTTATGCCGTACAAAATGGCATTGTGACTCGTCCTCCAGAATTGGGCGAATATATTAATGTTGGTGCAATAGCGATGAAATTAGTCGCCACAGATAATTTGTGGATTGAAGCAAATTTTGTTGAAACAGATTTAACTCACGTTCATGCGGGACAAAAAGTCAATATTGTTATTGACACCTACCCGGATATTAAATGGGAGGGCGAAGTGCAGAGTCTGAGCCCCGCAACGGGTGCTGAGTTTTCAGTGATTCCCGCGCAAAACGCTACGGGTAACTGGGTGAAGATCGCGCAGCGTGTGCCAGTTAATATCAGTGTGAAATCAAATTCGAACACACCCTTATTGCAAGCAGGGTTGAGCACACAAATCGAAATCGATACTGGACACAAACGCAAACTCCTCGGTTTTTCAATTTAATGCAACCAAGTTTGTGAAGCAGCGGATACATTTTTTTAGCGTGATGCAACTTTTTGTGCGAATTAATCTATGGTAAATGCAGCAAAATCCTCGCTTGGTCATAAAGGTTTCGTTACCTTGTCGGTGATGTTGGCAACTATTATGCAAGCGCTGGATACGACTATTGCCAACGTTGCTTTGCCGCATATGCAAGGGAGTATGTCAGCAACGCAAGACCAGATTTCCTGGGTGCTTACATCCTATATTGTTGCATCTGCCATTTTTTTACCCATGACCGGTTTTCTTTCTGAACGATTCGGGCGCAAAAAATTATTTTTATGGTCCGTCGTTGGTTTTACATTAACCTCTATGTTGTGTGGTGCTGCGCAAAATTTGCCACAAATTGTTTTGTTTCGTTTGTTGCAAGGAGTTTTTGGCGCTGCTTTGGTACCGCTATCGCAAGCTATTTTGTTGGATACCTATCCCAAAGAAAAACATTCTTCGGCAATGGCAATGTGGGGAGTTGGTGTAATGCTCGGTCCCATTCTTGGTCCGAGTTTGGGTGGGTGGTTAACGGAATATTACAGCTGGCGCTGGGTTTTTTATATTAATTTACCCTTTGGTATTTTGGCGCTGCTGGGAATTATAGCGTTTGTAAAAGAAACGCAAATTAATCATGCGCGTCGATTCGATCTACTAGGGTTTGCATTTTTAAGTTTGGGTATTGGCGCTTTGCAGATGATGCTTGATCGCGGTGAAGTGCTCGACTGGTTTCATAGCAATGAAATTGTGATTGAATGTATATTAGTTTTATTGGGTTTCTACTGGTTTATCGCGCACATTTTTACTCACAAACAACCTTTTATTGAGCCCGTTTTATTTAAGGATCGCAACTTTTCCATGGGTTTAATATTTATGTTTATCGTTGGTATTATTTTGCTGGCGACTATGGCGCTCTTACCGCCATTTTTACAAAATTTACTTCATTATCCTGTTCTGGATGTTGGCCTGGTGATGGCGCCGCGCGGTGTGGGAGTAATGGCTGCCATGCTGATCGTGGGTCGGCTTGCTGGCAAAATTGATCCTCGTAAACAAGTTGTGTTTGGTCTGAGTCTGACAGCATTTTCCCTTTGGGAAATGACGCTTTTTAGTTTGAATGTGAGTACCTGGGATATTATCCGAACCAGTATGGTTCAAGGTTTTGGGTTGGGATTTATATTTGTACCTCTATCAGCCATTTCCTTTTCAACATTGGACCAACGCTATCGCAATGAAGGAACAGCCTTGTTTAGCCTCACGCGAAATATTGGTAGTAGTATTGGAATTTCCGTTGTCATTAGCCAGTTACAGCAAAACATCCAGAAAAACCATGCGGCTTTTGCCGACTATATTACGCCCTTTAGTCTGCCCTTGAAGCAAGCGATGCAAGATGGTGCGTGGGATATACACACGACACAAGGGTTGGTGACCTTAAATGCCGAAATAACCAGGCAGGCGTCCACCCTGGCCTATCTACAGGATTTTCGCTTGATGATGTGGGTAACGCTCTGTGCGTTGCCCTTAATACTTTTTCTAAAGCCGCCTCCTGTACAGGCAAAAAAAGCCTAACAAATCATCTCTAAAATCTTGCTTATGGGCGAGAAACCCTACAATTTGTGGTATTCTGCGCGCCTTTTCCCGGTTAATCCCTCGTTTTAATTTAGAGATACTTATGGCAGTAAAACCCGTCTATCGCGTTATTTTCCTCAATCAAAGTCAAGTTTATGAGTTGTTTGCCAGCGCTATTTACCAAAGTGAAATGTATGGCTTTATAGAGGTGGAAGAATTTGTATTTGGTGAGCGCAGCCAGGTATTGATTGATCCTGCAGAAGAAAAGCTGAAACAGGAATTTGCTGGAGTAAAGCGTTCCTACATTCCCATGCACGCTATAGTTCGCATAGACGAAGTGGAAAAAGAGGGGCCCGCTAAAATCAGTGAAGTAAAAAGCGGTAGTGACAAGATTGCTCAATTTCCCTACGGCGGATTTATCCCAAATCCAAATTTAGGTGAATAAAATTTGTGGTGAAAAAAAGCGGCTTCGGCCGCTTTTTTTATGCGGTGCAACTACACTTAAGTCAACTCCCTCGAAAAAATTATCATGACTGAATCACTCATTCTCGCCATAGACCAGGGTGGGCAAAGTTCGCGTGTTGCGGTTTATACACAAAGCGGTGAGCTTTTACATTGCTTTTCTGCGCTTTGTGAAACTTCACATAGGTTTGTCGATGGCGTTGAACATATTGAGCAAAATCCTGAAGCAATTTTATTAGGAATAAAAAATTGCATTGAACAGCTACAAGATTCTTTAGGTGAGAACGTAAAAAAAATTATTGCGGCAGGTTTTGCGGGGCAAGGTTCGTCATTGTTATGCTGGGATACCAAAACCGGCAAAGCATTATCACCTGTATTAAGCTGGCAAGATATTCGCGGTAATAATTTGTTAAAGACCGTAGCTTTAACAAACTCCCAAGTACGCCAGCTAACAGGTTTACGTTTATCACCTCATTATGGCGCGAGTAAAATAGCCTGGTGTCTAGCTAATAATAGCGAAGTTATATCTGCGCTTGAAAATAATAGACTGAGTGTTGGCCCAATTGTTAGTTATATTTTTTGGCATCTAACTGGAAAAAATTATGTTGATTCAGGTCACGCGCAGCGTACCTTGTTATGGAATTTAGAAACCAATAACTGGGATGATTCATTGCTTCGCGCGTTTAACATTCCACGCCATATTTTGCCTGAGTGTAAATGGCACAATAGCCGTTTTGGTGATTATTATTTGAAGGATTATAAAATATCTTTTACCGCCAGCGCCCGCGATCAAGGCGCATCATTATTTTCTCGCGGCTTGCCGGATAAAAATGCGTATTACATTAATATAGGAACTGGTGCATTTATCCAAAGGGTTACAGATAAACTAACTGCTCCGGATGGTTTACTGGTGAGTCCATTGTGGTTAACCACCTGCGATGATGAAGTTATGGAATTGACTTCACCTGTCTGTTACGCGGCAGAACTGACAGATGATTTTAAATCTGCTGATTCATTAACCTCTGAAATAAAAAAATTGTACGCATGGGAGGCTACGGTTAATGGTGCTGCGTCAGCAATCAGCTTTTTACAACAACAGACGGGCTTAGAAGTCACCCCGGAGGATATTCAAAAAGCGCTCGATTTAAAACCTGAACACGAATGTTATTTTTTAAACGCCATCGGAGGCTTAAGTGCGCCTTACTGGCGCACAGATTTGCAATCTCGCTTTAGTGAAGTTCTTTCACCCCACGAAAAAATATTGGCATGGTTGGAAAGTGTTGTCTTTCAAATTATCGTGAACATTGATGTGATGAGCCAGCTTGGGCCTGCCCATAAAATTTACATCAGTGGTGGCTTAAGCAAAGCGGATCTCCTGTGTCAAAAAATTGCAGATTTAACGCAAATAGAGGTGCATCGCAGCGAAAACTCGGATGCAACTTTACAAGGCATTGCATGTATGGCCGCAGGTCTCCCCTCTAGCTGGAAAACTGAACCGCTGGGGGATGTCTTTGAGCCGCACAAAAATCCATATCTGCAGCAAAAATTTTTAGACTGGGAGCGAGCAGTAACTGATTGGCTAAAATAATACTTTGTAACTTTTCTGGTTGGCAGTCATGTCAACATATTTCGTTTCATATCCCCCGCAACGCTGTGATTTTTATAACAAATGGAAATAGCTGAGCTTCGTAAATCTCAGCTTCTGAATAATTATTCTCATTTTAAAAATTGTTATTGTCGCTTCCAAAACTTATCGGGCTCTACCTATTTTTGCGACTTTAACTTTGTCGTCAAAAAGCTTTATTTTCATCTTTTAAGAACCGGGTTTGGTTTTGACAGTTATAGAACTAGCAACTATAACTAGGTGAATGTCTATGAACTTGAACACACAACATTTTTTGCACAAGCAAAATAATGTTGTGTGTAATGATAAGTGGTTTTTATGCGCTCTACTGAATATTCAATGTCCTCATCTTCGCAAATGAATAATGTTCAGGAAGAGATGAGTCAAACCTTTTCGTATTCTTTTTACACGTTTCTATTAATAGCAGCGGCATTTTTGTTGGTACTGATTTTTCCTCACCAAACATCGGTGATGCGCATTCTTATTGGTGTTGCGTTACTTCTTACCACCGCTTTTAACATATATCAAATGCGCCGTTTTACAAGCCTGGCAAGCAAATCCAGTGCTTTTGTTAAGCACATACAAAACGTTGAAAACGAACAGCTACGTAAGCTTAGTCTTGTGAATAAAAATTACGAACAATTATTACAGACGCTTTTACCTTTGTGGCAGCGGCAAACAGAATTAGCTCGCCATCAAATGGAAGAAAGTGTTAATGAATTAACCTCGCGTTTTTCCAATATTCATGGTCGGCTACAAGCAGCGGTTAACTCATCGCGCGATGCTGTTGGCGACATGAAGGGATCAAGTGGATTGAGTACTGTTATAACGTTTGCCGATCACGAGTTAGGGCAAATGGTAGATGCGCTTGGGCACGCGATTCGCAATCGTTATGAATTACTAACAGAAATTACCAACCTTTCTAAAATCACTGATGAGTTGCGAAATATGGGCTCGGAAGTTGCGGGTATCGCATCGCAAACCAATTTGCTTGCCCTAAATGCGGCTATCGAAGCGGCGCGTGCTGGCGAACACGGCCGTGGTTTTGCTGTGGTGGCAGATGAGGTCCGAACACTGTCAAGTCGATCCGGTGAAACAGGGTCTCGTATAGGCACACGAATAGAACAGGCCAACGTGACCTTACAAAAAACCCTGGATAGATCAGCAGAATTTGCAAAGCAGGATGATGTTCGCTTGGCGCAATCTGAATCGGCAGTGCAAGAAGTATTAGCAAAGTTCCGTTCATCTGGTGAACGCATTATTGATTCTGCGCATTCCCTTGAGCAGGAAAGTTCAGGTGTACAGCATGATATTGAAGAGGTCATGCTCAACTTGCAATTTCAAGACAGGGTAAATCAAATTCTTGGTCATATCTCAGATGATATGGAAAAGTTTTCAACGATGGTCGTAGACCAACAACGAAAAATTTCACAAAACGAAGATGTTAGTGCAATAGATGTTAATGAGTGGTTGGCTGCCGTGCAAAAAACCTACACCACTCTTGAGCAGGTTGCCGCTCATAAAAATAAGAATACCGTCCTCAGGAAGCCAGAAAATTCAGAAATTACTTTTTTTTAGGAGCAGTTAATCCATGTCAAAAACGATTATGGTAGTTGATGATTCTGCCAGCATCAGGCAGGTGGTGAGTATGGCCCTAAAGGGTGCTGGTTATCAGGTTATTGAAGCCGTCGATGGGCGGGACGCTCTTTCTAAATTAGACGGACAAAAAATTAATCTGATTATTTCAGATGTAAATATGCCCAATATGGACGGCATTACCTTCGTTAAAGAAATGAAACAAAAACCCAATTACAAATTTACTCCAGTCATCATGCTCACTACCGAGGGCAGCGAAGATAAAAAAAATGCAGGTCAAGCCGCAGGGGCCAAAGCATGGGTAGTAAAACCCTTCAAACCAGAACAAATGTTGCAAGCCGTCGCAAAACTTATTAATTAATTTGTCATTTCAGAATAATCACACTATGAAAATCTCTAGTAAAAAATCTCAGGGTTGCAGGTTAATTACTTTAGACGGTGACATGACCATTTATGATGCTGCTGAAATAAAAACGCAGCTTATCCCCATTCTTGCGAAAACAGGCGATATCGAAATTGATCTTTCGCGTGTAAACGATATGGACAGCGCAGGCCTGCAAATCCTTATGTTGATAAAGCGTGAGCTAACCCAGCGTGGTGACAGTTTGCGTTTATTTGCACACAGTAGGGCTGTACTTGATGTCTTTGAGTTGTGCAATCTCGCAAGCTATTTTGGTGATCCCGTACTGATCTCCACCAATAAATAGTTTCTGTCTGGAACATGTTAAAACAGGAGTAGACCGTGAGCTTTAATCTCGACCAGGTCATGCAAACTTTCATCCAGGAAGCGCAAGAATTATTGCAGACCATGGAAGAGTGTTTATTGCAATTAGAGAATGATCCTTCAGACAGCGACAATATAGGTGCGGTATTTCGCGCAGCACATACTATAAAAGGTTCAGCAGGTTTATTCGGACTGACAGCGATCGTTAGTTTCACTCATATCCTTGAAGATATTCTCGATCATGTGCGCGATGGAACCGTGACTATTGATAAAAATTTGATTGCGCTTTTATTGGAAAGTGGCGATCACTTGCAGGAGCTGTTAAATGTCACCGCTATAGAAGCGAGTGAACTGAGTGAAGCTGCCCTGGCTCGCGAAAATGATTTGCGCAAACGTTTGCTGGCTTATCAAAAAACAAATTCAGAAAAAATTATTGCTACTTCAGCTGCTGCAAATAGTGGTGAAGCTGTGTATGTCTATCAAGAGGATTCGGTGAGCTCGGATCTATGGCATATATCGCTAAGGTTTGGGGCAGATGTATATCGTAATGGTATGGACCCACTGTCGTTTTTACGCTATCTCGGCACTATGGGCAGCATCGTTAGAATAACTACACTGATTGATGGAATGCCAGAACTCGATGTTATGGATGCGGAATCATGCTATCTCGGTTTCGAAATTGAATACGACTCCAAAGCAGACAAAAAATCAATTGCTGATGTTTTCAATTTTGTAATTGAAGATTGTGTAGTTCATATATTGTCGCCGTTTAGCAAGGTGACCGAATACATAGAATTAATTCGCGCGCTTCCAGAAAACGAAACACGTTTAGGTGAATTGTTAGTGCAAAGTGGTGCTCTTACGCAACAGGAACTTATGCTGGGTTTGAATCAGCAGCGCACAGCTACTGAGACATCTATCCAACCACCTTTTTTAGGTGAAATATTGGTTGAACAACGCTCTGTTGAACCTGAATTAGTGCAAGCCGCGTTAGATAAACAAACCAAAATCAAAGACCAGAAAAATAAAGAAAGTCTTTATATCCGTGTTCAGGCTGACAAACTGGATCAGCTTATCAATTTAGTGGGCGAATTAGTCATAGCAGGCGCGGGTGCAAACCTGATCGCACAAAAATCACAGGATCCTTCAATCTACGAAGCAACCTCACTGGTATCTGATTTGGTGGAAGATATTCGTGATCGCGCCTTGCGGTTGCGCATGGTTCCTATTGGCGACACGTTCAATCGCTTTCAGCGTGTTGTGCGTGATGTGAGCCATGAATTAGGAAAGGAAATTGAGCTTCGTATTAGCGGTGGTGATACCGAAGTTGATAAAACGGTTGTGGAAAAAATCAGCGATCCATTGATGCATTTGTTGCGAAATAGTATGGATCACGGTATTGAATCTCCTGAACGACGTTTGGCTGCGGGTAAACCTGCGAAAGGAGTCCTTAGTCTGAATGCTTTTCATGACTCCGGTAATATTGTTATAGAAATAATCGACGATGGCGGTGGCTTGAATCGCGAGAAAATTTTACAGAA
This sequence comes from uncultured Gammaproteobacteria bacterium, assembly GCA_966096785.1. Lineage (GTDB taxonomy): Bacteria > Pseudomonadota > Gammaproteobacteria > Pseudomonadales > Cellvibrionaceae > Cellvibrio. The sequence continues at coordinate 11,104 of CBHTVU010000041.1, read as the reverse complement.
AGCTATAGAGCGTGGCCTGGTATCGGCAAATGCATCACTATCAGATAAGGAAATATTTAATTTAATTTTTGAAGCCGGTTTTTCTACGGCAGAAGCCGTCACGAACTTATCCGGTCGCGGTGTTGGTATGGACGTGGTGAAACGAAATATATTTGCATTGCGCGGTAGTATTGAACTCGATAGTCAGGCCGGTCAGGGAACTCAGATTCGTATTCGTTTACCTTTAACGCTAGCCATTATTGACGGCTTCCTGGTAGGTGTTGGTCAATCGAGTTATGTAGTGCCGCTGGATATGGTTCAGGAATGTATTGAACTTGCTGAAGTTGATCGCTCCGCCGCTCACGGAAGAAATTATTTAAATTTACGAGGTGAAGTTTTACCACTGGTGTTCCTGCGCGAGCATTTTAATCTGGAAGAGAATCGCGGTCGTCGAGAAAATGTGGTGGTAATTCGTTGCGCCGGACAAAAAACGGGTTTGGTTGTGGATGAATTGCAGGGCGAATTTCAAACAGTGATTAAACCGCTTGGAAAATTATTTAGTAAGTTGCGTGGCATAAGTGGCTCGACCATTCTTGGTAACGGCGAGGTAGCATTAATTCTCGACATGCCTGCGCTCATTCAGCGAGCTACAGCAACGGAAATCAATAATCATCGTGTGCCCCACATGCAAACCGAACAGTTTCAAAACGAAATTAACCATCCAAATTAATTGTTGAAAAGGTAAACACTATGAAGCTCTCCGTAAGATTAGCTGGTGCTTTCGCCGCTGTGATTGCCGTATTTTTGGTAATTATTGTTTTAACTTACGTGAGTCAATTACGTCAGGTTAGTGCAATAGAAATGAACAGACACACGTTTGAAGTGCTGGAAAATGCTTCGAAGTTATTGCAGTCACTCATGAATATTGAAACCGGCCAACGAGGTTTTTTATTGACGGGCAAAGAAGATTTTCTTGAGCCTCATGCTGCGGGCACCAAGAGTTTCACGTCCACTCTTGCCCATATTCGCAGCTTGACGTCAGACAATGCGAAACAGCAGGAGCGTTTGACCTTATTGGAACAAGGTTATCACCGTTGGTTGCGCGATGATATTAACGCTGTGATTGACAAGCGCCGTAACGCAGACACAGAGACAATTAAAACATTGAGTGCCGGTATAGGTGCAGGCAAAACAGGTATGGATGCTATGCGTTTAATACTTAACGATGTAGATGCAGAAGAGCGTGGCCTGTTAAAAATTCGGAGTGAAAGTTTGGCTGCTTCAATTAACACTACGCAATGGACAATGATTTTTGGAGGAGTGGGTGGTGTTTTGCTTGCAATAGTTCTTGCATTTTTTATTACGCGCAGCATAACTATTCCAGTAACAAGGGCGCGCGATATTGCTACTCGTCTTTCGGAAGGTGATCTCACTGTTGAAGTATTGGTTGATCGAAAAGATGAAGTTGGTATGTTGCTACAAGCCATTCATGTGATGTCTGAAAAACTTAAGCAGGTCATTGTGGATGTGGTTTCATCTGCAGATAGTCTTGCCAGTGCATCTGAAGAAGTGAGTGCTACAGCGCAATCTATGAGTCAGGCTACAAGCGAGCAAGCGGCGAGTGTGGAAGAGACAAGTGCGTCTATAGAGCAAATGAGTGCGAGCATTAATCAAAACACAGAAAACGCAAAAGTTACCGATGGTATGGCGAGCAAGGCGGCGAAAGAAGCTACTGAAGGTGGAGAGGCTGTACAGCAAACCGTAAATGCAATGAAGCAAATTGCTAAACGTATTGGCATTATTGACGACATAGCATACCAAACAAATTTATTAGCGCTCAACGCAGCCATTGAAGCAGCGCGCGCAGGTGAACACGGTAAAGGTTTTGCTGTGGTTGCTGCTGAAGTGCGCAAGCTTGCCGAACGTAGTCAGGTAGCGGCGCAGGAAATTGGTGAGCTTTCTTCGAGTAGTGTTGAACTTGCAGAAAAAGCCGGGAAATTATTGGATGAAATTGTTCCATCCATTAATAAAACATCTGACCTAGTGCAAGAAATTAGTGCTGCATCTGAAGAACAAGCAAGTGGTGTAGGACAAATTAACAGCGCTATGACGCAGTTGAATCAAATTACCCAACAAAATGCATCCAGCAGCGAACAGCTGGCTGCAACATCGGAAGAGATGAGTAGTCAGGCAGAACAATTACAACAAGTCATGAGCTTCTTCGTGGTATCAGCAAATGATGGTGGCAGATCAAAAACCAGTACGCGAACTTCCGTGAGTCGCGAAAAAAAAAGTAGCAACGCGCGTCACTTAAATAATGGGCTGAATCAATCTTCAGGGGTTAGTTTTGCAGAACATGAATTTACGCGTTTCTAGCAGGAGGTCGGTATGGGTGAGCTCGTTGTGAAAAATCAGGCTGCATCCTCCGGCAATCAGGAGGAGGCGCAATATCTTACATTTCTGCTGGGTGGTGAAATGTTTGCCATAGGTATTTTGGCAATCAAAGAAATTATTGAATACGGCAATATCACCACCGTACCTATGATGCCCAGTTTTGTCCGCGGTGTGATTAATGTTCGCGGTGCTGTAGTGCCCGTGGTTGATTTGTCTGCGCGTTTTGGCAGAAAAGTTTCTGAGGTAACACGACGTAGTTGTATTGTCATCATTGAAGCTAATACAGACGCTGGTGATAAACAGGATGTAGGCGTCATGGTAGATTCAGTCTCTGCAGTAATGGAAATTCCCAGAAGCGAAATAGAGCCAGCCCCCAGCTTTGGTACAAAAATTCGTGTTGATTTTATTAGCGGTATGGCAAAAGTAAATGGAAAATTTGTCATAGTGTTAAATGTTGAGCGTGTTTTATCTGTTGATGAAATGTCTATGCTGTCGGAAGTTAGTCTCACCTCAATCAATGAGCCGTGATCAGTTTATAAATTGTATTTTCAGGTTTGCTGTTAAGCCCACAATGACTAATAAAGGTCTCCGGCGTGAATCAACCTCAATTAAAGGACAGTGAGTTTTCCAAGTTTCAATCCTGGCTATATGAGGCTACAGGCATCAGTCTTACTTCTGCGAAAAAAGCATTGGTAGCTGGGCGCTTGCAAAAGCGCTTGATTCATCATCAATTGAAAAGTTACAGCGAATATTTTCAATTGATTACAAATAAAACTGCAACGGCAGAGTTGCAAATAGCAACGGATTTGCTTACCACCAATGAAACCTATTTTTTTCGTGAGCCAAAACACTTTGAATTTCTGCAACAAAAAATCTTACCGCAAATTGTTCCTGCAAAGCCATTTCGTGTTTGGAGTGCAGCCAGCTCTTCCGGTGAAGAGGCTTACACTATTGCCATGGTGCTTGCGAGTGCATTGACCAGTACCCAGTGGGAGGTATTTGGTTCGGATATCAGTACTCATGTATTACACATAGCACGCAACGCACATTATGCGATGGGGCGCGCCAGCAATATTCCAAAGCACTTGTTATCTAAATATTGTTTGAAAGGGGTCGGCACCCAGGATGGAACTTTTCTGATTGATCGCAATTTGCGTAGCCGTGTAAGTTTTGCGCAGGTAAATCTTAATGAAACACTGCCTGATGTTGGTGAGTTTGATGTTATTTTTTTACGTAATGTGATGATTTATTTTAACCAGGAAACTAAGCGTAAAGTTGTAGCGCGCATGTTGCCACGACTAAAACCCGGCGGTTATTTTTTTGTAAGCCATTCCGAAAGCCTCAATGGTGTTTCTGATGCATTAAAGCTTATAGCGCCATCAATTTATCATAAACCATGAAAACACCAGATGGCGTGATGGAAATTTTTTTGCAGCCAGGAGATTTTTATTTTGGCGATTCATCTACACGTATAAGAACTGTATTAGGCTCTTGTATATCGATTACCATGTGGCATCCGGTTTTATTGATAGGTGGTATGTGTCATTACATGTTACCCAGCCGCCAGAAAAAAGAAAAAGACAATATGCAGGGAAAATACGCTGATGAAGCTATATTACTTTTTCTGGATGAGGCGCGGCGTCATAAAACTGATCCACGGGATTACCAAATAAAATTGTTTGGTGGTGGCAGTATGTTTTCCGGCCCGGATTTAAATCATGATGATGGTGTACCAAAAAGAAATATTGATGCAGCGCAAAGATTGTTAGCGCACCATAATCTCACATTAACCTCGCATCACGTTGGCTTAACCGGGCACAGGAATATTATTTTTGATATATGGACCGGACATGTTTGGGTGCGGTATCAACCCGTTGTTAGAAGGTGACGCAGAATGAAAACCATAAAAGTATTACTGGTAGATGATTCGGCGGTAGTGCGTCAAGTGCTGATGGGAATACTTGATAATGAGCCCGGAATACATGTTATAGGTGCTGCTTCCGACCCTGTATTCGCAATGGAAAAATTATCGCGCGAATGGCCGGATGTTATTGTGCTGGATGTTGAAATGCCACGTATGGATGGTATTACGTTTTTAAAAAAAATTATGGCAGAACATCCAACTCCTGTAGTTATATGTTCTTCTCTCACTGAAAAAGGGGCAGAGACAACACTGCAAGCGCTTGCTGCTGGTGCCGTTGAAATTATTACCAAACCTAAAATGGGGTTGAAAACATTTTTGCAGGAATCTGCTGCACAATTAATTATGGCCGTGCGTGCAGCGGCTAACGTAAACGTAAAACGTTTGGTAAAAACTACACAAGATATTGGCGCGGCGAAAAAAAATAACCTCGATGACATTGCACCTTTAGTAACCAGTGGTCATGCAATGGCACAAACTACTGAACGAATTGTTGCAATAGGGACATCTACAGGTGGCACCCAGGCATTGGAAACTGTATTGGTAAGTTTGCCGCGAGTATGTCCTGGCATAGTGATTGTTCAGCATATGCCGGAAAAATTTACGGCATCTTTTGCTGAGCGACTCAACAAGGTTTCGGAAATTGAAGTGCGTGAAGCTAAAAATAATGATCGCGTTATTCCCGGGCTTGCGCTAATTGCACCCGGTGGAAAACATATGTCGCTAAAACGCAGTGGTGCTTATTATCACGTAGATGTAATCGATGGCCCCTTGGTGAATCGTCATAGACCATCGGTAGATGTTTTATTTCGTTCGGTTGCAAAATATGCAGGAAGAAATGCTACCGGAATTATTATGACTGGCATGGGCGACGATGGTGCACGAGGTTTAAAAGATATGTTTGATGCAGGAAGCATGACCTACGCCCAGGATGAGGAAACTTGCGTGGTATACGGAATGCCCAAGGAAGCGGTTAAATTAGGTGGTGTTAAACGGGTTATACCCTTGCAGGATATTCGGTTGGCGATTATGGGGAAATAAATAATAGCTCGCTTCTAGTCCACATCTCCGAATTGCTGTTTCCTGCGCTCAAAAACTTCATCTGTTGTATCGACACCTTATATATTTTTAAACGACCAAACTTTATGTAGAATTAGGCGGCACACTGCTTAGTACATAAATTTCAAAATTAGCCTATGATTAGACATAAGATTCATAAAAAGTATAGTTAGGCTTTGGTTATCTCAGGTTGGATTCTATTGATGAAATATGATTTGGTTGTTGTAGGAGCAGGTATTCAAGGTGCTGGTGTTGCACAAGCCGCAGCCGCAGCCGGGTACACGGTACTTGTTCTAGAACAATCATCGCCAGCCGCAGGTACGTCTAGTAAATCCTCAAAATTAATTCACGGCGGTTTACGTTATCTTGAAACCGCACAATTTGGTTTGGTGCGTGAAAGCCTGCACGAGCGCGCACTTTTACTCAAATTGGCTCCCGATCTTGTGAAGCTTAAGCCGCTTCATATTCCAGTTTATAAAGATACTACGCGTGGACCTCTAACTATTCGTAGCGGATTGAGTCTGTATTCCTTATTGTCCGGGCTCGATTCCAATGCGCGATTTCGCAGCCTTCCTCCAGCGCAATGGGATAATTTGGAAGGTTTAAGGCAGGATGATTTACAAGCAGTGTTTCGCTATTACGAAGCGCAAACAGATGATGCTGCATTAACACGAGCTGTTTTGCATTCAGCAATGGAGTTAGGCGCTGAGTGCGAAATGCCTGGGCGTTTTGTGACGGCTCATGTGAACTCCCACAGTTGTCTGGTTGAATTTGAAAGCGAATTTGGTTTCAAGGCTGCAAGTTGTCGGGTGCTGGTAAATTGTGCTGGGCCTTGGGCGAGCGATGTCATTTCACGAATAGAACCTGACATGTATTTGCCGAAGGTTGATCTGGTGCAGGGAAGTCATTTGGTGTTGCCTCCCTTGTTGAAAAATTATTTTTATCTTGAAGCTCCACAAGACAAGCGCGCCGTTTTTATTTTACCCTGGCAAGGAAAATTAATGGTTGGAACCACTGAAAAAGTGCATTACGGAGCTCCTGAAGAAGCCGTGTGTTCGGATGAAGAACGCGATTATCTGCTGGACGTTCTATTGCATTACTTTCCTGATTTATTAATAGACCCGACCACTGTGGACAGTTTCGCCGGTTTACGTGTTTTACCTCGCAACGGAAAAAATGCTTTTTCGCGAACGCGTGAAGTGCTTTTCGAAGTGGATGATGAAACCTGCCCGCGAGTCATTTCGGTGATGGGCGGCAAACTCACTACTTATCGGCAGACGGCACTCACAGTGCTCGATAAAATTAAGTTGTCATTGCCAGTAAAAGAGCGCATTGCTGATACCAGCCGTATTCCTCTCTCACCAATTAGTTGGATTTAATTTATCCCTTTCCAAATAAAAACATTGGTACTCACGATATCTACCGTTAAAATGCGCCCATATCATTTCCGGCATCCCTCGCTGGGTTGCCATCTTGTCCACCCTTCGTTTTAAGGACTCACTGTGAACTTTACTGGCGCTCACATTCTTTCAATAAACCAATTTGACCGTGCGGATATTCAGCGTGTTTTTGAGGTCGCTGATGCCATGGAACCCTACGCTTTACGCCATAAAGTAACACGGGTTCTTGAGGGCGCCATTTTGGGAAATATGTTTTTTGAGCCGAGCACGCGAACGCGAGTAAGTTTTGGCGCTGCGTTTAATTTGCTCGGCGGAAATGTTCGTGAAACCACGGGGTTTGAAAGTTCATCCATTACCAAAGGTGAGTCGCTTTACGACACCGCTCGCGTACTATCAGGTTATAGCGACGTCATATGCATGCGTCACCCAGCAGGTGGTTCTGTAGCTGAATTTGCCGATGGTAGCCGCGTGCCGGTTATTAACGGTGGTGACGGTCCTAACGAACACCCCACTCAGGCATTGCTGGATTTATATACTATCCGCAAAGAACTGCATTCAAAAAATCGCACTATCGACGGCATGCGTATCGCAATGATTGGTGATTTAAAACATGGCCGTACGGTTCATTCACTCAGCAAACTTTTATGTGTCTTCAATAATATTCAATTAACTTTGGTGTCTCCCACCGAGTTGGCCATGCCTGAATATATTGTTGAGGATTTACGCCGCGCAGGGCACAAGGTAACAATTACCGATGACTTGACCCAAAGCATCTCGCACATTGACATAGCCTACTCAACGCGCATTCAGGAAGAACGTTTTAATAATAAAGAAGAAGCTGATTTGTACCGCGGCCGCTATCGCTTAAATCAACGTATTTACACTCAACACTGCGAACCCAATACGGTCATTATGCATCCTCTACCGCGCGATTCACGTGCAGATGCGAATGAGTTGGACAACGATTTAAATTCGAATCCAAACTTGGCTATCTTCCGACAAACCGATAACGGCGTACTTGTGCGAATGGCGTTGTTCGCGTTGGTGCTTAACGTTGTGGGCCAGGTAGATAAATATTCACGTGAAGTGAATTGGCATAGTTCGCTGCGCGGTTAATCCAGACTGGTTAGATCTATGCTAAAGGTAGTGATGTATGCACTGGGCACTGGAGGTGATATTCACCCGATGGTTGCTCTTGGAATAGAGTTAAGGCGAAGGGGCCACTCAATTACTTTTTTATCGAATGAATATTTTCAATCCGCTATTGTCGCAGCAGGGATAGAGTTTGTTTCGGTCAGCTCTTTTGATCAATATCAAAAAGGCAATTCTACCCTCGCTTGGGAATCAAGCAATCACACAGACAACTTTGAACATTATCACGCACCGGCGTTTGAGCCAGCGTTTGAATATGTTAAAAATCTTGCTGGGACGAATGTAGTTGTCGTGGCGCTAGGTGAAGAAAATGGTGCACGGTTAGCTGCTGAAAAATTTAAGATTCCTTTTATTAAAATTATTTTAGCACCTTGTATGATTTTTTCTGCTTTCAAGCCGCCAGCGCCCATGAGCTGGGCAATTCCCTCATCTTTTCCTCGTTTTATTGTGCGCTTTTTGCTGCGCAGACATCGTAAAACCCGTTTTAAAATTTTCTCAAAAATGCCATACACAGCGGCTTACAGGGCAACACGTGAACGATTGCAATGCCCGCTGGTTTTTCAAACAGAATCCACAGCGCTGTTACAAATTGGTTTCTTTCCCGAATGGTTTGGTATGCCTGCGAAGGACTGGCCAGACAATATAAAACTCGTAGGTTTTCCTTTGCAGAATCGCGCTAGTATCGGTAGCAGAGAACAATTGGATGAGTTTATTGAAAAGCAGGGTGCACCACTTATTTTTACGTCGGGCACAGGTGTGAAAGACGTTGCAGATTTGTTTCAGGAAGGGCGGAAAATTTGTGAGCAATTACAAGTGCCTGCTGTGTTTGTGGGTGGTGCTAGCGGTGCCGAACTGTTGCAAGGCTCTCGGTTGTGTAAGCATTTGGACTACATAGATTTTGAATACGCCCTATCAAAATCCTTGGCAATTATTCATCACGGCGGAATAGGTACCACTGCGCAGGCGATTAAAGCGGGGATTCCACAGTTGATTCGCCCAATCAAATATGATCAACCAGATAACGCTGATCGTATTTATAAATTGGGTTTAGGTAGCTATGTCATGCCGGAGAAATTTAAAGCAGAAACCATTGTTCCCATGATTGCTAACATGATGCAGAAAGCTAAAAGTTCTAAAGCACTACGGCACTATTCTGCGGCTGTTAACAATAGCAGTGCGATTGAGGATGCGTGCGATTTGATTGAGCATGTGTGTAAAACGGGGGAGGGAATATTTGGCAATTCATCTCGAGAGAATGAGATGCACTCCTGAGTTAGCGAGTGCACGATAATCTAGGAATTAAGTGCCGCAAGTAAACTCGGGATCAAGATAGTAAGCAGCTTTTTTACCTTTATATTTATAAAGCCCCAATAAATGGAATATCCAATGACCTATAAATTTATCCGTTATAGGAATGGGCTGATCAAACTGGGTAATAAAGTCTTCAGACTTTTCTACTTGTGAAGATTTAACATTGAATTGAGTTAATAAACAGCTTTTAATTTTTACATCTTTGTTTGCTTGTTGGTAAGTAAAGGTAATGGTGTCATTCACCAAAAATTTTTTGGGCATTTGATTTCGAGCGAGTGGAGGAATAATCGCTGGATTACCCGTTACTTGAAAATCCGTTTTGGTGACTTCATTAGTTTTTATATCTATAGGGAACAAGAGAGTAAATTTATATTGGGTATTTTGTGTATTCGACATAATGAATCCTTTTTGTGTGTAATTTAAAAGCTACCGCTTGCGACGCGTAGCTCCAGAAGGTCGGGTTCGGCTTGAATTAATTTTACTGGGTAACCGAGCTCTACCGCTTTCGTAAGAGCTGCTATAGACGCGTCACGCTTACCTAACAACTCATAAGCCAAGCCGGCCCGAAAATAAACATTAGCATTTTTTGGTGCGAGTGCAATTACACGCACTAACAGCGGTTCGGCTTGTGCGCGATCACCTAATCGTGCTGAATATAAGCCCATGCGTGAAAGTAGTGTGACATCATCTGCTCTGCGCTCTAATAAGGGTGCCAGTAAATCACGCGCTTTACGATAGGCTTTTTGCGCTTCAGCTTCACGCCCAGGTATCCAAAGCAAGGTGTCAGCCAAATTCGCCCAAGCGAGGTGGCTATTCGGGTTTCCCTTATCGGGTGACACAGCGGCTTCAAACGCGGCAGCAGCACCTACATAATTTCCTTTATTGAATAGAGAATTACCAAGGTTGCCGTGAAGCCGTGCGCTTGAGCGTATTTGTAGGCCTTGTTGTAAAACTTGCATGGCTTCATCGTTGCGATTCTGAAACACAAGCGCCATATTTAGGCCGGCATAGGCAGCGACGGCATCAGGTTGAAGTTGAATGCTTAACCGAAAGGCTGCCTCGGCTTCTGAGTATTTATTTTGATTTATGTAGGTGGCGCCTAATGCATCGGCGAAAAAGCGTTCTTGTGGAAATTGTTTTAACCCTTGTTGCGCAAGTTGAATCGCCTCTTCATAGCGCTGCGCTGATCTGAGTGTATAAACTTTATCGCGCCACGCAAAAATATTGGTAGGCTCAAGTGCAAGAGCTTCTGCAAATTCTGCGAGGGCTTCGTCATGCTCTGTTTTTATTGCAAAAACACGCCCAAGGGCAACATGGACCAAAGCAAGTTGTGGATTTAATTGTAATGCTTGTTGCGCACTGGCATCTGCTTTTTGCATCCAAATAGGATCTTCATTGTCTCCGCTATCACTGCTATATCTGTAGCTGTAAACCAGTGACAGGCCTGCAACGGCAGCAGCATTGTTTGGAGTATGCGAGAGAATCCTGTTAAAGCTTTTTTCCGCCGTATCTAAACTGCCGGGTCTATCAAATAACTTAAGTGCTTCAAGCCCCGTGTTAAGTTCCAGTGCTTGCGAATAGGGTTTAAGTGGTATATCTGTGCTTAAGTTATTGCTATCTTTCGGCAGTTTGTATTGCAGCTGCCAGAGTGATGCACCTGCAATTATCGCGAATGCAATACCAATAAATATAACGGTGATGGTATTTGATTGAACGTAATCTTTTAGTTCCGAAATAATTGATCTCTTATTTTTTCTAATACCGGATTCAAATGTTGGGTGTCCCCTGGAGTGTTGGAAATTACGAATTCCCGAGCGGCTGGTATGCGGGTTAGATAAAATTTGCGTTGTATCTACATCCGCGCCTGAGTTTAGCGAAATTAGCTGAT
>CBHTVU010000040.1:0-22232 GCA_966096785.1 uncultured Gammaproteobacteria bacterium | reverse complement strand
TTGATCAGGTGCGCAACCTGAAGCGTGGAAATGAACTGCATGCGAATAACGCAAGTCTTAAATAGCTGCAAACATTAAACAGTCACTTACAGTTTAAAATTAAACACTAATATTCGGTGTGTTGATTATTGCGCAAAAAATAGATGTTTTTCGTACAATTTCATCATTGAACTTCATTGTCTATCTGGCATAAGCATTGCTAATTCAGATGTTTTATTCATTTTGGAAAAATAATGATGAAACATTTTAAAAAAGCTGCGGTAGTTTTATTTGCCGGTTATACAAGCCTCGCCATTAATACCTTCGCGCAACAGCAAACTGATTACAGCAAAGTAGAAATCAAAACTACCAAACTTGGTGAAAATTTTTATACTTTGGAAGGAGCAGGTGGAACCATCAGTGCATTGACTGGGCCTGACGGAATTTTTTTGGTGGATTCCCAATTTGCACCGCTGACCGATAAGCTCGTGGCTGCACTTAAAAAGATATCAGACAAACCGGTGCGCTATTTAGTGAATACTCATGTGCATGGTGATCACACAGGTGGCAACGAGAACTTTGCCAAACTCGGTGCAACTATTTTTAGTCGCGAGCAATTACGCGATCGTCTAGCGCATCCTAATCCAGCAGCTGATGGTACACCCGGTAAGCCCGCTCCTGACAGAGCACTGCCGGTAATTACCTATGATCACACGGTCACCTTGCATATAAATGGCGAAGAAGTACGTTTAATTCCCATTCGAAAGGCGCATACCGATGGCGACACCCTCGTGCAATTTACGGCATTGGATGTATTAGCAACCGGTGATTATTTCCGAACAACAGGTTACCCCGTTGTAGATTTAAATAATGGGGGAAGTTTGCAAGGCATTTTAGATGGTTTGGCAGAAACCATTGGTCGTGCTGGCCCTAACACCAAAATCATTCCAGGTCATGGCCCCATTACGAATCGCCAGGGTTTAATTGCAGGCCGCGATTTGATTTTGGCTGGACGCGATAAAATTGCTCCGCTAGTGAAGCAGGGCAAAACTATTGAAGAAGTTTTAGAATCAAAACCAACCGCTGAGTTTGATTCCAAAGTAGATGGACCAACTCCACAAAGTGCCGAGCGTTTTGTGCGTTGGCTTTACAACTCAATTAAAGATGGAAAATAGCAAAACGCTAAAAAGACCTCGCTAGTTTGCAAGGTCTTTTTATCTGCGAAGCCTATTTAAATTCTTTTCGAAACGCCGCCCAACAGGTGGCGTTTTCCCACAGTTTCACCGTCAATGACGCGTTGCCCAGCGGGCGAATTTTTTAACTTATTTGTTCGTTGATAATGCGGCTTAAATGTTCAATACTCGGGTTTAAGCCTGCAAATTCTGGCTTCACGTTAAGCTCGCTGTCACGAAAGTAAGCGACGGTTTTATCCAGTGCCGCCTCTATATCAACTATGTCGACTAAATAGCCGTGTTGATCCAGTTCGTCTCCATCAATACGAATTTCGGCAACATAGTGATGTGAGTGTGGAAAATTTTCACTACCCCAATCTCCTCCAATTAGAAAATGACTGGCAATGAAATCGCGGGTGACGGCAACTGAATACATGGGAAGTCCTGCATTGGGTTAAATTTTTTTTGGATTTTAAATTAATTTTTGCGGCTTTTGAAATACATTAAAGGTAAGTGAAAACCGCTTGTAGTATTTCGCCAGGGTTTTGATCTAATTTTTTATAAAGATCTTTAGCGTCGGAAAGTGCTACGCAGTCAGTGACAAGTTTTTCAGGTTTGCGTTCGCGAATAAGTTGCCACACAAGTTCAAAGCGACGGGATTTATTCCAGCGGCCACTGAGCTGAGGGGAAATATTACTGACCTGACTGGTTGTAATTTTTAACTGATTGCGATGCGCATTGCCACCAAGTGCAATGGCTGCTGATTTATTTCCGTACCAACTGCCAATGACAATACGGCTGCTAAAACCGCTTAATTCAATTGCAAGATTCAGGGCTTCAGGAATCCCGCTCACCTCGAAGATAAGATCCGCACCCTGAGTTGTTGCTGTCGTTAGCTGTTTGTGTAGGTCTTTGATGTCGGTAACCGAAAATGGATCGGCAGTGTGGGTTACACCCAAGGCTATTGCTCGCTGACGGCGATACTCATTGCCATCTATCGCGGTCAATTGCGTAAGCGGATGTTTAGCCAGCAGGCTTGAAAGGAGCAGGCCCACAATACCTTGTCCCAGCACTATCACTTTTTCGCCGATTTTGGGTTCGCCATCGTGAACGAGGTTTACCGCAGTTTCCATATTGGCGAAAAACACGGCCGCAGCCGCACAAATATCGTCAGGTACAGGAATCAGATTTTCGGGTGTCGCAATGAAATGACTGGCGTGAGGTTGGAACGCAAATACTCGCTTTCCCAACCATTTTATATCCACTTCCGCCGTAATCTGAATGATTCGGCCTACAGTTGCGTAACCGTATTGGAATGGGTAAGTGGCAGAGTCCTGCAGCGATTCGAGGTTTGCGTCCAGCTTCATATCCGAAGGAATTTGCCCGCGATAAACCAGAAGCTCAGTACCTGCACTGACGGCAGAGAGTTCGCTTTGCACCAGAACTTCGCCTGATTTTAATGGAGGTAATACTTGCGAGCGAAGTTCGACGCTATAGGCATCCGTAAACCACAATTGCTGGGCGGTGAAGTGGTTCATGCCACGGCCTTACCGTATTGCAAATTACCCCAAAGAATCACATCTTTGCCCAAGGGTGCGCTATGTAGCGGCGAAATTTCGGGTAACTCATATTTTTCACGGCCACCCAAATCACTAACGGCTTTGTAACCACCCACCAAGTGAGGAACCAGTGTAACTACCACGGCGTCCGCCAATTGGGCCTTCAAAAATGCAGTGATTATGCTGGCCCCGCCTTCTACCATAAGACTGGTGATGCCTTTGGATCGTAGCAAACGAAGCGCGCGTTCCAGACACACACGGCCTTCGGAATTGCTTTGCAGCGCCGTGATTTCCAGCCCTTCGATTAAGGCACCTTCGCTCTCGTTAGCAAGGCTTTCGCCTTCAAGTGTCGTGAGTACCCAGCAACGTTTGTCGGTAAGCTGACATAGGCGAGCAGATGCGGGTATGCGCAATTTGCTATCTAACACGATTGGTTGCGGGTCCAATCCTGTCCAGTGACGAACATTAAGTTGAGGGTCATCACTTAGCACTGTGCCTATACCTACTAAAATGCCATCGTGAATACTGCGCAATTGATGGGTGAGTTGTAGAGACTCAGCGCTGCTAAGCGCAAGCGGTTCACCTGAGCGAATGGCGATGCTGCCATCCAGGCTTTGCGCGTAACACAGGGTTACGAAAGGCCTGTCGCTCAAGTGAAAAGTTTTTTTACTGGCGCCCAGCCAATGCTCAATTTGCTGATTGGGATTCATGAGCTTTGCTGCTAAACGCGGGGACTAGAGGTTTGTTTAAAAACAAATGATCCATCCGTTTTGCTTTAGTAAGGAGGTATCCGGCACTTTCGGCATTAACCGTTGCTTCGAGTGGCACACGCGAAATGACTTTTACACCTTCTGTTTGCAGCGCATTAATCTTGGCAGGATTATTCGTCATCAAGCGAACTGATTGCACACCGAGATCATCAAGTATGCAGGCAGCGAGCGAATAATCGCGCTCATCGGCACCGTGACCCAGCATCAGATTAGCATCCACAGTGTCATAGCCTTCATCTTGCAGATTATAGGCACGCAGCTTTTGCAATAAACCTATACCACGGCCTTCCTGACGTAAGTAGACTACAACGCCCACGCCTTCTTTTGCGACCAACGCTAGCGATCGATCCAGCTGCTCTCCGCAATCACAGCGCAGTGAACCCATAACATCACCGGTAAAACATTCCGAATGAACGCGCACTAAAACTTCTTCTGCATTGGCTAAATCACCTCGGCAAAAAGCCAAGTGCTCTTTATCGTCGACATTGTTGGTGTAAAAAGTTAACTGGAAATCACCGTACTTGGTAGGGATTCGCGCGGCGGTCATACGGGTTACAAATGGTTTAGGCATAATGAAAACTTTGTGGCTAGCAAGTGAAAATAACAAAATTGCGTTGATCTTAAGGTGCGCTTATCCATTAAGCAAGGCACATTTCAAATTCGTGTCAGCTGGCAAATAACAACAAATTTTATGCTGTTAAAGCAGCAGGTTACTGATTATTTTCAATCAGATTTGTTGATATTTATGCATTTAATTTTATGGTAAAGCGCGTGTGAAAGTGTGACAATTTTTCAATCGAAACTTACATAAGTATCCACTTACATGATCCTCGCAAGACAGCCCATTTATTTTCTTGTTCCTGGCGATATCAATAATCTCACCGGAGGCTATGCCTATGATCGCCGTTTGCTCGCAGAGTTGCATAAGCTCGATGTAAAGGTCCAATTAACAATGCTGTCGGGCACATTCCCAGATCCGGACGCCTACGCTTTGGATGATGCCAATTTTAAACTGGCGAGCATAGCCGATGATTCTGTCGTTATTGTGGACGGTCTGGCATTTGGCGTTATGGCGGAACTTGCTGAGCAACATGCAGAGCGCTTGAAATTCATTGCACTTTGTCATCATCCGCTCGCACTTGAGACGGGTCTCACCGAACAACGACAGCAACATTTGCAAAAGTCTGAAGCGCGCGCTCTGGCAACAACCACTGCCGTTGTCGTGACTAGTGAAAATACCACCCGCATAATTACCCAAGAATTTTTCGTACCTTTCGATAAAATAACTCTTGCTTTACCCGGCACCGATAAACAAACCTTTGCAAAATGTGAGGGTCAACCGCCGGTATTGCTCACTGTTGCAACACTGACTCGTCGCAAAGCCCATGACATATTAATTGACGCATTGGCGCAATTAAAACATCTACCATGGCAAGCGCGGTTTGCAGGAGGCGAACATTTTGATCCCGAATGGGCAAATTATCTGCGCAGTAAAGTGGTTTTACATGGGCTTGAAAATAAAATTTTATTTTTAGGTAATCTTCAGGATATTTCCACTGAATATCTAAACGCAGATATTTTTGTATTGCCATCGCTCTTTGAAGGCTACGGAATGGCATTTGCGGAAGCGCTTTCTTTTGGCCTACCGATTATTGCGGCGCATGCGGGTGCTGTTCCCAAACTGGTCCCAACAACTGCGGGTATACTGGTGCCGCCTGCGAATGTGGCTGCCCTAACAAATAGTATTGCGCAACTTTTAAATGACTCCACTAAACGCAAACAGCTTCAGCTGGGAGCACAGCAGGCGGCGCAGAATTTACCCAGTTGGAAAAATACCGCCGAAAAATTTTTTCAATTAATTCAGAAAGTGAGTCGCTAATTCAAAGCGAGTCATTTTAAATGAACACTAATTTAAAATCCTACATTAAAGTGAGTAGAGAATGACAGAATTTTCAATTGCATGGCTTGATTTGCGTGAGCCAGCTGATCTTAAGGCCCGCGATAAATCCCTGGCAATACAGACTTTGCAATGGCTTGAAAAAAATTATCCAAACCAGGGTCATATGCTGGTGGATTTAGGGTCCGGCACAGGTTCAAGTTTGCGTGCACTGGCTAGTCTTGGTGCAGCTGATATCGTCTGGCGTTTGGTGGACAATAACGGCGATCTTTTGGATGAAGCTCTCAGACGTCACCGTAAAGACTGGATCATTGAAGATTATGAAGCTGATTTAAATATCCTTAACGAACTGCCGTTGAGTGGCTCTCAGTTGGCTACTGCATCTGCCTTATTTGATTTGGCATCGCGCGACTTTATAGATGCGCTAACAGAACGTCTCACTAAACAGAACACTGCGCTCTACGCCGCACTGAATTATGACGGCAGTACCGAATGGATTCCTGCACACCCACTGGACGAAAAAGTTCTCGCTGCGTTTAATCAGGACCAAACTCGTGACAAAGGCCTTGGTCCTGCGCTAGGGCCTGAAGCCACGAATTATTTGCAAAAGATTTTTGAGTCCAAACACTATGATGTTTTTATTGCAAAAAGTCCCTGGGAGCTAACAGCTAAAGACCATGCATTGGTCAGTGAACTTATTCAGGGAATAGCTAGCGCAGTAAAAGAAAATATTGATAGCACCGAACTAAACAGCTGGAAGGATTTTCGCATTGCTCATATCCATAAAGGAGCTTGCAGGGTAGGGCATCTTGATTTTCTTGCGTTGCCTGTAAAAAAATAATCAGAGTCAATTGAATAAATGTTGAATGTTGCAATTGAAAATGTTTTCAGTCGGCGAGGAAAAGGTCCCTTTATTACCAGTAGCATTGTTTTCTTGCTGTTGTTTTGGTTGATTGCAAGTTTTATCTACCGCGACACAAGCATGTTAGTTTATTGGAGCCTGGCTGGCTTATTGTCAGGCGCAGTGAATGGTATTGCTCTGCAACATATCTCGACGCGTTTTGTTTCTTTGGAAAACACAAATAGGTGTAAATTATTTTTTGTTATTTTCTTGATAATTGAGTTTGCCGTAGGTCTTCTGTTGATTGGTCCTTATATTTGGATTAAGTCACGTTTTATCCCTGTATCCAATACGCATTCAATCTGTTGCAAAACACCTATGGATTACGGTGCGGCACACTACGAGACAGTGAAACTAAAAACAAAAGACAATGCAACTATCGCGGGTTGGTATGTGGAGCCGACCACCCAGCCGGGAAAAGTAATTATCCTGATTCACGGCTATGGTTATGATCGTCGCGGTACGGATTTCCAAACACGTATTTTAATTGCCGCCGGGTACGGTGTGATGTTGTATGACTTGCGTGATCATGGTGAGTCTGAAGCTAATGGTTCGCTAAATAGTTTTAATCGCATGCAAACTTATTCAAGCGATTTATTGCAAGTTGTTAATTATCTCAAACAAAAATCCGAAGTTAAGCAGTTGGGTGTTGTCGGCATCTCCCTGGGAGCGTTTGCCACCCTTAACTCATCACCGGGAATACTTAACAATTTTTCAGGTTTGTGGATGGATGGTTTGCGGTTTGAAAATTTCGGTGCTCAGGCTCAACCACATAATCTGCATGATTATCTAAAACGTCTTTTTGATCATCAGACTCGCTGGCTGGCTGGTGTCATAACTAGCCTGGCTTTACCTCCTGCACTGCCAACTTTTGCGGAAATTATTCCCACTATCACTCATCCTAAACTTATGTTGGTATCGAGTGGTTTGGATGAAAGCGAGCGTAGCACGAACGAAAAATTAATTCCTTTTTTAGATGGCAACAAAAAATTGTGGATTATAGAAAATGCCTGGCACATTGGTGGCAGGTTTGATGCGGCTGATGAGTATCGCGAAAAGTTGTTGGCTTTTTTTGCTGATGCGTTTAACCAGTGATGGTAAGCTGCGCCCAATTCAACAACTCATTGCATCAATCTGCTTTTGAAAAAGTTTCTATAAGGCGCGGGCGCAGCTCGTCCATTCGCCATACAGGCGTATCGTCCGCGGGCAACATTCCTTCAGTCCATTTCCAGTCGGAAACTTGTTCCAAGATTTTCGCGTCGCGCGTGATTAAATGCACTGGAACATCATGATTATCACCTTCACCCATCACGAGTGGTGCTGGCTGGTGATCGCCAAATGCAAGAATAACCAAATTATCATCGCCATAAGTCACCGCATAAGAAACCAAGTCAGCTAACGCATATTCGATGGATTTACGAAATTGTGTGCGAATACGATCCGTGTCCTGCCAAACATATTCCGGGCTATCGCCCGCAGTGGCTTGGCTGTTAAAAATACTGCCATCACCGACCTTATCCCATTCAACCAATGTTGGAAGTGGAGTCCAGGGCGCGTGAGATGAAATCAAAGCCATTTCTGTCATTACGGGCGCGTGGCCCGGTTTGCGTTCCAACTGTTGAAACGCAGAGAGTGTGTATTGGTCTGGCATGGTCACCCAACCAAATGGCAAACCTTTGTAACCTAAATTATTTGCGTCATAGATGTGTTCATAACCGAAATAATTTCCTTCCGGCCAGCTCGTTGTAATTGCTGGCATAACCGCTACTGTTCGCCAACCTGCGTTTTTAAATAATCGATTTAAACTCGGACGTTGACTCATGACGAGGCTGTCGTAGCGTTCTTGTCCGTTAATCCACAACCCCGACAGAGCCGTGCCGTGCGCAAGCCAACTTAGCCCGCCAAGTGTTGATGAAGAAAGAAAAGCACTGCGCGCACCTAAGCCATTTGCTGCTAAATCCAGACTTCCTTTTTGAAGTACAGGGCGAAGGTGTTGTGAAAATGCAGGTTGATCCAAAACCGTACGGCCGTAAGATTCGATAAATATGATGAGAACGTCTTTACCTTTTAATTTGTTAAATAATTGGTCTGAAGGTGTGTTGGCAACAACTGGATCGACTTCGAGTTCTTTTTTAAAGTTTTTAAGTTCTGCATAACTGTAAACGGTGGAGCTAACATGGTCAGCCAGTTGATCGTAAAAACTTCTAGTTGCCCCAGGTATTTCGGCAATTGTTATTCCCAACCAGACAAGAAAGCCCGTCAATAAAATTGTTAGAGATTTTCGTGCTTCTGACAAAACTAATTGTTGTGTTCTGCGTACCAGCCAAAAACAAAGCGCTAAAATTCCGATCACCGCAGCGACAAGTAATAGTGCAACAAGTATCGCTCGCAAGTAACCCAAAGCACCTGTGAGTAAATTCATTCCATTTGCTATAAAAAAAGAATCCAACACTGGGTTGAAGGGGCGGGCAAAAATTTTGAAAACTGCTATATCCGCTATTTTTAAAATGATTCCCGCTGCCAGAATAACGGCGATAAGAATTCGGGTTATGTTGCCGGCGCGCCCAGGAATTAACGCTGCCAAATTGATTAAGAGGAGTTCGATCGGTAACGCAAAGAATATGCGCCACGCAAAGTCTTCCAGGTTATTGGGTGCAAGTAACACAAAAAATAATATGAGAAGAGCGACCAGGTTTAGTAATTGCGATATGCGTCTGTTGGTGTTCATTGGTGTGCCAATTGATTGGGAGGTCGCGGATTATAACCTCGCCAACTGAGGCGTCTAGATGCTGAAAAAGATATTTAGTGCTACTACATAATGATCAATAAGCAACAAGTGATGTTGCGCAGCTGGTGAATAGGAATCATCTGTTGCTTTCATGGGTTGCTCGAAAAGCTTTTTTTGTGGAAAAACTTAGGCGATTGGATATTTTTTTCGCTGGCACAAATGTTGCGATTGGGACGGGTTATCACAATAACCAAATGAAAAATATCCTCATGGCTACTTCCCCTAAAACTACCGCTGAAGACCTAATCCACTACCGTAAACAGGTTTTACTGCGCATTTTTTTTGCAGTGGTGGGTGGTTATATCCTCACAAATTTGTTGAGTGTTTTTTTTAGTTATCTACTCCCTCTCTCGAAAAGCGATGCTGTAGTGACTGCGAGCCTGCTGAGTTTTGCAATCTACACAAGCCTCATTATGTGGGTGTTTTCTGTAAAAAGTTTACGTCATGTGTGGTGGGGTTTGGCGGTGCCTGGAGTGGTTTTGGGTATTCTCAATTTATCGATTGAATTTTTGCGTGGTGGACTATGAAAAACGGGTTTCGGCAATCTATGGCGTGGCTCCATACCTGGACCGGTTTGGTAGTGGGGTGGGTTTTATTTTTTGTATTTGTTACGGGTAACCTCGGGCGTTTTGATACCGAAATAGACCGCTGGATGAAACCGGAAATTGCGAAGGAAACTGCTTCGCCTTCGCAATCGGTTGCCGCTGCACAAGCGCGGCTTCAGGAACGTGCGGCTGACGCCGAAAGCTGGACAATTTGGCCCGCAACCAATCGCGATTATCCAAATTTGCGAATTCGCTGGGAAAATCGCCCAACGGAAAATGCGAAGGGCGCATCAATGCAACAGGAAGGCCGTGATCGCCGGGTAGAAGAAACGCTTAATCCCGAAACTGCAAAACCTGTTGAAGCTCGTGCGACGGGTGGCGGGCAAGTTCTCTATAAAATGCACTACGCACTGCACTATTTACCACGCAATGTGAGCGATTGGTTAATTGGAATATGCAGTATGTTTATGCTGGTCGCTATTATTAGCGGCATAGTTACGCACAAGAAAATTTTTGCAGATTTTTTTACCTTTCGACCAAACAAAGGTCAGCGTTCATGGCTTGATGTTCATGCGGTTTTGGCCACTATCACCTTGCCATTTTTTCTCATGATTACCTACAGCGGTTTGTTATTTTTTGTGTTTACCTTGTTTCCCTATTCGCTTAATTCACAATATGGAGAAGGACGAGATGCACGTGAAAAATTCAATGACGAATTAAACAATCGCGAATTCTCCACAGAGGCATCCGGTTCCCATGCTTCGCTCGCGTCACTGAGTGCTTTGTCTGCAATTGTTGAATCGCGTTGGGGTGCAAATCAAATTCGTGCCATTGAAATCAGTAATCCTAACGACTCCAATGCAAGGGTACGTTTCACACATTTATTGGATTCAACGTCCCGCGGCTCAGAAGAATTAACTTTTGATGGTGTCTCAGGAAATTTGCTTGGAGAGAGAGCGGCAGAAGGTTCCAATTCACGCGGATTTTACGATCACCTTTTGGGATTACACCGTGGACTATTTGGCGGCTGGATTTTGCGCTGGCTTTATTTTTTATCAGGTATTGCGGGTGCAATAATTATTGCGTCTGGGCTTGTGCTTTGGGTAGTCAAACGTAATCCCAAACAAATTAAGCAGGTTAATGGGCCTGACTTTGGTCGCCGTCTTGTTCAGGTATTAAATGTAGGAACTATTGCGGGTTTACCTATTGCGATTGCAACTTATTTTTTAGCGAATCGTCTTTTGCCACTGGATTTAGTGGGACGCGCTAATTGGGAAGTTAATAGTTTATTTATAGTGTGGCTGGCAGCTTTGCTTTATCCACTTGTTCGCCCTCTTAGCCGGGCATGGATTGAATTATTTTGGGCTGCAGCGGCCGCGTTTATTTTGTTGCCTTTTGTTAATGCGTTTACCACCGAGCGTGGTTTTATTCGCAGTGTGCAAGCCCAAGACTGGATCTTTATCAGCTTTGATCTGCTTGCCTTTACTGCCGGATTATTTTTTGCTTATGGCGCAATTAAATTAACTCGTCGTGAAAATGCTGATCCGTTTGCGAATCCTAATCGCCGTGTTCATAAACCATCGTCGCAAACACCAGATGTACAATCTCCCGATGTAGAGGTTGCCTGATATGTTGCTGAGTTTTTTATTAAGCTATTTTGGTTTTGCGGCCTTGAGCTTATCTAAAAATCGCCATTTCCAGCAGGTGTGGCCGGATCAACAATTGTTGGAGACCACAGCCAAAATTTTACCTACCTTAGGTTGGACTCTGCTTGCATTAGGTAGTCTATTTATATTCCAGGAGCCGAAAATAAGTATTGCAATTACCGAGTGGTTTGGCATTTTAACGATCTCAGCCTTTTTACTGATAATACAATTTGCTTATTTTCCGCGAAGTGTAGCGGGCATTTTATGGATAAATTTTGCCAAAAAAAATATTTCCCGTTTTATATAAGCTAAAAGAGATAGCTGATAACAATACCCGCATTAATATGCGGGTATCATACAATTGAACTATTAATCTGATTACTTTACCTCTAACACTTGCCCTTTCTTATACCTAAAGTTCTTTCGCTGTCACATAAATAATTATTCCTGTTTCAGTTGCACCATTTATTTGCATCAATCATCTTTACGTTATACTTCCCTTATTGAATTTCGCGTACTTCGAGAAGTAGAAGAGTGACGCGGTCTCTCACTTCAGTAAACATGATAATAAACAGGATGCAAGATGCAGAAACTTTTGGTCAGTCTATTCACTTTTGCTATGAGTGCTACCGTAAGTGCTCTACAACCTGATACCAATATCATTTTTCTGATTGGGGACGGCATGGGAGTCGCCTATACAGCGGCTTATCGCTTGTATCAGGACGATCCTGCAACCACTGTAGTTGATAGCACTGTCTTCGATGAAATGTTGGTAGGTATGGCCACAACCTATCCTGATGATCACACTTTGGTAACTGATTCAGCTGCTGCCGCAACCGCTCTGGCATGTGGCATTAAAACGTTTAACGGTGCAATTGGTGTGAGTTCTAATCATCAACCGGTTGAGAGTATGTTGGATAAGGCAAAGCAGAAAGGTTACTTCACGGGGATAGTGGTTACATCCCAAGTGAATCATGCTACACCAGCCGCTTTTGTAGCTCATGCAGATAGCCGCCAAAGTTACGATAAAATTGCGGATCAATATCTGGATTTACGTATTAACGGTAAACCTAAAGTGGATTTAATTTTTGGCGGTGGCCAGGATTATTTTATTCGCAAGGATCGCAATCTTATTAAAGAATTTCGCGCTCAAGGCTACACATACGATTCGGATATTAAAAATCTTGCCAAAATAAAACAGCTACCGGCAATAGGTTTATTTGCAGGCACGGGTATGGAGCCTGCGTTAGAGAGTGCTAATCCCTTGCGGCTATCGGAGATGACTGAAAAAGCCTTGCGACTATTTGCAAATGCAAAAAAATCCAAATCTTCAAAACCTTTTTTTCTGTTACTAGAAGCAAGTCAGATCGATTGGTGCGGCCACGCTAATGATATTGCCTGCGCCATGGGTGAGATGCATGATATGGCTGTTGCTATGAAAACCATTAAACAGTTTATTGATAAAAATCCCAATACGATTTTTGTAGCAACCGCCGATCACTCTACGGGTGGTTTATCCCTTGGTGCTAAAGGTCAATATCAATGGAATGCTGCCGCTATTAAAAATATCAAGGCAACGGCTTCTAATATTGCGCGTCAGCTATTGGCGAATAAAAATAATTGGCGATCAGTGTGGCAAACATTAACGCAAATTAAATTAGCAGACGACGAACAAAAAACACTGGACGGATTTATTAATCAAGCTGATGAAAATACCAATGACACTAATACAGGCCTGATTACGACACAAGTTTTGGCATACATCGATAAATATACTGCAACAGGCTGGACCACTAAAGGTCATACCGGCGAAGACGTGCAGGTTTTTAGTTATGGAAAAGGGAAAGAAAATTTTTCAGGTGCTATGGATAATACTGATATAGCCAAGAAATTAATGGGTTATTTAAATCCCTAAAGTTTATCCTCAAAAATTTATTTCTATCCTGACTTTCAAAAATTGGAACACTACTGTGAAAAGGAATTCGTACAACGAAAATTGTGCGGGCTCCACCTAATTAACTGCTTTCAATAACTGCAAGTGCATTCGTCATCTTTAATACCTATCTGCACTTCCCGGTTTTTTGAGAGTTGCTCAATGTCCAGGATTTGCAGGTCATAGACCATTTTTCCGCTACTGATCCTTTATACCTTCAACCTTGGGGCCTGGCCCCGGGTTTTCTGTGTCTGGCTATCCACTGAGACCTTTACAAACAAAGAAAGTGGCGTTATATTTGAATCAAAGTGATATCTAAAAGATATCATTATTAACGTTAACCCTAAAGGAGAAATCTAATGAACCAAGAAGTTGATGCATCAACAGGCTCCGGATACTTATTGCTCGTAGTCTTGTTTGTAGCCCAGTTAAGTACGATTGCGGGCGCTATCTTTCTGGCCCCGGTACTCAAAGCTCTTGCCATTGTGATTGGCGTAATAGTGTTTGTGTGCTGGTGGGGGTTTTATTTGGTTAACCCTAATCAGGGTAAGGTGTTACAGCTTTTTGGGCGTTATGTAGGTACAGATCGTAATACGGGCTTGCGCTGGGCTAACCCTTTTTACAGCAAACAAGCGGTAAGTTTGCGCGTACGCAACTTTGAAAGTGGCCGCCTAAAAGTTAATGATGCAAATGGCAATCCCATTGAAATTGCCGCCATTATTGTGTGGCGAGTGGTGGATACAGCTGAAGCAGTGTTTGAGGTCGATAACTATGAAAACTATGTCACCATCCAAAGTGAATCTGCATTGCGAAATTTGGCCACAAGTTATCCGTATGAACACGATCAAGAAGATGAGCGCCTTTCTTTACGTAGTGATTCAAATGCTATCGCCAAAAAACTGTTAGCTGAAGTGCAGGAACGCTTGCAAAAAGCAGGTGTAGAAGTATTGGAAACACGCTTAAGCCACTTGGCCTATTCTCCAGAAATTGCACAGTCTATGTTGCAACGCCAACAGGCAAGTGCGGTGTTAGCCGCGCGCAAAATTATTGTGCAAGGTGCGGTGGGTATGGTTACTGATGCTCTGGAACAATTGCAGCAACAGGGCACAGTTGAATTGGATGCTGAACGCAAAGCGGCAATGGTTAGCAATTTGCTCGTAGTTCTTTGTGGAGATAATGTGAAGCCTGTAGTTAATGCCGGCTCTATTTACTAATAAATAGATATGCATTTTGAGTAAACATTAAACTCATTTTTATCGAGAAAAAACAGTGTCTAAAAAAGCCTATCCATTACGTATTAACGAACAAGTGCTGGCAGCATTGCAGCGTTGGGCGGATGATGATTTGCGCAGTTTAAATGCGCAAATTGAATATATTTTGCGTGATGCACTTGTGAAAAGTGGAAGGGTGAAGTTGGTACAAAAAGTGATAACAGATATAGAACCTATTGATGGTGATATTGAAGAGAATAGCGATGACGACCCTACACAATAAAGGAGTGAACTATGCGTTGGGAATATAAAACCATAAGCGTAAAGCGAAATTTTTTAGTGGATCTATTAATGCTGAGGAGTTTCAAGTGCAGTTGAATGATCTTGGCCGCGACGGATGGGAGTTGATTACTGTGAATCAGGATCAATTACGTAGTGTAGTTGCTGTATTAAAACGGTCTAGATAAAAAACGCAGCTTGGGCTGCGTTTTTTTATACCAACATTTGGCAAAATATTGTTATTGGAAATATTCCGGGTGTGTTTGCGGTATCACTTTTAGCACATTGTAAACATCCTTCAAATGTGTGCTCATAGCTTTAGCTGCTTTTTCGGGGACGCCAGATTTAATGGCTTTGATAATGGCGGTATGCTGCGCCAGGATGCGTTTAAACTGATTGGGTTCTTGCAGGCTCAAGCAGCGCACGCGATCCATATGCGCTTTTTCCGCTTCAATAATTTGAGCAACTCTTACAAACCTGGTTTGGTTTGCCAATACTTTATGAAAATGATCGTCCAGCTTTTGGAATGCAAGCGGATCATTATCATCTGCTGCTTCTTTTTGTTCCAAAATAATTTTTCCGGCTTCAACAATAATGTCTTCGTTTATATTTTCCGCAAGAAACGACACTACAGACACTTCAATAGCTTCACGAATAAAGCGTGATTCCAGAATTTTTTCCATGCTGAATTTGGTCACGTAGGTGCCGCGTTGCGGTAAAACCTCAACGAAGCCAATGCTGGCCAATTGAATGAGCGCTTCTCTCACAGGAGTGCGACTCACACCAAA
Organism: uncultured Gammaproteobacteria bacterium; assembly: GCA_966096785.1. Taxonomy (GTDB): domain Bacteria; phylum Pseudomonadota; class Gammaproteobacteria; order Pseudomonadales; family Cellvibrionaceae; genus Cellvibrio. Next base: position 6,764 of record CBHTVU010000040.1, on the reverse strand, counting down.
TTGAGTTGCAAGCGAAGTTTCAGAAATCATCTGACCAGGTAATAAATCCATACTAACAATAGCGTCGCGGACAAAACCGAATATTTGTATTGCACTGGGACGATCAAAGGATAAACCTGTAGCATCCGATTTCAAATTAATGACTGCTTGCCTGGCCATGTAGTTCTCCATAGCGTTTAAGTACGCTTTTATGTGCCATATAGAGTAGCACAGTGAATGTGCCTCTCTTGTGGGTGTTTTCTACAGCTTGATGCTAATGGGTTAATTTCGAAAAGTATAGGTTTGTAAAAGTTATCAATGGAAGAGACTTTCAACATTTTCTTTCTGCTTGGAAAGTGATCGCTAATTGAGCTTTCGGTGAAAATATATACTTCCAGCGTGATGATGAGAATTAGTACCCGACTTTCCGCAATTTGTCCTCAGATGGTATTTCTTGTTGATTTTCAATTGTGTAGATTGAGTGGCACGTTAAGTTTAGTAAACAAATTAGAAAAAAAAACAAAACTTGGACTAGTATAAAAATGAACACTTAGTGTTTACATTATCTCTCCGGACAATGTCTTTTCAGCCCCGATATCGGGGCTTTTTTATTTCTGGCTTAATTGAGCTAAAAGTATTTGCAATGGATGAGGCAAAGTCACCTTATCTATTCGTTTAGCTTGGCTGCGACATGAATAACCTGTGGCAGTTAATTTTCCTGAATTAGCAGGATTATTAACGAGATCGCTCCAGGATAATTGATAAATCTTTTTCGATGTTTCAACATTCACCGCTTCGTGGCCATAAGTGCCAGACATTCCACAGCAACCCGTCTCAATAACTTTCAAGCTTTGACCAAGGCGCGAAAAAACTGTCTGCCAATCTTTTACCGAGCTCACAGCATTGGTTTTTTCGGTGCAATGTGCGAGTAATAAATAATCTCCAGCATGGAACCGCTCCTTTTGATTCGCTAGCAGTTCTGTTTGCGCTGCCAGCCATTCTTGTACTAATTGTACTTTGGGAGCATTGGCTCCCAGTATTTTTTGATATTCGCCGCGATAGGTCAGTGTCATTGCAGGGTCTAAACCTACAAGCGAAATACCGGATGATGCCAACCCATTCAATAGGGTGGCATTGGTATCTGCCGCTTTAGCGAATGCTTTTAAAAATCCGTGAACCTGCAGGGGTTTCCCATTGGGTCTAAAGGGCGCGACAAGCGGTATGATTCCCAATGCTTGCAAGGCTTTTAAAGAGTCCACAACAACGGGTGTCTCAAAATAACTTGTGAAAGCATCTTGCACAAAAATAACCGCTTTTGATTTTTGCTCGGGGTTCAATTGCGCAATATTTTCCAGGGTAGCCCATTTGATGCCCAGTTTATTCAACTCAGTTTGTAAATTAACACTCGATAGTAGTGGGCTATCTACCATTCCCGCAATTTTTGCCATGAACTTTTGCATGAATGCTGGTTTCATTAGCGCATTGTAGAGCCATGGTACCCGCGCCAATGTTGGAATCATAAATTCCAATCCGCCGATAAAATAATCTTTTAGTGGGCGCAAGTAGCGGCTGTAATAAAGCTCAAGAAATTTACTGCGAAACTCCGGTACGTCCACTTTAATGGGGCATTGACCTGCGCAAGATTTACAAGCGAGGCAACCCATCATGGATTCATGAACCTCGTGGGAAAAATCGTATTCGCCATTGCGTTTTCCAAGGGTATTACTGATGCGAGCCGGTAATGAAAATAAAAAATTAGTTTGTTTTACTTTTTTACTTTCATCCAAGGCGTTAAAGCCGCGATCGCTTAACTGTTTTAACCATTCGCGCATAAGTGATGCGCGCCCTTTGGGTGAATGTATGCGATTACGTGTCCCTTTCCATGACGGGCACATGGCATCGTTGGGATTCCAGTTGTAGCAAAGACCATTGCCATTGCAGTGCATACCCTCGCTATAGGCTTCCCAAACCTTCACCGGAATTTTGCGATCGGTTTGGCCGCGAGTGGGCACTTCGTCAATTTTTAATAATTCAATTGTGCTGGCAGGTGTCGCAATCTTACCGGGATTTAATTGATTGTACGGATCAAATTCAGCTTTGATGCGCTGCAATTGTGGATAGAGCTCTCCGAAAAACTTTGGCGCATACTCAGAGCGCACACCTTTGCCGTGTTCACCCCACAGTAAGCCATTATATTTTTGAGTGAGTTCAGCAACTTTATCGCTAATGGTACGAACCAATTTTTCCTGTACCGGATCTTTCATATCTATTGCCGGGCGCACATGCAACACACCCGCATCCACGTGACCAAACATGCCGTAGGCTAAATTATTTTCATCCAGTAACTGGCGGAATTCTACAATAAAATCTGCGAGATTTTCTGGTGGAATAGCAGTGTCTTCAACAAATGGAATAGGGCGCGCTTCGCCCGCAGCACCACCTAAAAGGCCAACGGCTTTTTTACGCATTCCCCAGATTTTATTAACGGATTCATTGCCCCACGCCGTTGAATAACTGATGCGAATATTGTTTCCTTTACTAGCATCTGCGTCTAATAAGTCTGTGAATTTTTTAACAGCACTATTTAATTCAGCTTCATCGTAAGCGGTATATTCCACCAAATTAATGCCTTGAATTTTTTCACCACTCGCAGGCTCGGGGAAAAATTCTGCGACGCTGTGCCACACTATATCTTTCATGGCGAGATTCAGTACTTTCGAATCCACCGTTTCAATAGACGTGGGCTCTGCTTTCATCAATTGGGTTGCATCGCGAAGTGCTGCATTGAAATCGCGGTAGTTAACATTAATCAACGCGCTGAACTTAGGCATTTGTAGTAAGTTAATTTTCGCTTCAACAATAAAGCCTAAGGTGCCTTCACTACCGCACAAAATATTGTTGAGATTAAAACGACCTCGTTCGTCACGTATATGCGCCAAGTCGTATCCCGTGAGGCAGCGATTTAGTTTTGGAAATTTTGCCGCTATTAGATCTGAATGCCCGCGTTGAATAGCATCAACCAATTGATGAACTTTTCCGACACGATCAGTGCGGGCGCTAATTTTTTCCAGTTCTTCATCGGTGATTGCACTTGAAGTCCATTCGCTACCATCCAATAAAACTGTTTTTAGTTCTAATACGTGATCACGGGTTTTCCCGTAGCGGCAAGATCCCTGACCAGATGCATCGGTATTAATCATTCCGCCAATTGTGGCGCGATTACTGGTGGAGAGTTCGGGTGCGAAAAATAATCCGTAAGGTTTGATGGCGGCATTAAGTTGGTCTTTTACTACACCGCACTGCACTCGTGCCCAACGCTCCTGTACATTTATCTCCAAAATAGTGTTCATATATTTGGAAGTATCAACTACAAGTCCATCCGTGAGTGATTGGCCATTGGTACCCGTACCACCACCGCGAGGGCTGAGGATTATGCTGTTAAATTCTGGCAATTGGCTAAGCTTCGCGACCAAGCTCAAGTCCGCATTGCTTTTAGGGTAAATCACCCCCTGCGGCAGAACTTGATAAATGGAGTTATCCGTTGCTAACACTGTCCGGGTGGCGTAGTCAGGGTTCAAATCACCCGTAAAACCGCTAGTTTTCAAGCGGTCAATGAAGGACAGATAAAGCGCCTGAACTGCGGAGGTTTGGTCAATACGTGGAATCATAGGGTTTCATCAAACACAGGAATATCAAACAGGGGAGTGGAGCATAGGGCTACAGTCGAGGTGAGCATTCTACCTCGTTGTGCCGCCACAGGCCATGTATCGGTCGAGCAGCTGCAGCGCATGCAGGAGCTATGTGAATCGACATAACCGACCCTTAATAAATGGGGGCATAAATAAAAATCCCCATCAGCTGACGGGGATTTTTATTTGGGATGGATTAGTGTCGATCATGGTGACGGCCTGGGCCATCGCCATGTCGAGGTCCGCGATCATGATCGTGATGAGGGCCATGATGATGGTGCGGAGGTGGTGGCGGTTCATGGTCATGAACATACACGTAGTTGGGTTCGTACTCTTCACTTCTTACAAAATAAACACGGCGCGAGCAGGCGTGGTAATCATAGCAGTGTCTATCCCAATGTCTTGCGTGGCCAGGAGGTACGTGTAAGTAGATAGGTTCCTCACGCTCATAACGTCTATCAACTACGACAACACGTGGTTGTTCATAAACAACTACAGGGCGTGGCGCGTTACCAAGTTGTACCTGGCCGTAAACTCCGGGGCGGACTTCACCGGAAAGAATGACATTCAGATCCAAATTAGCAGCCATAGTGCTAGAGGCTGCCTGCAGAGTTGCTAGCCCCACCAGTAAAAACAAATATTTACGCATATTCTCTACTCCAATAAGTTCTAGTGAACTGGTTTTGATTCAATTATCAGCCCGCGTGATGAACGCAAAATGAATGAAAATTTGTGAGTTGGGCTCAATGTGTTGATGATCACATATCCATTATTTTTCCTGGACTTATCGTTTAATTAGTGAGCGCGAGTACCGTATTTAAATAGCAGAATGATCCACATTAAAAGTATGCAAACATTGCCCAGCAAGAACATTTGCATTCTTCTGATGACATTATTGGAGGTTAAATGTATCCATGAGTGCACAGCTCGCGACCCGACAAATAGCCAGCTCAGCATTACCATAGTTGGTGTTTCAAGGCGCAGCAAAATCGCCAGGATCGCCACGCAGTAAAACAACACTGGCATTTCGAACAAGTTGCTGTAATTTCGTGACGCTTGAATTAGTGAGGTAGGTATATCGTCCCTGTTGTTGAGTCGAAACGAACTCAGCTTCACCTCACCCTTCCTGACGGCAGCTACGCGCAGCTTGAGCAAATAACCCGCCACGAGGAATGTAAGTAAAATCATAACGAACATGGAGTAAATCATTGAACTGCACCGTAATTTATGGGCATTCTCAAAGACACACCCGATAGTTGCTGATTTGGATTGGAATCAACCTTTAAGTCACACCCTGTGAGATTAGTCTTGTTTCTGTATAATGCCCGACGTTTCAGGGCACTGGTTTCGGTGGCTCCTTATTTTCTGCTCAAATGTGTTTAACATCAAAAGGTTAACTCCATGATAATCAAGCCAAAAGTTCGCGGTTTCATCTGTACCAATGCGCATCCACAAGGTGCAGCTGCCAATGTTAAAGAGCAAATCGCTTTTACTAAAGCCAAAGGTCCCATTGCTGGTGCGCCTAAAAAAGTATTGGTTTTAGGTTGCTCTACAGGTTTTGGTTTAGCGTCGCGGATTACGGCAGCTTTTGGAGGCGGTGCGGATACCCTTGGTGTGTGTTTTGAAAAAGAACCTACAGACAGCAAAACGGCTACTGCAGGCTACTACAACACCTCTGCCTTTCATGACGCTGCGAAAGCTGAAGGTTTATACGCTCACACAATTAATGGCGATGCTTTTTCCGATGAAATAAAAGCAAAAGTGATTGATGAATTAAAAGCTAATCTCGGCAAAGTAGATTTGGTTATTTACAGCTTGGCATCTCCACGTCGTACAGATCCAAAAACGGGTGAAGTTTATTCGTCCGTACTTAAGCCAATCGGTAAAACCTACGTCTCAAAAAACTTAAACACCGACTCTCTCAAGATTTCAGATGTTTCAATTGAGCCTGCAACTCAAGAAGAAATCGAAGGCACCGTGAAAGTTATGGGTGGTGAAGATTGGGAATTATGGATTGATGCATTGAGCCAAGCAGGTTTGTTGGCAGGTGGATGCAAAACAGTTGCTTACACCTATCTTGGAGATAAATTAACTTGGCCAATTTATGGCAAAGCAACTATTGGAAAAGCTAAAGAAGATTTAGATCGCGCTGCTATTGCATTGAATAGCAAGTTGAAGTCAATTCAAGGCGATGCGCATGTTGCGGTATTGAAAGCTGTCGTCAGTCAAGCAAGTGCAGCCATTCCGGTAATGCCTCTATATTTGGCAATTCTGTTCAAGGTTATGAAAGAACAAGGTACTCATGAAGGATGTATTGAGCAATTACAACGCTTATTTACCGAGTGTTTATATTCAGCAAATCCACGTTTAGACGATGCAGGTCGTTATCGTGTTGATGAATTGGAGTTGGATCCATCGGTACAATCGAAAGTTGAAAAAATATGGGATCAGGTTACGGAAGAAAATCTTTTTGAACTCACTGATTTCGCTGGCTACAAAGCCGAGTTTTTGCGGTTGTTTGGCTTTGGAATTGACAGCGTAGATTATGATGCTGAAACAACGCCGTTGGTGGAAACAAATTTTTAAGCACGTTAGCTTAATCTTGTCGAAGCCCCTTAATTGGGGCTTTTTTATTTATGGGCTTTATGGCTGGAGAAACGAGAAAAATGCGTAAACGTATTGCGATTGATATGGATGAAACTATTTGTGACACCATTACGCGGCATATCGATTGGTACAACGCCGAGTTTAAACAAAATTTGAAAACAAGCGATTTGCTGGGAACGAAAATTTACAATCGTGTTCCATCGGAGCATTTAGCTAGAGTGCGCGCGTATCCTGATAATCCAGAGTTTTTTATGGACCTGACTCCTCTCGATGGTGCGATTGAGGTTATCAGGGAATTGAATCAATATTTCGATATCTATATTGCAACCGCTGCTATGGAACATCCCACATCATTTTCTGCAAAATATGAATGGTTAGTAAAACATCTACCCTTTTTGTCGCCAATGAATTTTGTGTTTTGCGGAGATAAAGGCATAGTGAATGCGGATTACCTGATTGATGACAGTTCGCGTCATTTCAAATATTTTT
>CBHTVU010000039.1:0-22641 GCA_966096785.1 uncultured Gammaproteobacteria bacterium | reverse complement strand
GTTTACGCTTGTATTACGATTCCATACTTTATAAAGAAACAGTCTCGAATAAAAATCTTCGGATTCTTTCACGTGAGATTCAAATAAACTAATTAACTTATTGTAATCTACGACTCCAACCAAACATCCCTAACCCACTGCCAAATAGATGGCCAGGTTTCATCAGTTAGCTCACCGTCTTTCCACAATATGATTTCACCCTCTGGGTCCGCGCAAAAATATGCACCTTTGTCCTCACAAATCGGCAGCAAATAATGCGGGACGCCAAGGGACCATGCAACAGCAGTTACCTCTGGTAAATATGTGTGTGAATTGGGATCTGCAGCAGTGACTGGCTCAAGAGTGCCATAAATAACATCACTGGCTTCTAATAAATAAGTACGGACATCGCGAGGAATAGGTAATAATAATTCCTCCTCGATCATAATCAACTGATCTTCATCAGGTAGATCCAGCGGGACAGGAACGGATACATTATGCTCGCGCAGTAATTCTAAAATTTCTTCCATTATCTACCCTTATCTTTTAATAGTTTTTGACGTTCCTGTTCATACTCATTGTAATCAGGTGGAATATCTTGCAAACACTCGGCACGTTGAGGGTTTGGCAATCTTTGACAATCCATCATCTTACCATTTCGCTCTGACCCAGCAAGCGGCTGATCAGCACACGAACTTAGCCCGACAACAACCATAAAAATTACCAGCTTAAATCTCATAAAACCTCCCGGTTAAATATTAACGGACAAATAAAGACATCTGCGTATCGACCAGATCAGTCATATTTTGTTCCATAAAATGTAAAATGCTATCAGCCACTGGCATCAATTGTTTATCCACATAATGTTGGTAATCCAGCGGACTCTGTTGCGCAGCAACAGGTTCTGCCCCCTTGGTAGTAATAACATAAGCAATCCAGTCACCACGTCTTAACGACTTGCCCGTAAGTTGCACATATTTGCGCGCAGCTTGCACCTGTGGTGGAATATTTTTTTCATACTCGTGCAAATGCCGACGCAGACGTTTGTTGTACACCAAATCCTGATTGCGCTTGCCAGCCAATACATCAGCTACAGTTGATCGCACAAAATCAAGATAATCCTCACCCGCAAAAACTTTCCCATATAACTGTTCTTGAAAATCTCTTGCCAACCTGGTCCAATCGGTACGTACATTTTCCAATCCTTTAAAAATCAATTCGCGGTTGCCATTATTTTCAACAACGCCTGCATATCTCTTCTTGGTTCCCAATTCGCTACCACGAATAGTGGGCATTAAAAATCGAAGGTAATGAGTTTCAAATTGAATTTCTAATTTGCTTTCGATTGCGTAATCAGTTCGCAAGGTATTTTTCCACCATTGATTTAATTCTCGCGCTAATCTCGACCCTATAGCATCGCACTGTTTCTGATTTTTAGGTTCTCGACCAACGCAATTATTTTCAACCCACACAAAAAGTGAATCTGTATCTCCGTAGATAACTTCATAACCTTGCTGTTCGATCCAGATGCGGCTGCGCTGAATTATTTCGTGACCGCGTAAGGTAATTGAGCTACAGATTCGAGGATCAAAGAACCGACAGCCGGTTGAGCCCAACACTCCATAAAATGAATTCATAATAATTTTTATAGCGTGAGACAGAGGTGCATTTTTTTCTTTTTTCGCAAGATCACGCGCTTGCGAAAGATGCTCAATAATTTGCGGGAGAATGTGGCCTTCCCTCGCAAAAATAGCACCATTGAATCCGGAGATGATTTGTTCCGGCTCCAACTGCGAATGCAGTGCAAGCCAGAATGCGCAGGGATCGATAAAAAATGTGCGAATAATACTGGGATACAGACTTTTAAAATCGAGAACCAACACATTGTCATAAATACCTGGACGCGAATCCATCACATAACCACCAGGGCTGGAGATATCAGATTCCAATTCACCTAAATTGGGTGCTATGTAACCTTTACGATGCAAGCGCGGTAAATATAAATATTCAAAGGCTGCAACAGAACCACCGATGCGGTCCAGTAATAAGCCCGTTAGCTGACTGCGCTCCACTGCGAAATGTAATAATTTTTTATCGGCAAAAATATCCCATACCAATTCGCAATCGCGTAAGTTATATTCGGCCAACGCAATTTTATCTTCACTGAATAAACGAGTAATATCTTTACCACGGTCTTTGCCGTGTAATAATTTTCCCTTACCGAGCAATTGTTCTGCAACAAATTGCAAGGCATAACTTTCAAAGCGATAATTTGCGGCCTTTAATAATTCAATACCATCTAAAGCGACGCGACCAGGTATGACAACGAAGCGACGCCCACCCTCATCATCTTCTTTGCGCCAATGAACGGGTTGGTCGCCACGCCCCAGAGCTAGGTCTATCCCTTGTGTTTGGCAAATCGTCTCCAGCACCCACAAATCAAATTGCACCACACTCCAACCAATGACAATGTCGGGATCATATTGATGCCACCAGAAAAAAAACTGCTGCAAACATTCTTTTTGCGTTTTACAAAAAACCACATCGAGCTGAGCGTAAATTTTTTCACTTTCAATGCCAGCAATTTCATTTGATGTGGTTTCGCCCACCATAAAGACTTTGCGGTCATGCTCTCCCCATACAGCAATGGAAAACAATTGTTTCGCATCCATTGTTGTTTCTATATCAAGCGAAACCATTTTGAGGGGAAGGCGAGTTTCAGAAGGTGTTAAACGCGGGTTTAAAACCGGTTTAGTGTTATCAATTGACTCTATATCTATGTAAGCACCAGCGGTAACAAAACGCTCCATTAAATAGCGTTCGTGGGGACGAATATCTGCCTCCCAATAATCAACCTGCGCAGCTGAAAGAATATTCTGCGCATCGCGAGCAACGCGCTGGCTTTTAAAATAAAGCGCACTAACGGCCTGGTTATTGAAAGTTTTTAAATCGACTTCAGCCATTCGCCATGTGGGAATAGCTGAGAATAATATTTGTATTTTTTTAGCCTGTGTACGCAACACAAAAAAAACAATTTCCTGTCCCGTAAATTGTGTCCAGCACGCACCCTTCTCTGTTGCCCACCAAAAGTCGAGGGCAACACCGTCGCGCGTATCTCGCCATTGGCGGGTCAGTAAAAAGGCATTTAACATAGTGAGGATTTTACGCGATAACGCGCTGGAAAAGTACCACTAAGGGGCAAGCAATTGGCGACGACAATCTGCAATCGCTGCTTGTGTGCGTGCAAGATAAGAGGCCATGGTTAATGAATGATTGGCAACTGAACCAAAACCTTCACCATTTAAAATAACTGGACTGTATATTTTCTGCTGTGTAGGTTTTAATTCGCGAATGATTTGATCAAAACTCGCTTGTGCATTTTTCATTTGCAACACTTCATTAAAATCAATTTCAATTGCGCGCAAAATGCTAATCAATGCCCAGGAAGATCCGCGCGCCTCAAAAAAAACATCATCCAATTGCAACCATGGCGTTTTTGTATACAACCCGTTAGTCGCCTTTTTTGGATCCTCTTGTTTAACCGGCATGGCTGCCGAATCGGTATTAATTTCAGGACCGACACTCGCGGTTAAACGCTGGGACATATTTTTTAAACGCTGCTCCACATTCACTAAATAATCATTTAAATGTGCCGCATCAGCATAAAATTGGGCTTCACTGCTGTTTTCTTGCATCAATCGATAATTATATTTCTGCAGATGCTCTCTACCCGATAAATATTGCGATTCGGTAGCAGGAAAACTCCAGGAAGTATTGGAAAAATTAAAACGTATTTCCGCTTTTTGTAAGTCTACATCGAGCTGATGGTTAAGGTTGGATTGACTGAGGGAGGCACCCAACATGCGAGTTGTATCACGCACTTGCAAGAGCACGCCGAACTCCCAATGCGGCATATCATCAAGCCATAGCCCAGGAGGGAACATATCATTTGCAAGGTATCCACCAGATTTATCAAGCAGGGTTTCACTAATGGCTATCAAGGCAGAGGTAGTTACAACGCCTAAAGGTAATTGTGCTTTCGGAGCTATGTTTAAGAGCGCCAGCTGGCGATGAACTGCTGCATTCACCGACGGCGCTTCGGGAACTGAACTCCAGTAAATACCCAGGCAAAATGCGCCGAAAAAATAAATTGTCACCAGGTAAAACGCCCACCGAAACCCTGGTCCAGCGCTGACTATATCGCTTTGAGCATCCTCATATTCGTCGCGAACACGGCTTACACCGCGAACCCACAAATGCTTTATAGTTTGCATAATGCGACCTGTTAATGGCCATGTGTTTGATCATAAGCACTTTTAGCTACTGCAATAATCTGTAACCTTTGACCATTGCTTAGGCTCACTGATAATTGTAGCTCGTCGCCAGTGTTTAGTTTGGCTTTGAGATCATTAATTTGTAAAAACGAGCCCTTCGGTGTCAAGGTGACCGACTCGTGCGCAGGAACAGTCAAATTGGGGCGCGGCATTAATTTAATTTGCCGGGCGAAATTTGAAGTTACCTCTGTAATAGTGATATCGCTTGCGGATCGATTATCAATTGTGAAAAAGCCTGTCGTGGTTTTACTGGTACCAAGGGGAACGTAAACAATGGCTTTAGTGACCCGCACATCCAATATTTCTTTTTTTAAAGGGGTGGATTTTACAGAGACGGAATTTTTAATAGTATTATCCGCCGCTAATGCGGATTGCAAATTAAAAGCGACTATAAAAATACCCACGCATTTTATTAGAAATCTCACAATCCACTCCGATTTATTAACAATAATGCCGCCAATATTAATCTAATGATTTAACTAATTTTACTCTTGCTGGCGAACCTATCTTGATATCACCGCGTACAAGATATCCCGGTACTGCATTACGTAACTGCTGGTAAACCCAGCGGCCTTCCGCATCTGTACGCGCAATAATTAATACAAATTGATCTGTATCTTTTGCTTTTTTTGCGACGCCGTTTAATTGCGACGTAATTTGTGAATCTTTAGCCTGCAAAAGTTTTGCATCCAGCACCACTTCTCCTTCAGCAGCTTGATAGGGTTTGGGAGCAGGAGTGCTCGCCACTTGCTTACGCAAGGTTTCAGCAGCATCTTGCACAACGGGGTTATTATCTATTCCGCGCGCATAACGTATAAGTGTTTGCGCCTCACTCAAATTACCGCGTTTGGCAGCAGTGCGTGCCTGTTCTACGTAGCGCATAGCTATGGTTTGTAAGCCTAACTTGGCTCGCTCATTTTGAGGATCCATTAACAACACCGAACGATAACGATCATGCGCATTGTCAGCGATGGGATTAAGTAGTTTATTTTGCGATAGACAATAGTCAGCCTCAGATAAGAGCGATTCAATATTTTTTTGTTGCGGCGTCAACTCCACAGGAACTTTTACTTGTTCCTGTTGTTGTGCTACAGGCGCGACTGGCGCAACTTCTTTAGGAGTGGATTGGCAAGCGAACAATACACCTGCCAAACTTATAACACCAAGACTACGGAAAGGCGCATTCACCAACAGGTGCTGCGATAGAAACACTTTGGACATTTTCAATAGGAGGCCTTGCGATTTCAATGACAAACTAAACATGAATACTTCTCTTCCAATAAATTCAAATACAAAAAATGACTAACGATTATTTCACACACCTGTGAAGAATTGCTCTCCAATAGGACGCAATAAATCTCATTCTAACAAGATGACTAGCCGCCGGACTCTCGACTCGACTACACTTGTCGCAATCAATCTGTTTAGTCACTTTGTTCAGGCGCTCATTATGCCAAGTTCTCTCGTTTTCCCCAGCGTTAATTGCAAATTTTTCCGTACTTTATTGATTGTATGTACGTGCCTTTACGCCGCTTCGGCAGGCGCGGTGGATTTTACCGCTTCGTCAAACGCCAACGTCTCACCCACTAAAGCCGCCAACTTTTCGAATCAGGAGCAGTATTTACCCGTTACCGAAGCATACAAGCTAGCAGGTGAAATCAGCGATGCGGACAATGCTAAACATTTGCGCCTGACCTGGACGATTGCGCCTGATTATTATCTTTATCAGGAACGATTCAAATTTCAGGCAACACCAGCTCTGACCCTCACTCCCACTTATAGCGAAGGAAAACCCAAGTTCGACGAGTTCGCAGGCAAAGATATGACGTTGCATTACCATCAGGTAACCGTTGATTTCTTCCTGCCGGCTGACACTGGACCTTTTGATCTTCGCATAACATCGCAAGGCTGCGCTGAAGCTGGCCTTTGCTATCCACCTTACGTGGAAACATTACATATTGATCCTGCCAAACTCAGTGTATCGTCAGTCGCAAACCAGACTGCACAAGCAACCAAAGATGTAGTCAAAACCACTAATGACAGCCCCGCACCTGAATCTGTGTGGCTGTGGCAAGCCTTATTATTCGCCATATTAGGCGGAATCATATTGAACCTTATGCCATGCGTATTCCCTGTGCTTTCTATTAAAGTCATGAGCCTGGTACAGGCAGACAGCGCTCGCTTGCGTCTTCACGGATGGGCATACACATTGGGAATAGTCGCTTGCTTCGTTGCGTTTGCAAGTATTTTACTCGTCGCGAAAAGTGGTGGTGAAGCCATAGGTTGGGGCTTCCAATTACAGTCACCCGCATTAATCACCGCCCTCGCCTATTTATTTTTTGTGATGGGTTTAAGCATGTCTGGCCTGATTCAATTTGGAACAAGCTGGATGGGGGCAGGCCAGTCTCTCACGCAAAAATCAGGCTTGGCGGGCTCATTTTTTACGGGCGTACTAGCTGCTGTAGTGGCGAGCCCTTGTACCGCTCCTTTTATGGGAGCCGCCCTCGGCTTTGCGCTCACTCAACCGGCGTATGTTTGCTTAAGTGTGTTTGTTGCGCTTGGCTTTGGGATGGCGCTACCACTCTTGCTTCTTTGTTACGTCCCCGCCTTGGCACAACGCTTGCCCAAGCCTGGCGTATGGATGGAAACCTTGAAGGAGTTTCTCGCATTCCCACTCTACCTGAGCGCTATATGGTTACTGTGGGTGCTAACTAATCAAGTTAGCAGCAACCTTATGGCCGGAGTCTGCGTGGGCGCGGTATTGATCGCCTTCGCTTGCTGGCTGAATAAACGTCCTTCAGAAGGCTTAGCCGCAAAAATTCATAAACTTATCGCATTAGTTGCCATAATTATCGCGATTCTTTTGCCCTATCAATTGCTACAAAAAAAGCCAACCAATGATCGTTGGCAAGCTTATTCACCTGCACTTCTACAAGAATTACGTGATCAAGGTCGCCCGGTTTTTATTGATCTTACAGCAGACTGGTGCCTTACTTGCCTTGCCAATGAACGAGTCACCCTATCGAAAGCAGAAGTAGAAGCGGTATTTGACGAGTTAAAAGTAGCCACATTAAAAGGAGATATGACTAATCCTGATCCAAAAATCAGTGAACTTTTGGCTGAATATGGCAGAAGCGGTGTACCTCTGTATCTTTGGTACCCAGCGAATCGCGCTGGTAAAGCAGATGTTTTACCACAATTGCTAACACCGGACCTGGTGATAGAAACTATCAAAGGAAAAAAATGAACCATTTAGGCGAAGATGGTTCATTTTTGACATATTTTTCTCACACATTCTCTGAAGTTACTTCATCTTGCTCCTAAAAAGCGTGAAAGATGCGGTAACCTACCTCTAAAACTCGCGTTAATTCATCTTTTGCTTTACCCGCTTGTCACAATTCCTTCAAACTTGCAGCGATTTTCAGCAATTTAAATTAATTTCACCCTCATCGTGGACATATCAAAATTTTTGCGGCAAACTCCTGCCACTTTTTTCGATTCCGATGAAACTTGTATCGGCCTACCGAGGTCAAAGCGCCTGTTCGCAGCTGTTCACAACAATAGGACTCGTTATGGCAACAATTTTGGTACTTCACGGCCCAAATTTAAACATGTTGGGACTTCGTGAACCAGGTATCTATGGAGCTGCAACTCTGGATACCCTAAACCAGCAGTTGACCCAACTTTGTGTAAGTGCTGGTCACCATATTCAAACCTTACAAAGCAATGCTGAGTACGAACTTATTGATCGTATTCATGACGCCCGCAAAGAAGGTGTCGATTTTATTATTATTAATCCGGCTGCGTTTACGCATACCAGCGTTGCATTGCGTGATGCGCTTCTTGCTGTAGATATTCCTTTCATCGAAGTGCATTTGTCCAACGTTCACAAGCGTGAAGCTTTTCGTCATCACTCATATTTTTCTGATATTGCCCAAGGCGTTATTTGCGGGTTCGGCCCTACTAGCTACCAATTGGCAATGCAGGCTGCATTTAGCTTACTCAAACATTAAATCAACACATTAGTTCAATAACCTTTGCAAAAGAGGATCCTATGGATATTCGCAAAATTAAAAAACTTATCGAGCTGTTAGAAGAATCCAACATCGGTGAGCTTGAAATCAAAGAAGGCGAAGAGTCTGTGCGCATTGCTCGTAACAGCGGTACTGTTCAATATCTCAATGCACCTATGCAAGGTTACGCTCCCGCACCTGCACAAGCGCCAGTTCAAACCGCTGCTCCCGTAGCAACAGCGCCGACCGCCGCACCTGTTGCAGCAGCGCCCTCTGTTTCCGGTCATATTATTAAATCGCCGATGGTAGGCACCTATTACGGAGCTCCAAGCCCAGGTTCACCGAACTTTGTTGAAGTTGGTAAGCAGGTAAAAGTTGGCGATGTTATTTGTATTATTGAAGCCATGAAAATGATGAACCAAATCGTTGCTGACAAAGCCGGCGTTATCGAATCTATTTTGGTTCAGGACGGAAATCCCGTTGAGTTCGATCAGCCATTAGTGACTATTGCCTAAGAATTTATCGAGGGAACGCTGAATCATGTTAGCGAGGACAGCCAGCGCAAGGCAAAAACAGGCGAGAACGCGGAGTTTATGCAGTATAAATGAGCATTCGAGCCTTTTTTTAACACAGCGGTGGCAACGCAGCTAATGATTCAAAGATTCCGGCTTAACAGCTAATTGCTGAGGACTTGGTTTATGTTTAAAAAAATTCTAATTGCCAACCGTGGTGAAATTGCATTGCGAATTTTGCGAGCCTGTAAAGAAATGGGCATTGAAACGGTTGCTGTTCATTCACTTGTTGACCGCGATTTAAAGCATGTCCGCCTTGCGGATGAAGCTGTCTGCATAGGCCCAAATCCATCGCCAAAAAGTTATTTGAACGTTCCTTCTATTATCGCTGCTATGGAAATTACCGATGCCGAAGCTGTGCATCCTGGTTATGGTTTCCTCGCTGAAAACGCTGACTTTGCTGAACGTGTACAGAAAAGCGGTTTTACTTTTATCGGTCCAGATCCGGATGTAATCCGTATGATGGGCGATAAAGTTGAAGCAATTAAAGCAATGAAAGCTGCTGGTGTTCCAACCGTTCCCGGTTCTGATGGTGCATTACCAAACCCTGGCGAAGAACCTGAAAAATGCTTGGAAATTGCTGAACGCATTGGCTTCCCGATTATTATCAAAGCCGCCGCTGGTGGCGGTGGACGCGGAATGCGCGTTGTTCACGAAAAAGAAAATTTAATCAGTTCCATCCAAATCACCATGGGTGAAGCAAAAGCAGCTTTTGGTGATGACACTGTTTATATGGAAAAATTTTTGCAGAATCCGCGTCACGTGGAGGTGCAAATTCTTTCTGACGGGCAAGGTCATGCCATTCACTTGGGTGATCGCGATTGCTCTTTGCAACGCCGCCACCAAAAAGTATTGGAAGAAGCTCCTGCACCCGGCATTCCACAAGAAGTGCGCGAAGCAACTTACGCTGCCTGTATAAAAGCGTGTATCGACATAAAATACAAAGGCGCTGGTACGTTTGAATTCTTGTACGAAAATAACCGCTTCTATTTTATCGAAATGAATACCCGTATTCAGGTGGAGCACCCGGTTTCAGAAATGGTAACAGGTATCGATTTAATTAAAGAACAGATTCGCGTTTGCTCGGGCTTACCACTTTCCATCAAACAATCTGACGTAATTATTCGCGGCCATTCATTCGAATGTCGTATCAACGCCGAAGACCCGAAAACCTTTATGCCCTGCCCCGGTTTGGTAAAAGGTTTTCATGCTCCAGGTGGTTTAGGTGTGCGTGTGGATTCACATCTTTACAACGGCTACACAGTTCCGCCCAACTACGATTCGATGATCGCAAAAATTATTACTTTCGGTGATACTCGCGAAATTGCATTGGATCGTATGCGTCAAGCGTTGGACGAAACCATTGTGGACGGAATTAAAACCAATATTCCCCTGCAGCAAATGTTAGTACGCGATCAAGCCTTCCGAAAAGGTGGTGTAAATATTCACTATCTGGAAAAGAAATTAGGTAGTGAGCACTAAATATTGGAATGAGTAGCGTCTGCGCGGCTCAATGAAAAATCCCTCAGTGCTTTTACGCTGGGGGATTTTTATTTAGGGCGGAGTAGTCATGCGCACGCAATAGCAAAGACAGTTACCCTCTATAAGAAATACTTTTATAAAATCAAAACAGAAAAAATACCCTATATATGACCGCATTTAAATCTCGTAAAGCAAATATCGAAGATGTGAAAAAAATAGCACCGCTATTTGATGCATACCGACAGTTTTACGAACAAGAACCCAATCTTGAATTTGCTACGCAGTTTATTGGCGCTCGCTTAATGAATGACGAATCCATTATTTTTATAACGGAAAACGAAGCGGGAAATACGATTGGCTTCTGCCAAATTTACCCCAGCTTCTGCTCAGTAATTGCCGCACCTATTTACACTCTTTCCGATTTATTTGTATCACCTGAAATGCGAAAATCCGGAATTGGTAGATTGTTATTAGAACAAGCTCGATTGCATGCGAAAGAAAACAATGTTCCGCGTATGGATTTAACAACTGCAAAAACCAATTTAACCGCGCAGTCGTTATATGAATCTTTAGGTTGGGTTAGAGATGATATTTTTTACGCGTACAACAAGAGCATTTAATTTGAATTTGTTTAAGCGTGTCCTTTACTGATTATTGAATTTAAAGGGAATCGTCATCCTCACACAGCAGGGATGACGATTCCCTTTCACAGTATTTAAATTTTCCGAGAAACAACTATGCCTTGGCTTCAATTGAAAATCATTTCTCCGCGTCGTTATGCAGAATCACTTGAGGATTCATTGCTTGCATGTGGCGCTGCCTCGGTCACCTTTGAAGACAACGCAGATCAACCTATTCTTGAACCGGGCCTCGGTGAAACACCGCTTTGGGATAATGTGAAAATTACCGGCCTGTTTGACGCAGAAATTGATACATCAAAAACAATCGCTATTGCAGAAAGAAAATTTGGCAATAAGCTTCCAGAATATAAATGGGAGCAACTTGAAGATAAAGATTGGGAACGGGAATGGATGAACAACTATCACGCCATTCGCTGTGGTGAGCGCTTATGGATTTGCCCGAGCTGGCAACAACCACCCGAACCCGACAAAATTAATTTAATGCTCGACCCAGGTCTTGCATTCGGTACAGGCACACACCCAACTACCTTCATGTGCATGCAATGGATTGATGGTCAAGATTTCAAAGATCTGGATATTGTTGATTACGGATGCGGCTCAGGCATTCTCGGTATCGCAACTCTACTTATGGGTGCTAAAAAAGTAATTGGGGTTGATATTGATCCACAAGCGCTACTCGCCACCACTGAAAATGCGAGACGAAATAAGTTGGCTGATGATGCAATGCCCGTGTTCCTGCCCCAGGACTGCCCGAAAATCCAGGCAGACGTTATGCTGGCGAACATTCTCGCAGGTCCGCTAGCTGAACTTGCACCCGAACTGAATGACATGACAAAACCCGGTGGCAAAATTTGTCTCTCGGGAATTTTAGCCATCCAAGCTGATCGAGTTAAGGAAGCGTATTCCGCGTGGTTCGATTTTGATCCCGTTACAACCCAAGAAGAATGGGTGCGACTGACAGCCACAAAGGTACGCTAGCGGCAAATCCGATCTTGATATGGCACCTAAATGCGGCAAAATTAACACTCCTAAATAAGAACAATTTACCGCGCCACTGTGACAGGCTACACTCTTAAGCTAGATGAATAAGGAATACCCACCGTTATGACTCATATGGTTACCCGCTGCCCTACATGCGCTACAGCTTTCCGTGTCACTAGTACCCAGCTAGAGTCAGCCAAGGGTGCGGTGCGGTGCGGCTCTTGTCTGCATATATTCCAGGCCCAGGATTACATTGTAAAAGCAGAGGAAGAAAAATCTGCCATAACTAAACCAGCTGTTCCTGAACCCATAAAGCCAGAACCCGAAGCAGATCAATTAAAGACAGAGCAAGCAAAAACCAGCCAAGTAAAACCGGAGCCAGTTGCAGCCCCCCAACCAAGGGTGGAACAGAGCAAATCCGTCCAGCCAAAACCACAGTCACAACCGGCAATATCCGGGCAATCAAAACCTGCTCAGCCCAAAATTGAAAAAGCTGTGGAAAGTAAACCTGCGGCATCAGCACCTGTAGCTAAACCAGCTGTACAACCAGCTCCAGTTGTTGCAAAAGTTGTAGCGTCAAAACCAGCGCAACCGAAGGTAACGGAGAAAGCAGTACCCGTGACCAAGCCGGTTGTTATAGATAAAGCAAAAATTTTAGCGGATGAGGATGATATTTTAATTAGCGACGACATGGATCGTGTCGAAAAAACCGCAAGTTACGAGTTCGATGGATTCATAGATTTGGATATGCATCCCAAACAGACGGTCTCACTGTTTGAACGCGAAATACGCTACGAACCGGCGCGCGACGACAAAAATAGTGAAATTACAGATGAATCATGGGCAGAAGGCTTATTGGACGATGATGGTGAACCGCCGCAGCAACTCAAAAAATCTGTCACATCAAACGTTGAGACCGGGACCGAATTGCACACCACGCAAGAACATCATCAAACAAGAGATGACCTTGCTCCAAAACAATCCGATACAAAATACTCCGGCCCAATATTCAGCCTTGTTAGCGAAAATGCTGTTGAAGAATCTGCGGATAAAAAAGATGAGCCATTTTTTAGCGAAGCTTTCTTAAACGCGACACGTGCGCCTGAACCCGCAAGTGCGCCCAACCATTTTGCGACAGCGCTTTTTGAGCAAGAATATAATGCTGATAGCGACGAATCCGACAAATCATCCAAGCGCCCGGTAAAGTCATCTTCCAAAATGCGCGCCTTTGACACCTCTCGCGCTGCATTATTGATGAACATCATGCCAGCACCAGTGGAGTTTACGGCACGCCGCATGCGCCGCTATAAGAAAAAACTCTGGCCCGTTTTAGCCATTTGCATGCTTCTACTGCTGCTAATTCAGATTGCCTACTTTAAATTCGACTACTTCAGCCGGGTCGAACCCTACCGTACCGCTTACCTTTTTACATGTCCGTTAGTAGGGTGCGAAGTTCCTGCATTAGTTGATACATCGCAAATATTGGCAACCAATCTGGTGGTTCGTAACCACCCGGATACCCCAAATGCACTCATGGTAGATGCCATACTGATTAACAACGCGCCCTTTGAGCAACCCTTTCCAGACCTAATCTTGTCCTTCAGCAAATTGGATGAAACTCCCGTTGCAAGCCGCCGTTTCACGCCCAAGGAATATATTGGCGGAGAGTTAGCTGGCATGAAATATATCCCACAACGTCAACCAGTTCATATCACGCTGGAGATATCCGACCCGGGACCCGAAGCCGTAAATTACACACTGGCAACTCACTAGCCCACAACGCACTTAGTGCAGTAAATTGCAACCCCTTAAAGCAACTTTTTAGCTCAAAAAAACGCCAGAAAATGGCGTTTTTTCGTTTTCAATCTGGCCTCGAACGGTTATCATGGCGCCCCTTTTACGCGGGTGAGAAAACTCCTTTTTCTGCGTATCTATGCTCAAGCCAGGGCACTGAATGTTTCAAATTGGACCCTATGATATTGAAAGTAAAGTTATTCTTGCCCCCATGGCAGGTGTGACTGACCGCCCTTTTCGACAATTATGCCGACGTCTGGGTGCGGGGCTGGTAGTATCAGAAATGGTTACATCCAACTCTGAATTGTGGGGAACGCGTAAAAGTAGTTTACGTCTGGATCATACCGGCGAAGCTGAACCCATAGCGGTTCAAATTGCCGGTGGAGACCCGGAAATGATGGCAGAAGCAGCGCGCTTGAACGTTGCTAATGGCGCCCAAATTATTGACATTAATATGGGCTGCCCCGCCAAAAAAGTGTGCAAAAAGGCCGCTGGTTCTGCCTTGCTAAAAGACGAACTTCTGGTAGCTGATATTTTGCAAACTGTTGTAGCTGCCGTAGATGTACCAGTCACGCTCAAGTTTCGAACCGGCTGGAACATCGAAGAACGCAATGCATTACGCATCGCACGCATTGCAGAAGATACCGGAATTCGTGCACTTGCCTTACATGGCCGAACTCGTGCATGTGGTTTTTCCGGTGACGCGGAATACGACACCATTGCTGCCGTCGTGCAAGCGGTCAAGATTCCGGTGTTTTGTAACGGTGATATTGATTCCGCACACAAGGCAAAAGCAGTATTGGAACACACCCAGGCCGCAGCAGTTATGATCGGTCGTGCGGCGCAGGGGCGTCCCTGGATATTCCGCGAAATTGAGCATTACCTGAATACAGGTACCGAATTACCCGAACCATCGCTCCACGAAGTGAGAGATATTTTAACCAGCCATCTGCGCGAACTGTACCGTTTTTACGGTGAATTCATGGGGCCAAGAATAGCTCGAAAACATGCGAGCTGGTATTTGCAAACTGTCCCCAATAGCGACTCTTTTCGTCGTGAATTCAATGCCCTGGAAACGGCTCAAGCGCAAGACGATAGCGTACAAGTTTTTTTTGAGCAGCTGATACAGAGAGAGGAAAAAGCCGCATGAACACTGCAACTTTTATTACCCAACCAAACAACGCCACTGCAAATAGCAATGGACAAAACTTCAACCAGGCAGCCCAACAGCAATCTTTAAGAGCCTGTGTTGAGCAAGCAATGGAAAATTATTTCAAACATCTTGATGGTCAATCGGTTAGTGATGTTTATGAAATGGTTATGGCTGAAGTTGAAGCCCCCATGCTTGAAATCGTCCTTAAATATACCCGCCACAACCAAACTCGCGCAGCACAAGTACTAGGATTAAACCGTGGCACTTTGCGTAAGAAATTAAAGCAATACGGATTACTGTAATCACAGCGGGCGTTCATTTCGCCACGCAAAAATAAGGGGTGGCAATTCGTTTCCACCCCTTTTTCTTTTTTAAGAATTAACGCCTCTTACTTTTAAATACTCGTCAAATATATAGATCATGACGATATTGAAGTGCGTTAAGTCATTCCAGATTTAAATTTATATTCTTTGCTTAAGGGGACTCATGCATGAGTAATGCAGCTGATCTTGTAGCGGTAAAACGCGCGCTAATTAGTGTTTCAGATAAAACCGGTATAGTGGAATTCGCACAGGCATTACATGCACAGGGTGTTGAAATTTTATCAACCGGCGGCACTTTTAAATTACTCACGGAAAATAAAATTCCAGCAATAGAAGTCTCCGACTACACCGGTTTCCCTGAAATGATGGATGGCCGCGTAAAAACATTACACCCTAAAATTCATGGCGGTATTCTTGCGCGTCGCGGTGTCGATAACGCGGTGATGCAAGAGCACGGCATCAACAATATCGATATGGTTGTTGTTAATTTATATCCCTTCGAAAAAACTGTTGCCAATAAAGATTGTTCACTGGAAGACGCAGTAGAAAATATTGATATCGGTGGTCCAACCATGGTTCGCGCTGCAGCAAAAAATCACGCCCATGTGAACATTGTTGTTAATGCATCTGACTACGCAAAAATTTTGGCGGAATTAAAAGCCAACAATGGCGCAACGTCGTTGAAGACGCGCTTTGATTTAGCGATTAAAGCCTACGAACACACCGCAGCCTACGACGGCGCTATTGCAAATTATTTTGGGCGCTTGGTTGATGGCGGTAGTGAAAATTTCCCACGTACCTTTAACACTCAATTTGTTAAAGCGCAGGAAATGCGTTACGGCGAAAATCCACATCAAAAAGCCGCTTTCTATGTTGAGAAAAATCCGCAAGAAATCGGTATAGCATCTGCAAAACAATTGCAAGGTAAAGAGCTTTCTTACAACAATGTTGCTGATACAGATGCAGCACTGGAGACGGTGAAATCTTTTAGCGAACCCGCATGCGTTATTGTTAAACACGCAAACCCCTGCGGTGTTGCTGTGGCGGAATCTATCAAACATGCATACGATCTTGCTTACTCAACCGATAGTGAATCTGCATTTGGTGGCATCATAGCTTTCAACCGGGAGCTGGACGCTGAAACTGCAAAAGCCATTGTTGAGCGTCAATTTGTTGAAGTAATTATTGCCCCGAGCGTTTCTGCTGAAGCGATTGAAATTGTTAAAACAAAACAAAATGTTCGCTTACTCGCTACTGGCGAGTGGAACAATGTTCGTGTGAAAGGTTTGGATTACAAACGCGTCAATGGCGGTTTGCTAGTGCAAGATCGTGACGATGGAATTATCACTGAAAGCGATTTAAAAATTGTCACCAAGCGTGCACCTACTCCGGCAGAAATCCAGGACTTATTATTTGCGTGGAAAGTTGCCAAATTTGTTAAATCCAATGCAATCATTTACGCAAAACACAAACACACTATTGGTGTTGGCGCAGGCCAAATGAGCCGCGTAAATTCCGCGCGTATCGCCGCCATCAAAGCTGAACATGCAGGTCTGCAAGTTGCCGGTTCCGTAATGGCTTCAGATGCATTCTTCCCCTTCCGCGATGGTATTGATAACGCAGCCAAAGTTGGAATCGCAGCCGTCATTCAACCAGGTGGTTCAATGCGTGATGAAGAAGTGATTGCAGCTGCGGATGAACACGGCATGGCGATGGTGTTTACAGGTATGCGCCACTTTAGACACTAATTCGAAATACATTTACTAAACACTATAACTTGCAACAAGAAATTTTAATTTAGAAGGGAATTGTCATCCTCGCGAAGCGGGGATCAAGCTTTTGGGGTTTAAAGATATTCCAAAAAATAAGAGCTGGATCCCCGCTTCGCGAGGATGAAGATTCCCTATTTAAATGGCTGCCTCTATTAGTAGCCAAATTAGAGATTCAAATATATGAACATATTAATTATCGGCAGCGGCGGTCGCGAACATGCACTTGCATGGAAAGCGGCACAAAGCAAACAAGTTAAAAAAGTTTTCGTAGCTCCAGGCAACGCTGGAACAGCGCTGGAAAAAAATATCGAAAATGTTGCGATTGATATTTTGGATTTCGCAAAGCTTGCCGAGTTTGCACAAAACAATAATGTCGGTTTAACGATTGTTGGTCCTGAAGTTCCTCTCGTTGCGGGTGTGGTTGATTACTTTAATGAAAGAAAACTTCCCTGCTTTGGCCCAACCAAAGGGGCTGCGCAATTAGAAGGCTCGAAAGCCTTCACAAAAGATTTTTTGGCGCGTCACAAAATTCCAACTGCCGACTATCAAAATTTTACTGAAGTTGAACCTGCGCTCGCCTACTTAAAAGAAAAAGGCGCACCTATTGTTATCAAAGCGGATGGTCTCGCTGCTGGTAAAGGTGTAATTGTTGCTGAAACTTTGCAACAAGCAGAAGACGCCGTGCGCGATATGCTTTCAGGAAATGCGTTTGGTGATGCAGGTTGTCGCGTTGTTATCGAAGAATTTTTAGCTGGCGAAGAAGCTAGTTTTATTGTGATGGTCGATGGCAAAAATATTTTGCCAATGGCAACTAGCCAAGACCATAAACGCGTCGGCGATGGCGACACAGGCCCTAATACTGGTGGTATGGGTGCTTACTCACCGGCACCCGTTGTAACCGCAGCTGTTCACGATCACGTGATGAAACATATTATTCGCCCGACAGTGGATGGTATGGCTGCAGAAGGAAATACTTACACCGGATTTCTATACGCGGGTCTAATGATTAGCGAAGCAGGTTTACCAAAAGTCATTGAATACAATTGCCGTTTTGGTGATCCTGAAACACAACCTATCATGTTGCGTTTGCAATCTGATTTGGTTGAACTCTGTTTGGCGGCAGTAAAAGGTAATCTGGATCAAGTTACTGCTGAGTGGGATGAGCGCGCCTCTATAGGTGTTGTACTCGCCGCTGGCGGTTATCCAGATGCCTACAACAAAGGCGATGTAATTTCCGGTTTGCCCACTACAGATGTTGCTGGTGAAAAAATTTTCCACGCAGGCACTACATCTAAAGATGGCAATACGGTAACCAATGGTGGTCGCGTTTTATGCGCCACAGCTTTAGGAAAAAGTGTTTCTGAAGCGCAACAACGCGCTTACGCACTTGCTAAAAAAATTAGTTGGAACGGAATGTTTTATCGCAATGATATTGCTTACCGTGCAATTACCCGTGAGCAACACAAATAGTAATTTTTGTTTTTCTTTGCAACTAACTCGCTTCCTGCTCAGATCATGATCCCAATGAATATTTTTATAATATAAAAATATTCATTGGCTCCAATCTATGTAATCATCCTGCCGCGACCTAGCTCTTAAGCATGGTCGAAAATTCGCCGAAACATCCGTAACATTATTAACCCGGCAAGAACAGGATTCAGGAGACCATAAGAATGATCAAAAACCTTCGTAAAACCAATCTCAACTATTTGGCCCGTGTACTGACTATAAGCCTTACAGCTTTCGGCTGTAGTCTAACGTCCACAGCGTTCGCAGCGGATGACACCATGACGCCGATCGCAATCCCCGCTCAACCTAAAGCTATCGAACTCGGCACGGGTCCTCTGCCGGATGCGACCGCCAAGGAATCCTGGCATAGCCAATACAAAAGCGTTTTCGCGCGCAATGTTACCGTAGCAACCTTAACTCCTTTTTTGCCCAAAAAAGGTAAGGCTAGCGGTGCTGCTGTCATAGTCGCACCCGGTGGTGGATTTCGCACGCTCTCGATGAGTAACGAAGGTTGGGATGTTGCAAAAGCACTCGCCGACAAAGGCGTAGCAGCATTCGTTCTTAAATATCGCCTTAAACAAACGCCTGAAGAAATGGCCGCGTTTGAGAAAGCAATGGCAGAAATGTTTTCTGGAGCTTCGCGCGCTAACCGTCCGCTCGCGGATCAAGACCCAGCCGTAGAATTCGCAGCACAGATCGCGGATGCGCGTGCGGCCTTTGCTTTGGTACGCGAGCGCGCCAAAGAATGGCATGTTGATGCTGATCGCGTCGGTATGATCGGTTTCTCTGCAGGTGCAATGCTCACCATCTCCACCACCCTCTATGGCAAAGACGCTAAACCTGCTTTCATTGGCGATATCTATGGCCCTCTAACCAAAGTAGATGTTCCTGCTGATGCACCGCCGCTGTTTATTGCATTGGCTGCAGATGATCCATTTTTTGCTAACGCTGGATACGGATTGATTGATAGTTGGCGTGCAGCCAAACGCCCAGTGGAATTTCATTTGTTTGAACAAGGCGGTCACGGTTTTGGTATGTATCCAAAAACCACCACCAGCACCGGTTGGTTCGACAGCTTTGTTCGCTGGCTCGATATGCATGGCTATTTGGACAAAAAAAATAATTAGATAATTTCAAATAAAAAAGGCGATGCATTTTTGCATCGCCTTTTTTATTTCTAACAGAGATTTTAAATTACCACTTCCAATTCAAACCAACTTTAATCGTTAGAGGTGGACCGGCAAGTGTATCGTTTGGTTGACCAAAATTGGGATTCAATGGTTCAGTAGCGCCACCATACCAGTCTTGATAGCCGTCATAGTTTCTTGAATTGGTGAGATTAAGAATATCTAAACGCAATGTCATCACACTTTCATCGACGATATATCCGGTCTCAATATCCTTACTGAGAGAAACATCCAATTGCTTGTAACCAAGGAATCCTTGACTATCAGGTTTGAAGGTGCGGTACACGCATGCATCCCATCCGGCACGACAATCAGTACCGTAGAATGTTTCCACACTTTGTAAATTCAATTTCGCAGATAAAACAATTCCACCCGGTAAATCGGTGATACCCGCAATAACTAATCTGTGCTCAGGTAAATCATGTACACGGTGCACGCCATAATCTGACAATCTTGGATAATCCAATGAATAAATTTCACCAACTTTACGATTGCTTGTTGCGTCCGTATAGGTGTAGGCGAGATTCATACCCCAACTATTTTCTTCTTTCGGTTTATCCAATTTCAAATAAAAAGAATTGGTTTTTGTTTCAACACCCGTATTGCTAAGTATCAAATTTCCGAAACCAGGCACGGTTTCTGTCCATGGCGATCCCCAAGTTTTTCCAGGTTCAAAAAACTCACCATTAGCATGGCGATTTCCGAGAATCCAGGTATAACCATCTTTACTCTCGATCCGCGAGAAGCTGAACTCACCCTTCCACTTGTCACTAAGATCACCGCGCAGACCTAAACTAAATTGATCAGAATAAGGTGTTTTTAAATTATTATTGACGAGATTAACCTCGCGGCCAGCGCCTGTTCCATCCACAAACTCAGCGAGTCCCTCAGGTGTTAAATATTTAGGATCCCAGTTCAAACAGCTGGACGATGTTGGTGTACTCAAATTACAACTGTCGTAGGAGGTATAATTTTCGTTAGCGGTCTTAAATGTTTTTTCATAGGTTGGAAATGTTGCTTTTGTTTTTTCAGTTTGCAAATAATCAAAAATATTTCGATCGTAAGCGCGACCAATACCACCAAACAACTCCAAACCGATTTCTTCGTTCAGTTTATACGCAAACCCGAAACGGGGTTGCCATGCGTCTTTAAAGGAGTTACGGTTACTACCATCGCTAATGTAATCTTCAATATCTATATTTGAGTTTTGAAGATTTGTCCAACCACGTAACGCAGCAGCTAGGTCATCCGGGGTTTTGTAATCCAAATAACTAGATGATTCCTCATAGTCCCAACGCACACCAGCATTGATAGTCAAACGATCCGAAACTGTCCAGTCATCCTGAATATAAATACCATACTGTTCATTGTCAGATTCGGCCGATCCATCACCGATATCGGCGAGTGGCGCGCCCCAACGTACCCGATTTGGTTGAGTCAAATTTAGATCATATTCAATATCGTATTCATATTGTGCGTTGTAAGGCTGTTGTTCAGTTGCATTGAGAGTTAAAGATTTATATTTAAAGCCTGTTTTTATTACATGGTTTGAAATTGCGTGGTAAGTAAAATCTTCCTGAACTCCCCAGCCTTTTTGACTTTTATTTTGGTAATCAGGACCACCACCCGCACTCAAGATGGTTGCCCGAGCATTATTCGTTAAAATTATGCCATTTTGTCGGGTATGTGCAACCGGGTTATAGGATGCGTCCTCGTAAGTCATATGAAAATCATTAGTCCAATTATCTTCGCGCCAGTTATGGCTTAAATCTATACGAGTTTCGTCATTCTTTTTATCAGTACCGTAAGATAATAAATTTGTACCACCAACACTAGTCAGCTCGGTTTCATCGCGAATCTTCGCAGACAACTCAAGCTTTTGTTCTTCATTAATCAAATAGTCCAGCTTGACGAAATACAAATCTTCTTGAAATTCGGCAGGTATCCCACTCCAAGCATCAGCGTACTGGGCGGGTAATTTATCCGGGGTATAATCCGCCTGGATTGTCATTGCTTTTGGATCAACATTATTTTTTGCTTCATACGCAAAAAAGAAATGCATTTTATCTTTAATAATGGGGCCGCCAATGCTTAAGCCATATTGATTTTGCTTACCTGGAACTTTTTTATTATCTTTTACCTCAGCAGGGTACATCTCCCGCATACCCTGGTCGCTGTAATCGTAAAATACATTACCGTGGAATTCGTTGGTACCTGACGCCGTCACCGCAACAATTGCGGCACTACTTAACTGATCATATTCTGCAGAATAGTTTTGCGTGATGACTTTATATTCGCCAATTGCGGATTGGGGAAATGGATTTCCACGACTTGAATCCTGGCCTGAAACTCCACCTTGCAATACATAATTTTTTTGCCCAACGCCATCAATAAAAACATTGATAGCATTTGAGGTTTGTGCCCCACCTCTGATTTTTGTACTGCCATCTGCAGATTGGGTGAATTGAACACCTGGGGCTAAATCAGCAAAGGCTAGGAAGTTTCGCGTGTTTTGCGGTATAACCTGAATTTGTTCAAGAGAAACATTAGTACCTACTTCACCGCTACTACCTTTTAATTTTAACGTTGTACCAATTACAGTCACTTCCTCCACTTGATCATCATTAATAGCGGGCTTATCAATTTCGAAATCCAGTGAAACAGATTGACCGACCTTCAACACTAATGTCTTTGGTTCCTTTTCAACTTTATTCTGCAACAGCACCTGGTATTGTCCGGGAGCCAAACCCTTAAAGGTATAAGAGCCATCTTTTTGAGTAATTGCCCTGAAGGTGTAGCCGTTAGCAACATTTTTTGCGGTAACTTCAATACCTGGCTGGGGTTGGGAGTGAGATGCAACAACACCCTGAACACTTGCACTGCCAATTTGCGCGACAGCGG
>CBHTVU010000038.1:0-22786 GCA_966096785.1 uncultured Gammaproteobacteria bacterium | reverse complement strand
TGCGAGGAACAACAGGTACTTCCTTTAGGGCTCCCGCATTATTTGAACAATTCCAAGGTGCAACCAGTGGCTTTTTTGATGCCACTTATGACCCTTGTAATGAGTATGGAGAGAAAGGTGGAGTGCTTGCTACCAATTGTGCATCAGAGATACCTGATGATCCGACGTTTACTGCGACCAATGGTGTGGAGACTGAAAACGTAGGTGGCGCAGCAGCTGGCTTATTTGCCGAAACATCCAGAAATACTACTTACGGGATTATTCTGCAGCCTGATTTGGGTAATACAACTGAACTGTCTATGGCACTGGACTATTTTGATATCGAAATAGAGAACGGTGTATCCCAGGCAGGTACTGCTGAAATTCTGGAGCGTTGTTACAACGATCCGGAATTTCGCACGGGCGGAGGCCTCTGCCGCCTGGTTACGCGCGACCCGGTTACCAAACAACTTTTTGTGTCCGATTCCTATACCAATCTTTCCACTGAAATCAGTCGCGGTGTAGAGTTTACGGGTCGCCTTGAACAAGCTATAGGCTCAGGGAAATTGACCCTTAACCTCTCAACAACACATTACTATTCACAAGCCAACAAAATCTTTAAGGACGATGAGTTGCAAGAAGAAAATGGCTGGATTGATAGCCCTGAATGGAGTGGATACGGCGATATTTCTTACAGCATCGATGCATGGCGTTTCACCTATGGTTTTGATTGGATTGGTCCTATGGACGGCTACGAATATGCCGAGGAAGACCCGGAAACTAGTGATTACGATTTCAAAACACCAAGCTATATTACCCACCGGATTTCCGTGCGCTATGCAGCTGAAAATTGGGAGACAACACTAGGGGTTCGTAATCTTACCAATACCGATATTCCTACCATTTCAGCCGGTGCTTACGACCGAGTTGGTAACTCATTACTTTACAGCGGCTACGATTACGCAGGACGTGAAATTTTCTTGAATGTAAAAATGCATTTCTAATTACCACATAAAAAAACACCCGCAACAGCGGGTGTTTTTTTATTTTCTACGTTCAACACATTCTCATGTGCTTCGACTTTTATTCTTTTGAAGATGATTGATAGCTCTAATTCCTGCTTCCATCTTTTGTCTTGCTGAACTATTCGCAGAATGAACTCTTATTTCCGGTGAAACAAAATCAGATGTTGCGACAGCTTCTTCAATCCAAAGCACAACGTCATAGCCGGTTCCACGATCATCATCGCCTAAATCATGATCCAGACTTATTATTTCTACCTGTCCTGTTTTTAAATAGTTAATTGCTTCTTCGGGCCAATATACATGAATCCAACCGTCGGGAGTTGGTCTTAAATCGTCAAGATAGACTTTCATATTTAGGCTCTAGCATGTGTGTTGTTTTACCCATTTCGAAAAATCATCTAAGCTCAATTTTTTGTCTGCAATTGCTACCATCTTATTAACTAACTCAAAATCAGAACCATTAAATTGCATCTTGTTTAATTGCAAAAATACCAGCATCGCAGTCATAGCCGTTCTTTTATTCCCGTCAACATATGGATGCCCAACCGCAATTGAATAAGCATAAAGTGCTGCAACATGTTTAACGTCAACATCACTTCCGTAAAGAATATGATTGAATACTCGATTTAGTACTGAATCAATTGGTCGCTCAATACTTTTTCCAAATAGTCCTCCCGACTGACGCAATATTGTTTCATGAATTTCATCAACATATTGCACATCCAATATTTTCATTGTCGTTATTTCCCTGACAAACTTTTTATTGCATTTATTCTCTTGGCAAGAACTTTTTCAATTTCTACTTTAACCTCATGAGAGGAGGCTTTATTTTTCAATAATTTCTCTTTCTCAGATTTTGTAAGGCTCTTATTTATTTGATCATTTATGCTCATTTTATCCTCCTAATTAATGATTACGAGATTAATTATAATCCCATTGCATGCATTTAAAGTATTATCGCTCCAACAACGCCAATTTATTTTCAACTTTATCCCATTTTTCATGATCAATCATTGCATCTTTCACGAGTGAAATTTCCGGCCAGATTTGGGCTAGCTCGGCATTTAACGCAATGAAATGTTTTTGATCTTCGGGTACGTCGTCTTCTTCAAAGATGGCGCCTATGGGGCATTCGACCGGACACAAATTACAGTCGATGCAAGACACAGGATCGATAACCAAAAAATTTGGCCCTTCTCTAAAAGCATCAGTAGGACAAACTGAAACACAGGTAGTGTGCTTGCAGTTAATACAGTTTTCAGTAACAACAAATGGCATGAATAACTCCCGGATGCAAAGGACCGTGATACTGAGGCCCACAATGGCGGCCACTCTAACGAATCAGCCTACAGGGGTAAAGCGCATTATATTGATAAGGGATATCGCCTTTATTGATGAATATTGTTACGGAATGAATGGAGAGGATAAAAGCTAGGAATTCGGAAAAAATTCAGGATGACGAGCAATCAGACTTTTTAAACTTTCAAAGCAATCGCGATCAATTGCGGTATCGACGGTCTCACTCATAATAGACAAGGTTTTTTCGATGGGTAGAGCTGCGCGATATGGCCGCTCTGCGGTGATTGCATCAAAAATATCGGCTGTAGTGATAATGCGGGTTTCCAGTGAAATTTGATCCGCCATAATACCTAGCGGATAGCCTTTCCCATCCAGGCGCTCGTGATGAGCACTGGCCACCCGCGCTAATTCTTCGAAAGCGTGCACACGTTCCAGTATTTTCCCCGTATAAACGGAATGCAACTTAACCGCTTCGTATTCTTCATTCGTTAGCTTGCCGGGTTTATCCAGAATCGTGTTGCTCACCCCCAACTTTCCTACATCGTGCAGAAGCGCTCCGCGTTTTAACCAGCGTTGACGTTCATGACTTACACCCAAATTCTCCGCAAGCAATGATGTGTAGAGACCAACACGAGCGCTGTGACCTGAGGTGTAAGGGCTTTTGGCATCGACAACCTGTCCGAAGGCTTCAGCAACATCATCAAAAAAATCTTCATCCAAATCTTTTTCAAATTCCCCCGGTTCCAAACCAAGAATTGTTTTATCTATATCCGGAGAACTAAGTGTTTTCCAAAATTCAGCGTTGCCGGCAACGCTGACAAACGCCTCCACTAATTCAGGATCAAACCAGGTACCAGAGCGCGATAGAACTTCGGCCAAGGCGTCTTCAGCGCCATCAGAACAATTCACCACATCAATAACTTGCGAGAGCAAGGCTATGCGAGCGTAAATCGGAATTTTGTCACCCACCAAAGCTTCGGGGCGACCATGACCGTCCCAATGTTCATCCAGCGAATGAATTCCTTCAGCAATAGGCTCATCAAATCGTAACCGCCGCGCAATATCGGCACCGCGAGTACAGCGGGTTTGAATTAACTCCTGGGCGATGGCATCGCCATTGGTAAAAATTTCTGATAAGGCTTTAAAGCGGGAGATAATTCCTGCGGTTGTTCCTGTGTGCCGCAAGACAAACCGTAGCACTTGCGGAAGGCTACCATCCACCCATTTAAAATCGCGCTTAAAGGAGAGATCGTCCGTTAAATAAAGTTCGCAGATGCGTGAGGCGTTGCTGCTGCAACCCAAATCTTTCAGCAACAATACATAGTAAAGCTCCCACAAATGTTCCTTCGGCAGACCGATTTGTTGACCGATATTCATACCAATCCAACAGCAGCGAATGCAGTGCCCCTGCGGTTGTCCCTCCGTCAGATCCAACGCGTAACTGAGTGAACTCATCAGCTCTGACAATTTCAAATGTTGCACAAAATGCCTCGGTAAATCCGTGTCATGACTATGCATTCAGTGAAGTTCAAAAGCAGGACTTTTACCACTATTCCATTGATGATCTACCAACGAAAAAGATATAAAAACCGCAATTAAATCAATATTTAACTTCGAATCCTAAGGCTCCACTACCCAACTAAAAATATCCCCGGAAATTGTTTAATTTTGTTCGCGCCAACTAACGGTTCACAGTTCCTCGACTACACTTGGAGTTTGCGAGTTGGAATTAATATCTGCACTCACCGCTTACGACCTTTTTGGGGAAAGCCGTTAACCTTAGATGACGATACGATGAGAAAAAAGGCTTTACCCCCAGCTACCCTCAGTGAAGAAGTTCTTCACCAGCTGATTTCCACTATTCCCCAACAGGTTTGGACAGCACGTCCCGATGGAGGGCTGGATTTTGTGAATCAGCAAGTAGTGGATTATTTTGGTCGCTCCTTTGAGACCATACTCGGGGCTGGTTGGGTTGATGTACTTCATCCCGATGATGTCCATGAGACCGTGTTGAAATGGACCAAAAGTCTTGCTACCGGAGGAGACTACGAGGCTGTTTTCCGTTTGCGGCGCGCCGACGGTGTTTACCGTTGGCATATAGCTCGGGCTTCCGCCCTGCTGGATGACAACGGAGGAGTTATTCAATGGGTAGGCACTAGCACGGATATCACTGAACGCAAAGAAGCTGAAGCGGCTCTCGCCATCAGCGAAGCGCATCTCGCCGCTGCCCAGGCGCGTGCGTTAATAGGAAGTTGGGAATTAGATCTGACGACAGGTACTGGTTCAGCGTCCGCCGAGTGGTATCAGATCATGCAACGCGATCCCACCGCCGGCATGCCCAGCCTTGACGACTTTATTGAGACAATCCATCCACAGGATCGCGATAGAGTACGCGACCACCACCTGCAGGCGGTTGCGGACAAACATGACCGAAAGTTTGATTTTCGTTTGCTCATGCCCGATGGCAGTACGCGGTGGATAGAGGCTCGTAGCATCACCATTTTCGATGCAGCAGATCAGCCTGTTCGTATGGAGGGAACAGCACAGGAAATCAGCGATCGCAAACAAGTTGAAGAAGCATTACTCACCAGCACGGAATTACTGAACGTATCGCAATACGTGGCAAAAATGGGTGGATGGCAATTTGATATTAAAACCCACACACTCTTCTGGACTGACCAGATTTATCATCTTCTGGATAGTGTACGCGAGGAGCTTTCCCTCGAATCCAGCATGGGATTTTTCGCGGCTGATTCCAGGCCTGCCATCGCCAAAGCTTTTGCTGATGCCATCGAACAAGGCCAAGAATTCGACCTTGAATCGGAAATGCTCACTCTCGCCAATCGAAGAATTGACGTACGTGTGATTGGAAAAATCACACGGGAGAAAGACGCTCCGGTGAAAATAAACGGAATCATCCAGAACATCAGCGAACAAAAGGCCGCCCAACTTGCGCTGGAAACGGCTAACTACGAACTAGAGTATGCCAACCGAATTCTGGAACATATTGCCCACTATGACGCACTCACCCATCTTCCCAACCGGGTTTTGTTGGCTGACCGCATGCAACAGGCCATGCTCCACAATCAGCGCAGCGGTGAGTCCCTCGCTGTAGCCTTTATTGATTTGGATGGTTTTAAAGCTATTAATGATCAATACGGTCACGGAATTGGCGACAAACTCTTAATCACTATTGCCCGGAGAATGAAAGCGGCGCTACGTGAGAGCGATACCCTGGCCCGTATTGGTGGTGATGAATTTGTGGTAGTGCTTACCCAATTAAAAAATATCACTGACTGCGAACCTTTGCTCAGGCGTTTGCTGGACGCCGCCGCCGAACCGGTTGAACTGGACGAGCGCGTGCTGGAAGTATCTGCCAGCATCGGCGTTACTATTTATCCGCAAGACGGAGTTGACGCTGAACAATTGCTGCGCCATGCCGACCAGGCTATGTACCTTGCCAAACAAGCTGGCAAAAATTGTTACCACCTGTTCGATGTCGCCCAAGACGTTGCGGTAAAACACAAACGCGAAAATCTGGAACATATACGCACCGCATTGCGCAACAAAGAATTTGTGCTCTTCTACCAACCCAAGGTCAATATGCGCACCGGCGATGTAGTCGGTGCTGAAGCCTTGATTCGCTGGCAGCACCCGGAGCGCGGCCTGCTTGCACCAGCTAGTTTCCTACCGGTGATCGAAAACCATTTATTGAGCGTGGAGCTGGGTGAATGGGTGATAGCAACAGCACTTGGGCAGATGGCTGACTGGCAATCACGGGGGCTGGATATACCGGTCAGTGTGAACATTGGTGCGCTTCAATTGCAACAGAGTAATTTTGCGGATCGACTGGAAGAGCTTCTCTTTCTGGAACCTGATGCCAATCCTAAGAATCTTGAATTAGAGATTTTGGAAACCAGCGCCCTTGAGGATATCAACCAGGTTTCTACAGCGATACACGCGTGCCAGGCGCTAGGGGTTAGTTTCGCACTGGACGATTTCGGCACCGGCTATTCATCGCTCGCCTATTTAAAACGTTTACCTGCAGAGCTGCTTAAAATCGACCAAAGTTTTGTGCGCGATATGCTTGAAGATACTGATGATCTTGCAATCATCCAAGGTATTATCGGCTTAGCTACCGCGTTTCAACGTTTAGTTATCGCCGAAGGTGTGGAAACCGTTGATCACGGAAAGAAGCTGTTATCCATTGGCTGCGAGCTTGCACAGGGCTACGGCATTGCCCGACCTATGCCCGCAGAAGCCTTTCCCGGCTGGGTTAAAAGCTGGAATACCGACAGTCACAAACTTTTTGCAGTTAACAAACACTAAATAATTACCTGCATTTTTTTGCCAGGATGACCAGAAAAACTTCCCATCTTCCTATGACTAAATTACCATAGCGACGCTTGCTTAAACCTAGGCCCCACCTTACTTTCATCCGCTAAGCTCCCTGGAGTTCAACCAAAAGGATCCATTTGAATGCGCTTATCTCCAAAACTTATCAGCATCGCTCTGTTCGCACTGGCGATAATCCTCTTCACCTTGTTATTTACTCGCGAAACTAAAGTCGTTACTCAACCTGCCGCGCCAGAACCGGCCGACCACGTAGTTGATAAGTACATTGAAAAAGTACAGCTGCAAAGCGAGCTAGAGCGTGATGAACAACAAGCGGCCTATATGCATGAGAAGATGGCTAAAGCCAAAAAGGAAAGCGTGGAATGTAAGTTTTGGCAACAACAATTAGCAGCCAAAGACACTCCAAAAAACAAAGACAAAGTTACCCAGTTCTGCGAGCTAGCTACAGAAGACGGTGGTGCATCTTCCTCTACTGAAAGCTTGTCTGCACAAAAATCGCAGTAAAAGCTTTTCCCCAGCTCCGTTTTGGCTCCCAAATACCCTCACCAAATACCCCCTACATAAACATCAGGGCAACAAAACTGCCTTGATGCTTGGCCGCGCGCACTTTTGATTTCCTGCTTTCAAACCTTAGTAACGCTAAAGGTCGCAACATCTCACACTAACGTCACCCCTTAAGTATCAATTTCGGTTTTCTTGAGCAAATTTCAAACCTACCTATTGACACAACTTACTGTGCGGCGCATAGTAATAAAACACTGTGCGCCACACAGTGTTTGTCACACAGTATGGAGATCAGTATGTCAGAAGAACATTTAGAGAAATTACGCCAGGAGCTACGACGCGGTGTGCTTGTTCTTGCAGTGCTCGGCTCATTGAAGCAGCCGCACTATGGCTACTCATTGCGCAAGCAACTGCAAGAAGCAGGAATCGATATCGACGAGGGCACGCTTTACCCTTTGGTCCGTCGGCTGGCAGATCAAGGCCTGCTCGACAGTGAATGGCACCAGGGCGATGGTCGAGAGCGCCGGTACTACCAACTCTCACCGATGGGCACGGAACTGCTCGCCAACTTAAGCAGTGAATGGCAGGCGCTTAACTCAAACATTGCAAAACTTTTGGAGGTTTAACATGGACCTTATAGATCGTTATATTAGTGCTGTTGCGCAACAGCTCCCCACCAACCGTCGGGACGATATTGGCCGCGAGCTTAAAGCAAATATCCTTGATAGATTGGAGAACTTCGCCGAAGAGCATGGTCGCCCCATTACGCCGGCCGACGAGTCCGCCATACTGCGCGAGCTGGGACATCCTCGTCAGGTCGCTGCTGGCTACAAGCGCCCACAACAACTGGTTAATCCAGCTTGGTTTCCTTTTTACACCCAGTGCCTCGCCTATGGTTTAGCCATTGTGGTGCTGGTGCAAATGTTGGGGATCGGGGTCATCTTGGTGGCGGGCGGTAAAGCCAGTATTGGGGGCTTGATCAGCGGCCTCATCCACGGCTCACTTCTCATGTTTGCCAGTGTTACCTGTGTGTTTTACTTGTTATCTAACCTGCCAGCTACGGCCAATCTCTCGCCCTACTGCGGATGGAAACCGGAGCAGCTGCCGCCCGTCAAACAATCCTGGCAGCGTATTAGCTTGTGCGATTCCACGTTAGAGTTTGCGGGCAATTTGTTTTTCCTTCTCGCCCTGCAATATCCCCTTTGGGTGAGCAGCGAAACACTAGCCTCAGCACATGTAACCATGGGGCCTGGGTTACAAACCTGGGTATTGCCGCTCAGTATCGCCGCCGCTGTAGCCTTGATCATTAACCTCTGGAATTTTCGACAAGATTACTGGACGTCCGCCAAACTCAAGCTGTCAGTCGTCCTGCGCTTGGTAGCCGCCGCACTCTGTTTCGCTATCGCCTTTACGCCCGACAAGTTGGTACTGAGTGGTAATGCAGACACAGCCGCAAACCTGGCAATCATTACTCACATAGGTTTGTATATTTTTATCGGTGCGGCTTGCATCAGTCTCTTCGAGGCGGGCCGAAGCGCTTATCGGCTCTATTTGTTAAGTCAGATAAGAACTGCTTAAAACATTACTGCCAATGCCTGCGCGAAAAGCGCAGGCGAGCAGTTGTAAATCCCCCGCTCACCCCCAAATCTGTCCAGTTCCTGTGGGCCAGGCAACTGACATAAACGGTCACAACTGACATCCTCTGACAGTAGATTCCGTATAATCGCCCGTTTTTATTCTTCCCTACTTTCGAGAGCAGTACATGGATACGATTATTGTCCGCGGCGCCCGCACCCATAACCTTAAAAATATCGACCTGGATATACCGCGCGATAAATTAGTCGTTATTACCGGCCCTTCCGGTTCCGGTAAATCCTCGCTCGCGTTTGACACACTTTATGCAGAAGGCCAACGCCGCTACGTGGAATCACTTTCCACATATGCTCGGCAATTTCTATCAATGATGGAAAAGCCGGATCTCGATCATATCGAGGGCCTGAGTCCTGCGATCTCGATTGAGCAAAAATCGACGTCACATAACCCGCGCTCCACTGTGGGAACCATTACCGAAATCTACGACTATTTGCGCTTGCTCTACGCGCGCGTCGGCGAGGCACGCTGCCCGAATCACGGTGTACCTTTGGCCGCCCAGACCGTGAGTGAGATGGTAGACGCGGTTACCGAGCTACCGGAAGGCAGCAAGCTTATGCTTTTGGCGCCTGTTATTCGTGAGCGTAAAGGTGAGCACTTGCACGTGTTCGAGCAACTTAAACGCGATGGATTTATCCGCGCA
Organism: uncultured Gammaproteobacteria bacterium; assembly: GCA_966096785.1. GTDB lineage: Bacteria > Pseudomonadota > Gammaproteobacteria > Pseudomonadales > Cellvibrionaceae > Cellvibrio. The sequence goes on along the minus strand of CBHTVU010000038.1, from coordinate 13,330 downwards.
CGTATTGATGGCTTACTTTGCGATCTTGACGATACGCCAACTCTCGACAAGAAAAAGAAACACACAGTAGAAGTCGTTATTGATCGCTTTAAAGTGCGCGACGATATCAAGCTTCGCCTGGCTGAATCTTTTGAAACTGCACTCAAACTTTCTGAAGGTATCGCCATTATTAGTGATATGGATGAAAAAGCTCCCGATCGACTTTTCTCATCCAAACACTCTTGCCCGATTTGTGATTACAGCCTTACCGAATTAGAGCCAAGATTATTTTCTTTCAACAATCCAGCAGGTGCATGTCCTTCTTGCGATGGCTTGGGCGTTAAACAATTTTTCGACGAAGACAAAGTCATTCAAGACCCCAAGCTCAGTCTTTCAGAGGGCGCCATTCGCGGCTGGGACAAACGCAATGTGTATTACTTTCATATGCTGGCATCGCTCGCGAAACATTACGGTTTCGCCGTGGATACGCCGTGGAACAAATTAAAAGTAAAACAGCGTGAAGCCGTGCTTTATGGTTCAGGTGAAGAAGTTATTTCATTTAATTATGTGAATGATCGTGGCGATGTTTACAAACGCAGCCATGCTTTTGAAGGCGTAGTGCCAAATATGGAGCGTCGTTATCACGACACAGAATCTAATTCGGTGCGTGAAGATTTAACAAAATTTTTATCAACGCAAAATTGCCCTGAATGCGAAGGTGCACGTTTGCGTGAAGAAGCACGCAATGTGTTTATCGATGAAAAAACGTTGCCTGAAATTACCACCATGCCGGTATCGGAAGCACATGAATATTACATGCAGCTTAGTTTCACCGGTCGCAAAGCGGGGATCGCAGACAAAGTATTGAAAGAATTGCGTGACCGTTTTCGATTTTTAGTAGATGTAGGTTTGAATTATTTAACATTGAATCGCAGCGCAGAAACTTTATCCGGCGGTGAAGCACAACGTATTCGTCTCGCTAGTCAAATCGGTGCTGGTTTGGTTGGCGTTATGTATATTCTCGATGAACCTTCAATTGGCTTACACCAACGCGATAACGAACGTCTTCTTAAAACTCTCACTCACCTGCGTGATATTGGCAACAGCGTTATTGTGGTTGAACACGATGAAGACGCTATTCGTCTTGCCGATCATGTTATCGATATTGGCCCAGGTGCTGGTGTTCACGGCGGACAAGTTATTGCGCAAGGTAACGTCAAAGCTATTATGGCGAACAAGGAATCCATCACCGGCCAATACTTAAGTGGTGCCCGTGAAATCGCCATTCCGGAAAAACGCAATCCCGTTAATCCAAAACAAATGCTGCGATTGATTGGAGCCAAGGGTAATAATTTGCAAAACGTCACGCTCGAAATTCCGGTGGGATTGATGACCTGTGTAACAGGTGTTTCAGGTTCCGGAAAATCCACACTTATCAACGCAACGCTACATCCACTCGCGGCAACCGCACTCAACGGTGCTACCACTCTCACACCGGCACCGCACGACAAAGTTGAAGGCATGGATTTATTCGACAAATGCGTTGATATAGACCAGTCACCCATCGGCCGTACACCGCGTTCAAATCCTGCGACATACACCGGGATTTTTACCCCCGTGCGCGATTTATTTGCAGGCACCCAAGAAGCCCGCTCACGCGGTTATCAACCGGGCCGTTTTAGTTTTAACGTCAAAGGTGGCCGCTGCGAAGCTTGCGAAGGCGACGGTGTAACAAAAGTAGAAATGCATTTTTTGCCCGATGTCTATGTCCCTTGCGATGTATGCAAAGGTAAACGCTACAATCGCGAAACATTAGACGTGAAATATAAGGGGAAAAATATTCACGAAGTTTTGGAAATGACTGTCGAAGATGCGCGCGTATTTTTCGATGCGATTCCATCTATCGCCAACAAATTGCAAACACTGATTGATGTAGGTCTTACTTACATTTGTTTGGGACAAGCAGCGACAACATTATCCGGTGGTGAAGCACAGCGTGTGAAACTCGCAAAAGAATTATCTAAACGTGATACTGGAAAAACACTCTATATTTTGGATGAACCCACAACCGGTTTGCATTTTTATGACATTCAACAATTATTAAATGTTTTACATCGTTTGCGCGATCACGGTAATACGGTTGTTGTAATCGAACATAATTTGGATGTAATAAAAACCGCAGATTGGATTGTAGATTTGGGACCAGAAGGTGGCAGCGGCGGCGGACAAATTATCGCAACCGGCACACCGGAAGAAGTTGCAAAAATTCCGCATTCATATACCGGAATATTTTTAGCACCCATGCTGAAAAAGAAAGCGAGCCCGGCAACAAAACGTAAAGCTGCTGCAAAATAAGTTTTTTAAATAGGAAATTTTGCAAGACGAGTTCATCGCGAAAAAAAGATAGCTTCGTCTTGCAATAACGACCAAAAAATTAAAGTGCTTTAGTAATTTTTAATTTCGCAGCTACTGCATAATGATCAGATGCAAAACCCAACTTTGGGTCGTCTTTTATAATTTCAGTTGCCACTGTAACAATATCCCCAGACGTAAAGATATAATCCACTCTACAAGATTCGTTCTGTTTGCCGAAATCATGAAAGGTACCCGTTTTATCATGGGGATACATGGTGCCATATGAATCCATTAAGCGAATGGGCGAAGCATCTTTTCCAAGCAGATATTGAATGGCCTCCTCCGCTTCACATGCATTGAAATCACCACTTAAGACAATCGGATCGTTTGGATGTTTACGATCTGCAATTTTATTTGCCAATAATTTTGAGGACATTAGACGTTCACTAGGAACCAGCGGAAAATGCGTATTAAACACATAAACTGCTCTAACTGATTTTCTCTCAATAAAATGAGCCCACGTAAAAATTCTTGCAAACTGCATATTCCAACCGTTTGAGCCTACAACATCAGGTGTCGGTGAAAGCTGAATGGTTCCATTGTCATCAGGATCGAGATACCAGCGATTCGATTTATAAAAAATTTGCGTGCCTTCACCCAGACCGCCCTCATCTCTTCCTCTACCCACAAACGCATAGTGGGGAAAATCTATCGCAAGATCATGCACCACCGTAGGTGTTGCTTCCTGCACACCCAGAAAATCCGGATGCTGTAATTTTATAGTCTGTGCAACGAGATGACGCCGAGTTTGCCAGTCCAAAGGTGCAGGATCTACCGGAACGCGGATGTTAAAACTCATTACTTTGATGTCAATCAATTTATCCCTAGTACTTTTAGCAAAGGAATTACATGACAGAAAAACAATTAATAATATTAAAAGTTTTGGAAAGTGCATTACTTATCTCCTAAATACAATTTCAGAAAGACATGCAATTATTGAACTCATCGCAAAGACGAAAATTTGACTGATACCCTGGACGTTTGTCGAAACATGCATCGGACACAGAGAATAAAAAGTATCCTGGATGGTAAAATATAGAAAAGCGAGTCTCTGATGAGACTCGCTTTGCGCGTAAAACCATGAGCCACATTGTGCAGCTTGCAAAGAATACTATTTCACACCTACCGCGGACGGCCCTAAATGTTTCGCTAAAAAATCTTCAACTTCGCGATACACTAACTCAACATCTTTTTTAAAATAAAACGGATCATGCGGCGAGTCTTTTAGTTTCACAAATTTAAAGTCTTTTTTATGCTTTTTTAAAGCACTTATTAAATCAGCAGCCTGCCCATAATTTACAACTTGATCATCAGTACTTGCTACAACTAGCAAAGGTATATTGATTTTGTCTGCTTGCAGCGCTGGGGAATTAGCATCAAGCATCTCTTTGTCTTGCTTGGGGTCACCAATACGCTGATACCAATATTTCTCGAGTAATTTATCGTCATCGATGTTTCTCGCATCAGTTTCAATGATATTACGCAAATGTGTTACACCATTAATGCTGATACTGCATTTATACAAGTCCGGTGTTTTTATTGGACCCATCAATGCCGCATAACCACCGTAAGAAATCCCTACAATGCAAACCTTGGCTGGATCAGCGTAGCCTTTCTTAATCATAAAGTTAACCGCATCCGTCAAGTCGTCTTGCATCAACTGACCCCATTGTTTATAGCCGGCTTCTTCAAATTCTTTGCCCATCCCGGTTGAGCCACGAAAATTTGGTTGTACAACAATGTAACCGCGCGTCGACATAAATTGTGCAAAATCATCATACTCGGCACGATCTCTTGATTGCGGGCCACCATGTGGGTAAATGATCAAGGGATACAATTTTCCTTTCTCATAACCAGGAGGCAACAAAATATAGGAATGAATTTTTTTACCGTCGCGCGTAGAATAATTGGCAATTGCAGTCTGGGAAAGATTATTAGTTGCTATATTGTTGTACGCGTCACCGATGAATAATAAATCATCTTTTTTCGCATCATATAAATGGAATGAAAGCGGATCATTAGGCGCGAATATATTGACGATACCTTGTTCACCACTTTCTGTGTAGGAACTGTAATAAAAATTTGCATCTCCCACTTTAGCCGTCAACTTGTCATACGCAGCTTGACGCTCTGCATCAAAGAACTTATAGCGAATATAATCTCCATCAATAGCGTAACCGACTATTTGGTTAGAGCGAAGATCCTGCAAGGGGTAAAGAACATCTCGATCTGGTAGGCTCACTAAAGTTTCATATGTTTTTTCTTTACTTTTGTACAACAACAATTCAAAAAAACCTGTTTTTTCATTCTTCTTGCTGTAGGCAAGATTATCGCCATAGAGCCCAACCAATTTACCCGCATCAAAATCTTCATTCTCCGTGTCATTAAGCTTAATACTATCAATTGAATTCCAGCTATCATCAGCAGCCAATTCATAAATGTTAATTTTTTTTGCTATAGGCAGATAGTCGAACCGAAAACGCGTTTTGCCATCGTAATCATTGGCAAACATAAATGTGAACCGAGATCCTTTCGTGAGCAACTCACTTGCACCCGTGTATACATTTACTTTGTATAACGAATCGACCCCATTACGATCGGCCTTCATCAGAACATGATCAGGGTCTTTAGGAAGATAGTGCTGGATAACAGACAAATTAACATTGCCTCGCGCGCTGCGCTCGTTATTCATTAGCACTACGGGATTTTTTGCATTAATATCAATTGAGAGTGTTCGGCTAAACATAAAATAATCGTCTATATCGAAATCCTTTTTCTTTTCCATGTCTCGTTCAACAAGACGCATATCATAAGGCACCAATACACTCACCAAAAGCCGATCTTTTTTACCCCAACTTATAGCATTTGCACGAATGAGTTTATCACTTAAGGTACCTATAACTTTCTTGTCTGACGATTGCATGTCAATTATGGTTACGACACGTCGCCCATCTTTATTATGAAGTTGTGCGAGATATTTCCCATCCGGAGAAATCACCGCATTGCGGAGATCCCGCTCCCTAATGAAATCTTCCAAGGTAGGTTTTGCAGCGCAATTGCCACCAAATACAAATAATGCAAACAACAAAGTGTGGATATATTTCTTCATAAGTCCTCTTTTATTACATTTCCCCGATATCCAAATCATTGCCTCAGCATAATAGGCAAGTAAGGCTTCCTGATCACATCTTTTTACACTATAGCAGGATGCAGCAGTTTACTAAAAAAGCGTCAAAATCTGAATTGTCTATTGTGTTATCGAACCACCAAACCGAGCGACAAACTCCTTAAACTTTGCATCATCTTTTAAAGGTCCGTAATGAGGATCTGCTACCACGCATTCAACATGTGGTTGACGTTTTAAGAAAGCTTGTTCGAGATAGGCCATGGCTGATTTGTTATCACCTATTGCAATAGCGTATCTTGCCCAGGAGATAGGTGGTGTGTATTGCCCTACATCTGCCGTTTCTTTATTTTCAAGTAACCAATGATAAACTTCCTTAAGCCCACCTTTTGCAAAAGATTGATTCAAGCGATTAATTTTTTCTTCACTAAATTGCGCCTTTCGAAAAAACCATTTCATGCTTTCGTAAGCCTTGCTTTCATCACCCATTTGATAATAGACATTCTGCGCAGCAACGTTGAAAAACCGGTCTGTTTCTTCTGTGCTTTGAATACGTTGTAATTCGCTAGCCGCCATTTCGTTATCACCCTGTATCAAATAGAACCAGACCATACTCGTGCCGGAAAAACTTAAGGGATTTAAATTGCGGGAAATATTGATGTGCTCGCGCGCTTCTGAAAAACGTTTGTAGATATATAAAAAATGCGCGTAGCGATAATGAACAGAATCATCTTTGGGCGCTAAGTAAACAGCTAGTTTGAAATGTTTTTCGGCTTCAGTCGGGCTTAAATCGTGCAAAAAAATAAGTTCTCCCAACAGTGAGTGCGCACGGGCAAGCTTTGGATCAAGTTCTAAAGCCTTGTGTAGCAATGCTGCTAACTCCAAGTAGTTTTCTGTTTCAGCAAATTTATCGGTGAAAAGCTTTATTTTAATTTCAGCGAGGCTTAAATAGGCTTGCGCATTGGCGGGATTTTTCTCGATAAATTGCCGCAACAATTTTACTGCTGTTCGCAACTCATCAGGGTTATCGCTGACCGCCAAACGTGTTGCTTGGGTCATAAGGTTAGAATCTTTTGTAGACAGGTTTGGAGACTCACTTGTATTTTCGGATTGCGGTTTCGTCACTATTTTTTTATAGCCTGCCGCTAATCCACCAAGACATATCAGGAGCGCAGCAAATGCCAGGTAAGCAAGTTTAGGATGCCTATTCTTTGAAGGTTCCGTAGTAACCGGAGTATCTGGAGTTGAAATATGTTTGACCAAATCCTGATAAATAAACCGATAGCCAACACCAGGAATTGTTTTGATATAGGTAGGCCTTCTCGGGTTGTCCTCCAATGCCTTACGCAACTGACTGATTGCCACCGCGACACTGTCATCATTGACTACTTTCTTTGGCCATGCAGCCTTGAGAATTTCATCCTTGGTTAAAACCCTGTCTCTATTTTCCAGTAGGAAGACCAATAAAATCGTTAGCCTATATTCGAGCTCAACTGCAACGCCATTCCGTGTCAGCTGATTATTATTTACATTAAGCAGCCACTCACCAATCTTATAGACGGACGAATTAAAAACTCCCTGCGCAGGCTTACTTTCCGTTGTTTTAAGCTCTGTTGCCATTGGTTTCTCTACTCATTTCCGTCGGGAGGTATTCATAAGCTATCGGTAAGCGGTTGTTCTTAAGTTCTTAGGAATACTTCATAAGATTTAATGACGAAATGCTAACGAATGCAATTAGGATTTTTAACTCAAGGGCACCGGTTATTTGGCGTCCTTAAATAAATATCCCAACAAAACGAAAGCAGGTAATCGCCATGAAATTGATCAGTACACGGGTTTTATTATTATTGTTAACCACCGGCCTCTTCGCAGGTTGCGGAGGGTCGAATGGCGACAAGTTGCCACAGACAATGAGTAGCTCCAGTTCATCCAGCCTAGCCGTAAGTAGCTCAATCAGCTCGTTGAGTTCGTCACTTATAAGCTCTTCATCCCTAAGTTCATTATCTTCAAGTATTACTGCAACTTCATCGAGCAGCTCAATGGAGTCGTCATCAGCGTCTTCCGTCAGTACATCGACCTTTAAACTAACCTCCTCCAGCTTCAGTGAGGATGCAACCATTCCCGATCAGTACACCTGTGACGGTATTGATATAAACCCCCAGTTGGGTTGGGAGGGTGTACCTGCCGGAACCAAAAGCTTTACGGTTATCGTGGACGACCCCGATGCCTTTGCGATGTTTGGCCTGGTTTGGGTGCACTGGAATATTTACAACATTAATGCCTCGGCCACAGAACTAGCCGAAGGCGCATCTACTCATGCGGATCAACTGCCTTCCGGTTCAGTGGAAACCAGTAGCGATTTTGGCTCAGCCAAATATCGCGGTCCCTGCCCACCTTCAGGACGCCATCATTATCAATTCCAGATATACGCGCTCAACACTGAATCTATCAACTTCACTGGACCCTTAACGGCTACAGAATTTGAGGCAGCCTTTTCAGATAGCATTATCGCCAAGGCTTCGACTGCAGGATATTTTCGCTAGTCGATGATCAAATAAATGAAGAGTAAAACACAACGCCTGAGCACCAACAAAAAGTAAGTTGCCAGGCGAGCACGCCTTGGGAGATTTCGATCTCCCTTTTTTATTTAAATATTGGAGTTATTTTGGGTCTCTAAAACAAAAGCAAAAAAAAGCCAGGCTTATGCCTGGCTTTTTAAGTTTTCGCAAATCGCTAAAAATTATTCAGCGTCTACTTCAACGGCTTTAGCTGCGACTGGACGACCAACAAGCTCAACGTAAGCCATTGGCGCTTTATCACCGGCACGGAAACCACACTTCAATACGCGCAAGTAACCACCTGGACGAGTGTTATAACGTGGACCTAATTCGCTGAATAACTTACCTACGGCTTCTTTGCTGTTCAAACGAGCAAAAGCAAGACGACGGTTAGCAACGCTGTCTACTTTAGACAAAGTAATCAAAGGCTCTGCAAAACGACGCAGTTCTTTTGCTTTTGGCAAAGTAGTTTTAATTAATTCATGCTCAACCAAAGAGATAACCATGTTACGGAACATAGCTTTACGGTGAGAAGCATTACGGCCTAATTGACGACCACTTAATTTATGACGCATGACAAATTACCTTCAAAAAGGATTGCTAATAGCAATCTCGTTAATCACCCGCACCGAAGTGAGTTGACGGGCGAACTAATAATAAAAAATAAAGCGGGTATCGCCTAAGCAATACCCGCTTTATTTTTCGGTTTTTTAATCGTTACGTAAACTAGCTGGTGGCCAGTTTTCTAAACGCATACCGAGAGACAACCCGCGTGAAGCAAGCACGTCTTTGATTTCGGTAAGAGATTTTTTACCCAGGTTTGGCGTCTTCAACAACTCAACTTCAGTGCGTTGAATCAAATCGCCAATGTAGTAAATGTTTTCCGCTTTCAAGCAGTTCGCTGAACGTACGGTAAGCTCCAAATCATCCACTGGACGCAAGAGAACAGGATCAATTGCCTCTTCTTTTTGCTCTGGTGCAGATTGCTTTTCGCCTTCCAAATCAACAAACACAGCGAGTTGTTGCTGCAGAATTGTAGCTGCGCGACGTATAGCTTCTTCCGGATCAATAGTACCATTTGTTTCCAAATCCAATACTAATTTATCTAAGTCCGTACGTTGTTCAACACGCGCATTTTCAACGCTATATGCCAAACGCTTTACTGGACTGAAAGAAGCATCGAGCTGCAGGCGACCAATTGCACGGCTTTCATCATCATCTTTGCGACGAGCGTCAGCTGGCTGATAACCGCGACCACGAGCTACAGTCAAGCGCATTTTCAATTCGGTATTGCCAGTGATATTCGCAATCACATGATCAGGATTTTTAATTTCCACATCATGATCGAGTTGAATATCAGCAGCAGTAACAACGCCTGGGCCTTTCTTGTTCAAAGTAAGAATTGTTTGATCCTTACCATGCATAACAATAGCAACACCTTTAAGATTCAACAGAATCTCAATCACGTCCTCGCGAACGCCTTCGATGTCACTGTACTCATGCAATACACCTTCGATTTCAGCTTCGACAATGGCACAACCAGCCATTGAAGAAAGCAAAATACGACGCAACGCATTGCCGAGTGTATGTCCAAAACCACGCTCCAAAGGCTCCAATACCACGCGAGCGTGAGTAGGGCTGCTTTCGGAAACGTCGATATGACGAGGAGTTAAAAATTCGTTTACTGCTGTCTGCATATCCACACCTGTTAGCGGTTCTAGTTAGTACCGAGATGTTGTTAGCATCGAGAAATTCTCGATGCTTACTTAGAGATCCTTACTTAGAGTAAAGCTCTACGATGAGGTTCTCGTTGATATCAGCTGGCAAATCGCTGCGATCAGGAACGCGCTTGAATACGCCTTCTTTTTTCTCAGCGTTAACATCAACCCACTCAACATTGCTACGTTGACCAGCGAGGTTAATAGCGTTTTGAATGCGCAATTGCTTTTTAGCTTTTTCACGAACTGCAACAACATCACCAGCAGCTACTTGGAAAGAAGCGATATTAACGGTTTTGCCGTTTACGCTAATTGCCTTATGAGAAACAAGCTGACGCGATTCAGAGCGAGTTGAGCCAAAGCCCATACGATAAACAACGTTATCCAAGCGAGACTCAAGCAGCTTCAACAAGTTTTCACCGCTGGCGCCTTTTTGACGTGCAGCTTCTTTGTAGTAACCACGGAATTGCTTTTCAAGAATGCCATAAATACGACGTACTTTTTGCTTTTCGCGCAACTGTACACCGTAGTCTGACAAACGACCGCGACGTTGACCATGCTGGCCAGGTGCAGTTTCCAATTTACATTTTGAATCTAACGCGCGCGCACCACTTTTCAGGAAAAGATCTGTGCCTTCGCGACGAGAGAGTTTACAGGTAGGTCCAATATAACGAGCCATTATCTATTCCCCTTACACACGACGTTTTTTCGGCGGACGACAGCCGTTGTGAGGAATCGGCGTAACGTCAGTGATGTTGGTAATTTTGTAACCAACATTATTCAGAGCACGAACTGCTGATTCACGACCTGGGCCTGGGCCTTTAACTTCGACGTCAAGATTTTTCAAACCGTATTCTTTTGCAGCTTCACCAGCGCGTTCAGCAGCAACCTGAGCAGCGAATGGTGTAGATTTACGCGAACCACGGAAACCAGAACCACCTGAAGTAGCCCAGCTAAGAGCGTTACCTTGACGATCAGTGATAGTCACGATGGTATTGTTAAAAGACGCATGGATATGGGCAACGCCGTCCACTACTGTCTTTTTAACTTTCTTTTTGGTTGCGGTTTTATTACTTGGCTTAGCCATAGCAATTTCTTCCTACTAATTTGTTACCGTAAGTGAATGAAGTTAAGCCTAAGAAATTACTTCTTAATTGGCTTACGTGGGCCTTTACGAGTACGAGCGTTTGTTTTAGTACGCTGACCACGTAATGGCAAGCTACGACGGTGACGCAAGCCACGGTAGCAACCCAAATCCATCAAACGCTTGATATTCATAGATATAACACGGCGCAAGTCACCCTCTACGGTGCGCTTGGCAACCTCAGTACGGATCGACTCCAACTGTTCTTCTGAAAGAGAACCAATTTTTGATTCTTCAGAAATACCAGTGGCAGCACAGATCTGCTTAGCTGTGGTGCGACCAATCCCATAAACATAAGTTAACGAGATAACGGCGTGTTTGTTATCTGGTATGTTTACACCAGCAATACGAGCCATTCAATTTACTCCAATAACACATAAATGTAGCGCTGACAGTATTAACCGCCATCATCGCTGCTCAAAAAGGCGCGAAGGATAGCGATAAATACAGCACAAAGCAATAGTTAGACAATTTCTTATCTAACGACAGTCAACGCCCCCAATTTGGTAACGCTTACTATTTACTCGGAAAACAAAAGGCAGATATTCACTTGGTGAACACCTGCCTCAGTTTTGAAGCAAAATTAATTAAGCATTAACCCTGACGCTGCTTGTGGCGCGGCTCAACTTGGCAAATAACACGTAAAACGCCGTTGCGACGAACCATTTTGCAATTGCGACAAATTTTTTTAACAGAAGCACGAACTTTCATTATTCAACCTCAAAATCCAGGATTAGCGTGCGTTGCCGCCGTAACCTTTTAAGTTTGACTTCTTCATCAATGATTCATATTGATGAGACATCAAGTGAGCTTGTACCTGAGACATAAAGTCCATAACCACAACCACTACAATCAGTAGCGAAGTACCACCCAAATAGAAAGGTACCTTTGCGGATACTTGTAAGAACTGAGGTAACAAGCAAACTGCTGACATATAAATAGCGCCGATCACAGTTAAGCGAGTCAAAACACTATCGATATACTTTGCGGAGTGCTCCCCTGGACGAATCCCAGGAATATAAGCACCCGACTTTTTTAAATTATCTGCTACTTCTTTCGGATTAAACATCAAAGCCGTGTAGAAGAAACAGAAAAACGAAATAAACGCAACAAACAACAAAATATAAAGTGGTCGACCGGGACTCAATTCCAAAGCAACGTTTTGCAGGAAAACCTTAACAGGGCCTTCACCTTGGCCAAACCATTGCGCAATTGAAGCGGGGAATAATAAAATACTGCTTGCAAAAATCGCCGGAATTACACCAGACATATTGATCTTCAATGGAAGATGGCTCGACTGAGCACCGTAACCCTGACGACCTGGTTGTCTTTTAGCGTAGTTAACTGTAATTCTGCGTTGGCCGCGTTCAATATATATAACCAGCCAAACCACAGCCACAGCAACAAATGCAACAAACAATAAAGCTAAATAGTTAACATCACCTTGACGCGCACTTTCTAACGAATGAACGATTGCACTAGGCAAGCCTGCAACAATACCGGCGAAAATCAGCATGGATATACCGTTACCAATACCACGCTCAGTAACCTGCTCACCCAACCACATCATAAACACAGCACCAGTCACCAAGGAGACAACTGACGTAAAATAGTAAGCAAAGTTAGCTTCACCGCCGTAGGCATAATTAGAAAAACTTGCTGCCATAGCAAATGCTTGAACAGTTGCTAACACCACGGTGAAATAACGTGTGTACTGATTAATCTTTCTACGTCCAGCATCACCTTCTTTTTTCAGCTGCTCAAGCGACGGAGTTACCGAGCTGAGCAATTGCATGATAATGGACGCAGAAATGTAGGGCATTATACCCAGGGCTAAAATACTCATCCGCTCAAGAGCACCACCAGAAAACATGTTAAACATGCCTAATATAGTGTCTTTGTTTTGATTAAACAGGTTCGCGATTCGTTCTGGATCTAAACTCGGAATCGGTACGTGAGTACCAATGCGATAGACCAGAATAGCCAAAAAGAGAAAACGAAGGCGAGCCCAAAGCTCGCCTAAACCTTTTTGATTCGCTAACGGCATATTGTTGGTGATAGCCATGCGTCTCTTACTCTTCTACAGTACCGCCAGCTGCTTCAATAGCGGCCTTAGCACCTTTGGTTACAGCCAGACCTTTAACGGTCACAGCCTTTTTCAACTCACCAGAAGCGAAAATTTTAGCGCGTTTGATAACGGAGCTAATCAAGTCAGCTTGCTTCAGAGTTTCCAAATCGACTAAAGAACCCTCTACCAGATTCAGCTCAGACAAGCGAATCTCGGCAGTAACACGGCCAATACGAGAAGAGAAGCCGTATTTTGGCAGACGGATCTGCAAAGGCATTTGACCGCCTTCAAAACCTGGTCTTACTGAACCGCCAGAGCGGGACT
>CBHTVU010000037.1:0-22812 GCA_966096785.1 uncultured Gammaproteobacteria bacterium | reverse complement strand
TTGGGTGCAGATCGTATTGAACTTTATACCGGCCCCTACGCCGAAGCTTACAAACACCAGGACAAAAATTTTGACCAACTCTTTCAACGCTATTTTGCTGCAGCGGAACATGCAGCCAAAATCGGCATTGGGTTGAATGCTGGCCATGATTTAAATCTTGAAAATCTCGCCCACTTTCGCAAGGTTCCGCAGTTACTCGAAGTATCTATTGGCCATGCATTGACTGTCGATGCCATCGCTATGGGGCTGGATAAAGCCGTTCGCGCCTACAAGCATCTCTGCACCATCTAAAAAGTAAGAATCTCTATGAACAAAGAACGCGACACACATAAAGAGCGTGGCGATAGTCAGGCATATTTGGAAAAGAAAAAATTTTTTGATGGGCTGCTGACTGTGTATGGTCGCAAGCCGGTACTGGAAGCATTGCAAGACAAATCAACCAGTATCTACCGCCTGCATTTGGCAGAAAGTAATAAATCTGCAGAAATTTTGGATGATATTATTAAAATTGCCAAAGCCAAAGGCGCGGAAATTCAATACCACAATCGTGCCGAACTTTCACGCATTTCCAAGAACTCCAGTCAGGATCAAGGTGTAGCAGCAGATTTGATTTGCCGTGGTTTTCAAACCTACGATAATTTTCTGCAGACCAATAGTGGTAAAAAATTCACGCTCCTGGCATTGGATGGCGTTAGCAATCCGCAAAATCTCGGCATGATTATTCGTTCAGCCTGTGCAGGAAATATTGATGGTATTTTGCTGCCACAACACGGCAACGCACAAATTGATCCACTCGTTATTAAAGCAAGCGCTGGGACTGTATTTCGTGCGCCTATATTGCGCTGTAAAAATCTTGCGGAAGCTCTAAAGGAATTTAAAACGGTGGGTACGGTAATTTGCGGATTATCATCACACGCAAAATCTACTTTGAAAGATTTTACAACCGAACACGCGTGCATTTACGTGTTGGGCAATGAAACCGAAGGTGTTTCCAAAGAGGTATCACAGCTTTGCAACGAAAGTGTTCATATACCTATGAACAACGGCGTAGAAAGTTTGAATGTTGCGGTGACTGCTGCACTTATCGCGTTTCGCTAAACTCGCAGCGCTTTACGCCTCAAAATTAGCTATCTGGCTTGTTCCGCTTTAAGCCGCATTAATATACCTACAAAAACATCTACCGGCTGCGCACCTTGAATCAACTGCTCACGGTCAATCACAATACTGGGCACTGCACTTATGCCCAGCGCCTGCCACTCTTCTTCGAGCTCTCGAACTTCTTTACTGAACAAATCGCTTTTTAAAATGAATTCAGCGCGATCTTTATCGAATCCTAATTGTTCGACAATATTTATCAGCACTTGTTGATCACTCGGGTTTTTACTTTCCGTATGATATTCGGTCAAGAGAGCTAACTTAAGTTTGCGTTGCGTTTCCAAACCCAATTCTGTCTCTGCCCAATATAGGAGACGATGCGCATCAAAACTATTCCAGATGTACTCACGTTTCCCGAAAACGAATCCAAGTTCATCACCACGTTTGCGCAAATGCTGTTGGTTTCCTTCTATGCGCTCGGAATCCATTCCGTATTTTTCGGAAAGATAATCAAATAAATTTTTACCTTCTTTTGGCAATTGAGGATTTAATTCGAAGGGTTGGAAATGCAATTCGTACTGAAAGCTGCTCCCCATAAGATCCAGTGCTTTTTGAAAGGATACAACGCCGAGCGCGCACCAGGGACAATTGATATCCGATATAAAATCGATTCGCATAATTGAGCCTCGCAACGGGTAAATGAGTTTTTATCCTACTCCATTCAATCCAATACGCGAAGTACAAAATAAAAAGGGCTGCATAAGCAGCCCTCCTCTTAACGAATTATTACAATCCTTAGAGTTTGTATCCATCCTCTTCGTGCAAGCTGAGGTCCAAACCTAAAGATTCTTCATCTTTGGTCACACGCAAACCGCTCGTTAACAGACTCGTTAGCTTCAACAGTAAATAAGTTACTGCAACAGTAAATACTAAAGTTGAAACTATGCCGATTAATTGCACTTGTAATTGTTGGCCAATAGTTTCAATACCTGCACCAAAACCTAAACCACTAAATGCACCTAATTGGGTTGACGCAAAAATACCGGCCATAAAAGTGCCTATGATTCCGCCTACACCGTGCACAGGAAATACATCGAGAGAGTCGTCAATTTTCCATACACGCTTCACTAGTTGCGTCATAAAGAAACATACAACACCCGCAACCAGACCTATAACAATAGCGCCACCAGGTCCAACATAACCCGACGCGGGTGTAATGGTACCCAGGCCCGCCACCATTCCGGTTACTATCCCCAATACACTTGGCTTTCTAAATTTAGTCCACTCAATGGTCATCCACGCGAGGGCGCCAGCTGCAGCTGACAAATGTGTCACCAGCATTGCCATAGCCGCATTACCATTAGCAGCCAGTGCACTACCCGCGTTAAAACCAAACCAGCCCACCCACAAAATACCGGCTCCCGTAACAACCATCGTCATATTGTGTGGAGGCATGGCGACAGTGGGAAAACCGTTGCGCTTGCCGATCACCAATGCAGCAACCAATGACCCTACGCCCGCTGTAATATGAACAACTGTACCACCCGCAAAATCAAGCAGACCCATCTTGAACAACCAACCAGAGCTACTCCACACCCAATGGCAAACAGGTACATAACAAAGCAATAGCCAGAGTGCGGAAAAAATCAGCATGGACGAAAACTTCAAGCGCTCTGCGTAAGCACCTACGATCAGCGCAGGAGTGATAACCGCAAAGGTCATTTGATACATGGCAAACAAGGTTTCGGGGATATCTCCCCAAAGGTCATCTTTCTTTATAGATGCCAAAAACACCTTACTAAAATCACCGATGTATTCGTTACCGGGACCAAATGCCAGACTGTAGCCAATAATGACCCACAACAATGAAGCCACAGCGGCAATAGCAAAGCACTGCATAAGGACAGATAACACATTTTTTACACGCACCAGACCCGCATAAAACAACGACAGGCCAGGCAGTGTCATAAACAGTACCAGCGCACTGGCGGTGAGCATCCATGCTGTATTAGCGTTATTCAACACTACCGGAGCTGTGTCTGCCATTGCCAAAGGGCTTAACAGCATGGAGGTCGTAGCTATTAAAGCGAAACGAACGATCTTCTTCATAATCACACCTTATGATTTTTATCTGCCTGTTAATGCAGACTTATAGAGTGATAAAACTGCCCCAAATTGAATCAAGCGATGACAACCTGGATTATTTTTTTTAAATTTTTAATGGATTTTGCCTGCTTTTATATCCTGAAAAGCCCAAAAAAGGGCAACATTCGTAAATTTTCGACAAGCGAAAACTCGATAGCACTAACTATGCCATTAATTTTAATCATTAAAATTCAATAACTTATACAACAATAATTTTTAAGCTACGCGAATTTATGCACCAACATAAATCAATGAGCATTTCTAAGGCACAAAATTGAAACATTTACCTTCGAATCACCTACTAGCGCTATTTTTTGGGCGGAATTTTAACAGCAAAATATTTAGCTCCTTGAGCGCGCTTGCGTCTTCCCCATAGGTTAAGCGCTCATAGAGATCGATGAATTGAGACAAGCTGAAAGACAAGTCGACCCGACTCGATATGACCCGCTCCACAAATTGGCGAGGTGTTTCTCCCGCTCGCGGGATGTACCCAAAGGGCTTTAATTTTCTACACAAATTGACATAAATTCGTGCCGACTCAGGTAACTCCTGCTTCGAAGTTTTCAACATGAGTAACGCAAACAACAAAACCCCAAGTCCACCTATGAGGCTTATCATTAAAACAATAATGCGTGTTAAGGAACTGTCACCTAACCATCGCTTTAACAAAGATGATTGCGTATCAGAATCAAAATTCAAAACCCATTGCACCCACTTCAAATTAATTGCATCCCACTGTTCACGCAAATGCAGAAGCATTTTTATCGATGAACCAAATGGTTTTGCTAAAAATTGACGATCAGTTTCAGAAAGAGATTGCTCTATACCTTTCTGGATTCGCTCAGGAGCAACCGCCGCAGTAGGGTCAAACATCACCCAACCCTTACCTTCCAGCCAAACTTCGGCCCAGGCATGAGCGTCGCGTTGTCGCACTGTAAGCGAATCATCAACTGAATTGATGTCACCGCCCTGATAACCGACCACCACTCGCGCGGGTATGCCGGCAGCGCGCATAAAAAAAACAAAACTACTGGAAAAATGCTCGCAAAAACCTTGCCGGGTCCCCCATAAAAACTCGTCTATAACATCCACACCCAAAACTGGTGGCTTGAGTGTGTAAAAAAAACTTTGACGGTAATAATTCAAAACTTTTTCAATAAATTTTTCAGTGTCTCCCGTTTCAGCTAACCAGGCTTGAGCAAGTTCGCGCGTTTTAGGATTACCATTTTTGGGTAGCAATGTATTTTGTGTAAGTTCTTCTGGCCTGATTTCATTGAACTGATAATCCAATGCGGAAACTGCATGATAATTCATGCGTTCATTTACAGGACCAAAGGCCTGTAGGCGCATGTCTCTGGCAAATGCGAGATTCGTTGACCAACTTTTGGGGGCCGCCAGTGCGTATAACCAAGGTTTACGACTGGCCTCTGCAATTACATCGTATTCAACATCATTTCCTTTGTATTCGATGTGTGAACGCAGTTTTTTACTGGCCTGATTAAATTCATTTTCAAATTTTTGCTCACGGCTTTGCGACCAGCGTCTTCCATCGAAATGCGAAAACACCAGGCTGCGCCAATATAGTTTTTCTCGCGCGGGCGAGTCATTAAAAAATTTCACGCGAAAAGCTACTTCGTCAGATTCCATCAGATCCGCAAAGTCTCCAGGTGACATGGAATCACTCATACCCGTCTTTGCCTGTTGTGGCGACGGCACCGCCCAAAACGATCCGAGCCGAGGCATGACCACAAACAGTACGAGCATAAAAGGAATTGCTTGTAGCAGTATAAAAAGCCCAGGACGAATGCCCTGCCAAATTGAATGCTGCTCAACTCGCGTATAAAGCTGCATAAGGGTTGCGCATAAAAGCGTGAGACAAAAAAATCCGTAAAAAGCAGCTAGCAAATGATTGAATTCTATAAATTGCGTAGCCAGAATGAAAAGTGCGATAAAAATTAGCAATACAAAGTCAGTTCTATTTTTGAGCTCTAAAAGTTTTAGCGTAAAGCCTACTATTAACAAGCTGACCATAGACTCAAATCTAAAGCCAGCACCTAAACTTAAATACAATCCAAGACAACAACCTAAAACCAACATCGTCTTTTGCAGTTTTCCAGGATAATTCCAGGCGCCCTGAAAAATTTTCCAGCGCCAAAAGGCAACAGATATCCACACCACCGCGATCCAGGAAGGTACTGTGACAAAATGCGGTACCAAAATAAAAATTTGAATCGCTAACAACCACGCCAAACTTGTACGGGAAATTTTTTGATCTTTAGGTGAAATTCTGGCGGACGCTCTGTTAAACATATTCATCTTCCTTCTGCCAACCAAATAATGCCAAGGCAGTTAAGGCATTTAAACGATGAACATCTCCTACACCAAGGTCAACAGTGACATTGGGTAAACGCAATCCAAACTCAATATTATTATCAGCAAAGTAATTAACCCAGTAGCTTAAATGTGAAAGCGCTAATTCCGTATCCTGCACATTCATAACCCGCCAATCCAACCAATAATGCTCACTTTGCACAGCACGATAATCTTTCAAATGCATACCCGCGCCGCGTGCATATTGTTTCCACGCAATTTTCGAAAGTGGTGAACCTGGTTGATAGGTTTGAAAGCCCTGAAATTCATCACCTCTCTGAGTGGACACATAGGTACCGTCTGTACCCTCGCCCGCACCCAAAGGCGGTTTATCGCAAGCTATGGGACGCGGAAAAATTAACGCCCGATGATTTAATTCGATGTAAGCCCAAGCTCGAATAAGTCCGAAAGGAAAATAACTTTTTAATACAATACGCGGTAACTTGGCCCAACCTCGTTGAGTGGCAACCGTAGATAGATGAACCTGCAATATTTGACCAGCCATTAAATCAACAAAAACGGGGTCGGCATCTTCAATGCTTAATAAAAGTCCATGATGATGTGTTTGGTATGATGAGCTTAAGGAAATATCAAAGAGTGCAGATTCACCTACAGCAGCGTGCCTCACTGAATCAGGTGCAAAAGTTAATCCTAAAAGATTTTTAAAGGCGTGTATAACAGACACAAGCATAAGGCTCGTTAAAAAAAAGGCGAACCCCAGAA
The DNA here is from genome assembly GCA_966096785.1 of uncultured Gammaproteobacteria bacterium. Classification (GTDB taxonomy): domain Bacteria; phylum Pseudomonadota; class Gammaproteobacteria; order Pseudomonadales; family Cellvibrionaceae; genus Cellvibrio. Next base: position 16,479 of record CBHTVU010000037.1, on the reverse strand, counting down.
TTAAATTATTTTGATAATTGGTACCCAGCAACCAGATCAGCAGTATCGTAAATAAAAAAGCGAGACCTTGTTTGCCAGGAAAAACATAAATCGTTCTATGTTGTAACACAACTCGATTCGCGCGTGGCGCACGTTTCGCAGCCCACTGCTGAAAATAGTTTTTTAATTTACTCAAGAGGAAAATTCCTCAGTGAAATTTAGGAAAACTCAAGCAATCACACGCTACTATTTTTAAGAGATTCAGGTTTTAACAACCGGTACAGCAGTCAAAATCTTTTTCATTAGACTTTCTTGTACCGTTTGATGAACCGCGCCTTTTGCAATAATGCGATGCGCAACAACCGCTGCAAATAAATATTGGACGTCTTCTGGAACCACATAAGCGCGCTCATGAATAAATGCCCAGGTTTTGGCAGCGCGGATCAATGCCATGGCGCCGCGTGGCGACAAGCCCATTAATATATCGTCGGAGGTTCGTGTGAAATGGACTAACCGTTGTACATAGTCCACCAAGCTATCGGAGACTTTTATTGCATTAATAGCGCTTTTTATTTCGGGAATCTTATCCGGCGTCAAACACACCTGTAGCTGCGTAAGCTGATCGCGAGGATCGCCGCCCTTGAATAACAATTTTTCAGTTTCCGCATCCGGATAGCCCAAACTAATACGCATTAGGAAACGATCCAATTGCGACTCAGGTAAGGGATAAGTCCCCATTTGCGACATGGGGTTTTGTGTTGCAATCACAAAAAAAGGCTGAGGTAATTCATAAGTTTTACCTTCATTAGTTACCTGCCGCTCTTCCATTGCTTCCAGAAGTGCACTCTGGGTTTTTGGTGTGGTGCGATTTATTTCATCGGCAAGTAGTACTTGCGTAAAAATAGCGCCTCTATGAAAAGTAAATTGTTGTTGCTGGGGATCAAAAATTGAAAGACCTAAAATATCGGCAGGCAACATATCGCTAGTAAATTGCACTCGGTTGTAAGTTAAACCTAAAACTTTGGCGAGCGCGTGGGAAAGTGTTGTTTTACCCATGCCGGGTAAATCTTCAATGAGCAAATGTCCGTCGGCGAGCAAACAGGTGAGAGCAAGTTTTATTTTTTCTTCTTTACCAAAAAGAACGCGACCGATTTCATTGACAAGGACTTCAACAAATTTTCTCACAGACGCTTCCCATTAGTTTTAAAAATGACGAACTGTTTTCATAAGGGAGTCGTCATCTTCGCGAAGCGGAGATCCAGCTTTGATTTTATTTTTAAGAGCTGGAACACCAGCCCAGTGGATCCCCGCTTACGCGAGGATGACGACTCCCCGCACGAATAAAGACTGAATCAATATAATTACAACGAACTTAACCCACGCTCCAAATCCGTAATCAAATCCTTTACTGATTCTAGACCAACAGAAATACGAATCAAATTTTCGGTAATGCCAGCTTCCAGCTTTTGCTCTGAAGTCAAGCGACCATGAGTTGTGGTTGCCGGGTGAACGATAGTCGTTTTTGTATCGCCCAGGTTTGCGGTAAGCGACATAATTTTAGTCGCATCAATGACTTTCCACGCAGCTTCACGCTCACCTTTAACTCTGAAAGACAAAACTCCTCCAAATGCGGTTTGCTGTTTAGCCGCGAGCTCGTGACCAACATGCGAGGGCAAGCCCGCGTAAAATACTTTTTCTACCTTTGGATGTGCATGCAACCACTGCGCTAATTCGAGTGCATTACTTGAATGAGCTTCCATACGCAAGCGCAAGGTTTCCAAACCTTTTAAAAAAACCCACGCATTAAATGGGCTCAAACTTGGACCAGCACTGCGAATAAATCCGAGCACTTCATCCACCAATACTTTTGGCCCGGCCACGACACCACCGAGGCAACGGCCCTGGCCATCAATATATTTTGTTGCTGAGTGCACAATTAAATCTGCACCCAATTCAAGTGGGCGTTGCAGTGCAGGTGTGCAAAAACAATTATCTACTACAAGCAATGCATTGCGAGCATGGGTAATTTTTGCAAGACGTTGAATATCTATGACATCGCACAAGGGATTTGACGGTGTTTCTACAAAAACAAGTTTCGACGTAGGAGTAAATGCTGCTTCCCACGCAGCGTAGTCTGTAGGCGCAACAAAAGTGGTTGTTACACCAAACTTTTGCAAAAACTTGGTGAAGAGTACAGTTGTTGTACCAAACACACTACGCGAACAAACAATGTGATCACCCGCTTTTAAAAGTGCAATACATGTACTAAGGATGGCAGCCATACCTGATGAAGTACCCACTGCAGATTCTGCACCTTCAAGCGCAGCTATACGCTCTTCAAATGCACGAACGGTGGGATTGGTATAACGCGAATAAACATTACCCGCTTGCGCACCGGAAAAACGATCAGCCGCTTCTTGCGCGCTACTGAATACATAGCTCGAGGTTAGAAACAATGCTTCACTATGTTCACCTTCATGAGAGCGCACTTGTCCCGCACGCACAGCAAGCGTGTCTAATTCATAATTTAATAATTCTTGTTCAAAGTTTTCCATTTACTAACCTTCAAAAAAACTAAGCGCCCAGATTAAGAATCCTGTTTGATTCGAAACCGTGCGAGGCATGGATGCCGAGACGAGCCTACAAAGATGTATTAACGGCGAGTTTTGAATCAAACAGGATTCTTAATTCACACTCAACCCATGGCCCCATTATGTAACCCCATCGGCGACTCCGTCTTACCGGATTTTTTTGAGGTCTTTGCAGAATCGCTACGCGCTGCAGCTACTTTATCCAAATACTCTTTTGTTACATCACCGCCGATATATTCACCGGTAAATACAGCACAATCAAATTCGGTAACTTTATTGTTACCTTCAGTTGACGCCGCAATTAAATCAGCAAGGTCTTGATAGATTAACCAATCAGCACCAATCTCTTTACAAACTTCTTCATCAGTGCGGCCATGTGCAATTAACTCTTTGGTGGTGGGCATATCAATGCCGTACACGTTAGGATATTTCACGGCCGGTGCTGCCGAAGCAAAATAAACTTTGCGTGCACCTGCATCCCGTGCCATTTGGATAATTTGCTGGCAAGTTGTACCACGCACAATTGAATCGTCTACCAATAAAACATTTTTGCCTTTAAATTCCAGTTCAATGGGATTTAATTTTTGGCGTACCGATTTTTTACGTTGTTGCTGGCCGGGCATAATAAAGGTGCGCCCGATATAGCGATTTTTTACCAAACCTTCACGGAATTTCACACCGAGTCGCTGCGCTAATGCCTGGCCCGCAACACGACTTGAATCAGGAATCGGGATTACTACATCAATATCGTGGTCTGGTCTTTCGCGTAAAATTTTATCTGCCAGTTTTTCACCTTGACGCAAACGCGCTTTATAAACTGAAATTCCATCCATAATAGAATCAGGACGCGCAAAATAAACGTGTTCGAAAATGCACGGAGCAAGGCGCGAAAATTTTGCGCACTGACGACGATACAACTGACCGTCTTCAGTAACGTAAATTGCTTCACCTGGTTCTACGTCATCAATCAAATGGAAGCCTAATACATCAAGCGCAACGCTCTCGGAGGCAACCATATATTCGGTGCCCGCTTCGCCTTCGCGCGTTCCATACACTAATGGACGAATACCATTAGGGTCGCGAAAGGCAATCAAGCCATAGCCTGCAATCAAGGTGACAACTGCATAACCGCCAGTAATACGATTATGCACGCCAGAAACAGCAGCAAAAATATCATCCGGTGTTGGTTTTAATTTGCCTTGCAATTGCAGTTCATGCGCGAACACGTTGAGCAACACTTCTGAATCTGAATCTGTATTTACGTGCCGCAAATCAGTTTTAAATAAATCTTCACTGAGCTTTTCAGTATTGGTCAGATTTCCGTTATGTGCCAGTGCAATTCCGTAAGGTGAATTTACATAAAAAGGTTGCGCCATCGCGGGGCCTGAACTGCCGGCAGTCGGGTAACGAACATGGCCTATACCCATGTTACCAACCAAACGCTGCATGTGGCGCGTTCTGAAAACATCTTGCACGAGTCCGTTAGCTTTTTGCTGCGCCATGCGGCCATCCTGACAAGTTACTATACCGGCAGCGTCCTGACCGCGGTGTTGGAGTATGGTTAGTGCATCATACAACTGAACATTGACGTCGCGTTTACCGACAATACCTACAATGCCGCACATACTTGCTCACCTTTAGTTGAGTAAAAAGTTGAATAAAAGCTATTAAATAAAATCTGTTTGATAAATCAGAAACAAAAAATAAAATTCTTAAACCGCAGTTTTTTCCTGCTGGCTAAATAAACTTAACACCCAACGCGTAATTCCCGCGGTTGCATTTTGCACAGCTGACTCATAGGGAGAAAAATAAGGAATTAAACGTGACTGTTGAAACCAGGGATCATTTTTGATCGGTACATAACTGGGTACATAGATTAAAAAGATAATCACAATAAAGACACCGCGTACAAAACCAAACAGCATCCCAAGCAGACGATCAGTGCCTGACAAGCCGGTGGCTTTGACAATCAGGCCGATACAAAAATTTAACAGCGCGCCTATCAACAAAACACCGACGAAGACGAGTACAAATGCCGTGATTGCGCGTAGAGAGGGTGTAGATATTGCGTCAGTTAAGAAAAATTCAAGACGATTGCTAAATACATTGGCAACAACCAAGGCCACAATCCAGATGACAAGCGATAAGGCTTCTTTGATAAAACCGCGGGTGAGGCTGATAACACTTGATAGCGTCAAAACAATCACTATGGCCCAATCTGCCCAATTCATGCGTCGGAATTCCCCGCTTCACTAAGGTGGCGCATTTTAGCAGAGCTGACGCATATCAAACAGCTCTTTACGCATTTGGTTTAGGGATTATCTAAAGGATTCCTACGACACAGATTTAAGGTTGGAAGCGCATAACCATGGATTTTATTTTCAATCGCTTATCCATTTCTTCTTTAACAGCGAGCGCCTGATTTCTATCCAGCTTAGGACCAATATAAACACGGCTAATCATATTTCCATTGGTTGTCGTGGTGCGTACATAGGCCTTTTGGCCATCAGACTGAAGATCATCGCGCAACTTATTTGCCGCCTCTTTAGTTGTAAAACTTCCGACCTGGACCACCCATGCATCAGGCAACCCCTGATGATTCAAAGGCATCGCGGCCACTGACGACAACTGTGTTCCGGTTGCCGCTGACTTAACAGGGTTTGATGAATTTTTTGTTGCAGTTGAGCTGATCGCTGTTGAACTGGTAGCGGTTGAATTGATAAGTGCGCTGGTATCAGGAGCAATCTGTTCCGACTCAGTTTCTTTAGGCACAAACATAGTTTCCGGAGCCGGAGCAGGTTCAATATTTGGCACTGGTTGTGGTGGTTTAAAGTCTTCCGCAACTACGTTAGGGCGCGCTGGGATCTGCGATTTGGTGTTGACCTGGTACTCTTTTTTTTCTTTGAAAAAACTGGGCAGCAATAACACAGCGACGGCGGCAAGCACGGCGGCGCCAATCAGCCGATGTTTTAATGTATATCTCACTGTATACCTCGTGAAATGTGTGTATCTGTCTGTAAATAGGATAATGCGGCAGCTACAGTAAAAAATGAGCCGAAAACCAAAATACGATCTTGTGGTTGTGTTTTAGCAAGTGCAGCCTCTATCAGAGTATTAATATCACCCGATTGCGAAACCTGCGCTCCTAAAGACAACAAATCTTGTGTTAATGCTGCAATAGTTGTTGCGCGCGGGTTTGCTTTCAAATCCAGCAACAACCAATGGTCAACGAGCGGAATGAGATTTCCCAAACTGGCGACGCGATCTTTGTCGCTCATCATAGCAACGATTGCAAAGGTTTTACCTTGAGCTGGATCGGCAATCAAGCGCTTGGCAAAATAGTCTGTGGCAGCGGGATTGTGGGCGACATCCAAAATAAATTCGCGATCTTTATACACAAGCTTTTGAAATCGCCCTGCCAGATTTATCCCTGACAAGGTAGCTTCGATGTGTTTAGAGCTTAATTCAATATCGAACAATTGAATCACTTGCAACGCAGCAGCCATACTCGGCAACGGCAAATGCGGTGCGCGCATATCAGGCAGATTCAGCACTTCACCAGCCTGGTCGGTACCTTGCCATTGCCACTTGTTGTCGTGTAGCTGAAATGAAAAATCACGACCTATAAAATAAGATTTTGTATTTAATTGTGTCGCTATATCCTGGATGGTTTGCGGAGGATTTTCATCAGCACATACAAATAATTGTCGCTTACGCAAAATGCCAGCTTTTTCACGACCAATAACTTCACGATTATCACCAAGCCATTCCTGATGATCTATTGCAATTGACGTAATGACGGCTACCTCAGCGTCAATGATATTCACTGCATCAAGTCGTCCACCAAGGCCAACTTCTAATACTATAAAATCGACGTTTTGCTGTTTGAAAATAAGTAAGGCAGCGAGGGTGCCATATTCAAAATAGGTGAGGCTAATTTCTGCAGCTGCTAAATATATTTCTTCGAAGGCAGCACAAATTAACTCATCCTCAACGGGTTTCCCGTTAATTTGAATTCGTTCAGCGTAGTGCAACAAATGAGGTGAGGTGTAAATCCCGACAGAAAATTGCGCCGCGTGTAATAAACTCGCAGTCGCAGTAACGCAGGAGCCTTTGCCATTTGTGCCTGCAACTGTCACTACTTTTGCGTGCGGTTGTAATAGATCCAAACGTTGGGCAACGAGACGAATGCGATCCAAACCTAAATCGATTTCTTTGGGATGGCTTTGCTCAAGCCATCCCAACCACGCTGACAGGGAAGAAAATTTCATGCGTGGAAATTAATTAAGCACAGGACGATTAGTAAATTTGGCGAGGAGAGAAGCGAGTTTATCGCGCATATCGCGACGGTGAATAATTAAATCGATCGCACCATGATCTAACAAAAATTCTGCACGCTGGAAACCTTTGGGTAATTTCTGGCGAATAGTTTGTTCAATAATACCTGGGCCCGCAAAGCCTGCGCGTGAACCCGGCTCCGCAATATTGAGGTCACCCAACAACGCCAAACTTGCAGATACACCACCGTATACTGGATCGGTCATCACAGAAATATAAGGAGTGCCCTGCATTTTCAAACGTTCAATAACGGCAGAGGTTTTCGCCATTTGCATCAGCGAAATAAGCGCTTCTTGCATACGCGCTCCACCGGTTGCAGAGAAACAAACGAGCGGAATATTTTCTTTTAACGCGAGGCTGGCAGCGCGAGTAAATTTTTCACCCACCACATAACCCATGGAGCCGCCGTGGAATTTAAATTCAAAAGCAACCGCAACTACCGGCATACCTTTTAATTCACCACGCATGGCAACTAACGCATCTTTTTCGCCGGTTTCTTTTTGCGCTGTGATCAGGCGGTCTTTATACTTTTTAATATCTTTAAATTTCAAACGATCAATGGGCACTACCTCAGTTGCCAGTTCCTGGCGATTTTGAGGATCGAGAAAAATATCCAAACGCGTTCGTGCGCCTATACGCATGTGATGATCACACTTGGGACAAACGTCCAGCGTTTTTTCCAATTCAGGCTTATATAAAACCGCATCGCATTTAACACATTTTTCCCACAAGCCTTCGGGAACTTTATTAGAGCGTTTTGCTTCAGAGCGAGCAGCGACACCTGGAATAATTTTTTCTAACCAACTCATTGTGAAATCTCTCTTTAAAGTTTTAGCGACGAATCGAGCAACTGATCATTAAACTTCATCAATAGCCGTGCGAATTCCACTAATAATTTCGCCAACCGCCCTAGCAATTTCAGATGCTGGTTTACCTTCAAGTGAACCCATTTTTTCAACTAAAACACTTCCGATTACAACACCGCTTGCTAACTGCGCAACAGCTTTTGCGGTTTCAGGATCTTTAATGCCGAACCCGACACACACTGGTAAATCAGTGAGCTGCCCAAATGCAGCGAGTTTGGATTTAACATCTTCAACATCGAGGTGGCCTGCACCAGTAACGCCCTTTAAGGATACGTAATATAAAAATCCGCTCGCGTGTTCAGCAATTTTTTGCGCGCGCGCCACTGTTGTAGTTGGCGCTAGCAAGAAAATGTTGTCTAGACCAACAGCGTCCAGTGCATCTTTTAACACTACAACTTCTTCTGGCGGAAGATCAACCGTCAACAAACCATCCACACCGGCTTCTGCAGCGGCTTTAGCGAATTTTTCGTAACCGAAACGTTCGATAGGATTGGCATAGCCCATTAAAACAATCGGCGTCGTGTTATTGGTTTGACGAAATTGTTTTACCAATTCCAAACTACCCTTGAGACTGGTGTGATGCAACAAAGCGCGTTCGTGACCTTTTTGGATCACGGGACCTTCTGCCATAGGATCAGAAAATGGAACACCCAATTCGATAATATCAACACCTTTGGCAACCATTTCATGCATGGTAGGCAAGCTGACTTCTGGCTGTGGATCGCCATTAACAATGTAGGCGACTAATAATTTCTTACCTGCGCTTTTCGCTTCAGCGACGCTTGCTTGAATACGGCTCATCTTTTTATATCCCGGCCTTAAATAGTGATGCCATCAAGGGCAGCAACCGTGTGAATATCTTTATCGCCACGCCCGGAGAGGTTGACGATGATAATTTGATCTTTGCTCATTGTGGGCGCGAGCTTCTCAACATAAGCAACAGCATGGCTTGATTCCAACGCTGGCATTATGCCTTCGGTTAGCGTTAATTTACGGAAAGCCGCCAAGGCTTCATCGTCATTGATCGCAACATAATTAACGCGACCGATATCTTTCAACCATGAGTGTTCCGGGCCAACGCCTGGGTAATCCAAACCTGCAGATACCGAATGAGTTTCAATAATTTGACCGTTTTCATCTTCCATCAAATAAGTGCGGTTGCCATGCAATACACCAGGAATACCCACACTTAAGGGAGCTGCGTGCTTACCCGTTTCAATGCCCAGACCACCCGCTTCTACGCCGTACATTTTTACCGATGTATCTGTGAGGAATGGATGAAATAAACCAATCGCATTAGACCCGCCGCCTACGCACGCAACCAAAGCGTCGGGTAATTTACCCGCTTGATCAAGACACTGACGACGCGCTTCACGACCAATAATGGATTGGAAATCGCGAACCAATTGTGGATAAGGATGCGGGCCCGCAGCAGTGCCGATAATGTAAAAAGTGTCGTCAACATTAGTAGCCCAATCGCGCATGGCTTCGTTCATAGCATCTTTCAATGTGCGAGAACCGGAAGTGACTGGAAAAACTTCAGCACCCAGCAATTTCATGCGGTACACATTGAGCGCTTGACGTTTGATGTCATCAGCGCCCATATAAACGCGGCATTTCAAACCCAAACGGGCTGCGACTGTTGCCGTTGCCACACCGTGTTGGCCAGCGCCGGTTTCGGCGATTACGCGACTTTTACCGGTAAACTTTGCCAGCAAGGCTTGGCCAATAGTGTTGTTAACCTTGTGCGCGCCAGTATGATTTAAATCTTCACGCTTAAGAAAAATTTGCGCGCCGCCCAATTCGCGAGTCCAACGCTCAGCGAGATATAAAGGTGAAGGACGACCAACATAGTGCGCCATATCTTTATCGAATTCGGCTTGGAATGACGGATCGTCTTTCAGGCGAAAATAAATAGACTCGAGCTCATCTAATGCATGAACGAGAGTTTCAGATACAAAACGCCCACCGTAAGGACCGAAATGGCCTTCGGCATTGGGAAAGTTTTTGTAATCAATAGCGGAATACTGCTTGGTATCACTCACTGCTCTGTCACCTATTCAGTTTTGATTTATAAATTCGGTTAGCAATTGCTCAGGCTTTCCTGGCGTTGAAAATAAATTGCGCAACTTTGCGAGCATCTTTTTGGCCGGGCGCCGATTCTACACCACCGCTCACATCAACCCCATAGACGCGAGTCGATTGAATCGCTGCCGCTACGTTTTCAGGTGTTAAACCACCCGCTAAAACGATGGGTCGCAATGACTCTTGCGGAACACGTTGCCAATCGAACGTTTCACCGGTACCGCCAGGAATCCCAGGGCGATACGCATCCAGTAAAATCGCGGAGGCGCTTACATACTTTTCTATTTCCTGAGTAACATTTAATTCCGGTTTCATGCGAATCGCTTTCATGTAAGGGCGCTGGAATTGCTCGCAAAACTCGCGCGACTCATTACCGTGAAATTGCAAAACATGGAGCGAAACATTTGCCAAAATATCGCGAATATAGCTCTCATCTGCATCGACAAAAAGCCCAACGACTGTCACAAAAGGCCCAACAGATGCCGCAATAATTCGTGCCTGATCGATAGACACCGCTCGCGGACTAGCTCCGTAAAAGACTAGACCTATGGCATCAGCACCAGATTCAACGGCGGAGCTGGCATCGGCAACGGACGTTATCCCACAAATTTTCACGCGAATTAGATTCACCAGCTGATTAGCTCCAGCAAGAAAAATTCTTAACAATTCAAATTTAGGCGGCGATAGTATCAGACTTCTAGTGTAAATACCGCTAATGCCGGGCTTTGACGCCAAAATGCCGACGCCAAAAGAGCAATTTTAAACACCAAGCTCCGCAGCAAAGCCACCCACTGCTTCAGGTAAAAACAAGGGTCCTGGCAAACCTGAGGGTAAATTAAACTGAGCGGGAAAATCCACCGATACCAGATAAAGACCGTAAGGTTTTGCTGTCACGCCACCAGCACTGCGATCACGTGCAGCCAATATTTCATTCACCCAGGATGCGGGCTTGTCGCCACTTCCTACCGCCAATAAAACACCAACAATATTTCTTACCATATGATGAAGGAAAGCATTTGCCTGCACTTCTAATACGATCAGATCACCTCGGCGGACCAAATGCAGGTAGGAAATCTCACGCACCGGGCTCTTAGCCTGACATTGGGTTGCCCGGAAAGAAGTAAAGTCATGTCGTCCTACCAAATAAGAAGCAGCTTCTCGCATGCGATTGATATCAAGGGGGCGCGATGACCAGGTTATTTGGTCATACAATAAAGCTGGTGAGGTTTTAGCGTCAGACATCAGGTAGCGGTAAGTGCGATTCAGAGCACTAAAGCGAGCATGAAATTGCGGCTCAACGTTTGCAGCCCATTTCACCCCCACTGCGTCAGGCAGGTGAGGACGTGTGCCCATAACCCAGGCTTTAAGTGGACGCTTGGCAAGCGTATCAAAATGAACAATCTGGTTTGTAGCATGAACACCTGCATCGGTACGTCCCGCACATACCAAGGTAATGGGTTCATCAGCCACCTTGGAAAGTGCTTTCTCCAGCGCCTGTTGAACTGTTTTTACACCATTAGGCTGGGTTTGAAAGCCGTGAAAATCTGTACCTTTATATTCCACTGCCAGGGCAACGCGCTGCATCCCTTCTGGCCATCGAGTATCACCAAGCACTTCGCCGTTACGGGCGTAGACTTTTGAAGTAGGGATAAAATTTTCGCTCATAAAAAACCTGCGGGCCAGAAACAACAAAGCCTTGCACAGGCTCTAGGCACCATGCAAGGCTTTAGATGATAACGATAAATTAAGCTTCGATACGACTCAACAAATCCACTGCCTCCTGGCGTTGTTGATCATTACCCTCGTGTGCTACCTCCGCCAGAATGTCACGAGCACCCTCGCTGTCACCCATATCGATGTACGCACGCGCCAAATCCAGTTTAGTAGCAGCTTCATCGGCATCCGCCATAAAATCCAGCTCCGCATCCAGATCATCTTCAGACAAGTCAGGATCATTTGCCAAACTTTCCGCAGAGAAATCAGAGAGTGCTTGCTCGAAGAGAGAGTCCTCAACTTCTTCTGTTGAAGCTGTAGGTGACGGCTTTTCAAATGCAAACTCTTCAGCAGCTACAGTTGAATTACCAGCAGCACCATCTGCAGCATGAAGTTCATCTAACTCAGCGAACGTCAGATCCTCCTCAATAATTGCAGATTCATCATCCGTATTTTCGTCGGAAAGCTCATCATCGAAATCATGCAAATTGACTTGTTCTGAAGCCTGGGCAGAATCAATGTCGAAGTCATCTTCAACGCTCAAATCTTCAGCATCGGACAACTCAAGTGTTTCTGATTCTTCCCAATCAAATTCTGTATCGTCCAGATCAGTTTCAGGCGAATCGTCAAGCTCGACCAGGCCCTCATCAAGATCTGTATCAGTATCAAGATCGTCAAGAGACTCAAGCTCTTCAAAAGTGAGATTTTCATCCAAGTCGACCAAATCATCATCAAGCCCGGATTGATTTACATTTCCGGCAGGCGAGCTCTCAGACAATAACTCTTCATCTAATTGATCCAGCTCGGCGTCGTAGCCAGACATCTCACTATCAAGCGCTGCTAAATCGAGCTTGTCGACATCCACTTCAAAGTTAAAGTCATCAGCGTCACCCGCGTCTAGTTCGCTGGACTTTATGCTGCCAACTTCCTGCGCTAACGAACCCGATTCATCTATATCATTAAAATCAAAATTAAATTCATCATCTTCTTCTGTTGCCTCAACATCGTCAGGCAACTCGTGGTCCTCAAGACCATCTAGAGCAAGCGATATCTCAGATAAATCTTCGGGTGCTGATGTTTTATCCGTCTCGTCATCCAGATCGAAATCAAGCAGGAATTCATCATCGGATGCTGACGTTTTTCCAGCGCTGACGTCATCGTTAAAATCCATACCATAATTAGTGTTGGTAGAATTCAAATCAACGTCATCAAGCTCCAGATCAAAACTCAAATCATGATCGTCAGATTGAACGGCTATTTCTTCATGGGAAATGTCATCGTCAAGATTGAAATCTTCACCGAAAGCCAATGACTCTTCTACTGCAACTTCTTCCCGGGTTTCACGAACACCAGAGAATTCCCCAGCGCCAGGAATATTAGCGCGCAGCTCTTTTGCACGACTAAGGGCAAAAGCTGTCGCCAAAGGTAAAATGGCAGAATAGTGCTCATCAAAGGCAGGAAGGTTTCTGGTTTGAGAATAAACTTCCAGTAATTTCAAACGAATTTCGGTGGAAGATGGATCTTTTGCCAAGCCGTTGAGTAACATCTCTTCTGCCTGGTCAAATTTACCGTACGCAATATAAATATCTGCTTCACCTACAACATCACCGGTTTCAGCAACTGCAGTTGTATCTTCGTCAAATAAAGACAAGTCTTCAGCGGTGGTATCAGCTTGCTGGTCTTCTTGCTGTGGCTGATTAAAATTATCGAAATTAGTGTCTGACGCGAATAAGTCATCCGTGTTTTGATAGCTTTGTGTTTCCTCAGCTTCAGACTTTCGGCGGCGTATTACCACAAAGGCAATAGCAGCGAGTAAGGCGGCCGCGCCCAAGCCAACATACAAAATATTGTCAAACAATTGGTCAACAATGGATTTTTCAGGCGGCGGCTTTGGAACCGTTTTCGTAGCCGGTTTCGCGGCTGGCTTTTTAACGGCAGCTGAAGATGCAGTAGCTGCTGCTTCAGGCGATGCCGAAACTGCAGCAGAAGAAGCCGCTTCACTCACCGCAGGTGGCTGAGCAATTGCTGCTGGCTCGGTTGGTTTAATATCTGCTGGAGGAAGTTCTACGGGTTTTTCAGGTTGCTTGGCAGAATTTAATTGCAATGCGCGCAACTTCTCATTGCTAACATCAACCAGGCGTTGCATGGTTTTGACTTGATCTTCCAGATCGCGAACTCGAGAAGATAATTCGGTTTTTTCGGACTTGGCTTTTTCCAGCTCTTCAAGCGTTGCAGCCAGCTCTGATTCAAGCGCCTTGCCAGATCCTTTATTGGCGCCACTGCCCTGACCACTGGCGGTTTTATCTTTAGAGGTAGGCGCCTCCAATTTGACACGCCCAGCAGCAGATTCACTTTTAGGTTGTTCGCTTGTGGTTCTGTGGGACGCATCTAACTGCGCACCCAAACCAGCGTTACTCGAAGCTTCTGCCCATTCAGCAACCTGGGTGTTAACTTGGCGCACAGCTTCCGATTGACCGACGCTATTGATTTCGGCCACATCAGGTACGCGAAGCACCTGGCCTTTTTTGAGTAGATTGATATTTCCGCGAATAAATGCTTCTGGATTTAAACGCTGCAGAGCCAGCATGGTTTGATGCACACTAGCGCTCGAATCCGGGCGGACGGCAAGTGCAATATCCCATAAAGTATCTTTACCACCTACAGGTCCGTAGGTGCCGGCCGCAGCTTTAGACTTTTTTGCAGGCTGATCCTGCTCTGCAATAATCGCTGGTTTTTCTTCTGCTGAAGCCGCGTCTACCGCTGCCTGTACTTCATCGGCGAGCGCTTTTGAGGCGGGATTGGCTTTTGGAGCTGAAGTTTGCGCACCTTGGACCACCGCTGGAACTTTATCATCAAAGGTCGGCAAATCCATTAACAGCGTGTACTCACGCAGTAAACGGCCGGATGTCCATTTAGCTTCAATCAGGAAGTTTAAAAAGGGTTCACGAACCGGATTCGTCGATGTTATGCGTACAACCGGACCGCCTGGACTATCCAGTGCTACCTCAAACCTGAATTCGCTGTAGAAATGAACATAATCCAAACCATTTCTTTCAAAGTCGCCAACTGAAGCAAGCGAAACAATAATTTGCTCCGGCGACAAACCTTTAGTGTCCAACAACTGGAGTTCGGCGCTGAGCGGCTGATTGAGGGTAGATTTTAACTTAACCTCACCCAATCCTAATGCACTGGCAAAATTCGACAGTGCAAGAGAAGCGAATCCACAGGCTAATACCAATTTACGAAGATGCATAGGGTGATCCTTTATTATCTCCCAGATGTAAAGACTTAATGTTGTTCTCACAATTAAATGCAGAAAAACGCATTAAGGCCCGAACTGGATGTTGTACGCGGTACAGCAAACCTCGAATAAATATTCACTATCTGTCGTAAGTATTCATTATAAATAGCTTTTTATCAACTCTTGAGGGCTAATTGAAGGCCGGAAGAAGAGGATTTTTACATATTTTTTGACACTTCCGAGTAGAAAAGTACGATTCAGGCCTATTTATTAAGACGACAACAACCAAAACCTAGCGCGCAAAATAAAAACCCTCAGTAATCCTTGGATTAATGAGGGTACTTAAAGCAAACCTTTAAGTTGGAAGTCAAGCCTCTTTGAGTATGCGCAACACACGACACAAAGGCTCAGCCGCTCCCCACAACAATTGATCGCCAACAGTGAACGCCGATAAATATTGTGGCCCCATATTCATTTTACGCAAACGCCCAACAGGAATTTCCAAAGTTCCGGTAACAGCTGTTGGCGTCAGATCGCGCATACTACTTTCGCGATCATTCGGTACAACCTTAGCCCATTGGTTGGCATTTGCAATTAAGGCTTCAATATCTGCGACAGGAACATCTTTATTCAACTTAATGGTTAACGCTTGCGAATGGCAGCGCATTGCCCCAATACGAACACATAAGCCGTCTACCGGGATAGGGTTTCCATCTCGACCAAGAATTTTGTTGGTTTCAGCCTGCCCTTTCCACTCTTCTTTCGACTGCCCGTTTTCCCACTGCTTATCGATATAAGGCAACAGGCTTCCAGCTAATGGATGGCCAAAATTAGCCTTGGGCAAATCATCTCCGCGCATAGTCTCCGCAATAATGCGGTCGATTTCCAAAATAGCAGACTTTGGATCTGCCAATTTGTCGGCCACGGATGCATGCAAGCTACCCATTTGCGAAATGAGTTCACGCATATTTTGCGCGCCAGCACCTGATGCCGCCTGATAAGTCATGGAGGAGACCCACTCAACTAAACCAGCGTGGAACAAGCCGCCTAGGCCCATTAGCATCAAGCTCACGGTACAGTTGCCACCGATATAGTTTTTTACACCTTTGGCAATACCATCTTTAATAACGTTCAGGTTGACCGGGTCGAGCACTATAATCGCATCTTTCTGCATCCGAAGGCTGGACGCTGCATCAATCCAATAGCCATTCCAACCGGATGATCTAAGTTTTGGAAAAATTTCGTTGGTGTAATCTCCGCCCTGGCAGGTCACTATGGCATCAAGCTGTTTCAAATCATCAATTGAATAAGCGTCTTTTAACGCGGGCAATCCACTTGCAACAGCTGGAGCCGCACCACCAACATTTGAGGTCGTGAAAAACACAGGCTCGATATTCGCAAAATCATTTTCCGCTTGCATACGTTCCATCAAAACGGAACCCACCATACCGCGCCAACCAACAAAACCTACTTTCATTTCATCTCTCTCTTAATAAATTAGGATGTGCGCAAAAAATCATATCTGGATTCGCACAAAATTCGCATCAATTTAAAGCGCTAACAACCGCATCACCCATTTCAGCAGTGGACACTTTTTTCGTGCCTTCAATATAGATATCTGCTGTGCGGAAACCTTGATCCAACACTTTACCAACGGCGATTTCAA
>CBHTVU010000036.1:0-22865 GCA_966096785.1 uncultured Gammaproteobacteria bacterium | reverse complement strand
AAGTTTCCAGGGATGGAGACTTCATAAAACTTTTCATCCTGGAACTCATACAACGCCCCGCACCAACCCCAATTCTCGTACCCTCAAACATATCCCCTCTCAAACCAAGCAATTGCGAAGCGTTAGACGACAAAATTTCTGATTTGTAATTTGATGTAATTGACGACAGATGGCGCGTGGTCTTAACTGACTAATGTCGGTTGTGTGCCCAAAGCAGACATTAAGGAGCTCTCTATCGTGCTCCCCCTGATAAACGTGAAAGTAGTGACATGGTGAATTGATCACCACACATTGAAGGCTAGCTCTAATCAAAATGAGAAAGTGAATCAGGAAAACAACTATGCATAATTTACTTAGAACGCTGCCAGTGGAACATGGAATAGTCCGAGTTGGGTGATATCTACGGATAGAGTTATAGAGTACGCAAATAAAATAATAGCCTCTAGATTGCTACACTTGCGGGTGATGTAGAAAGAGGAATATCTAAAAGTAGCTAATACCGCTCGACAATATAGCTGTGCCGATAAAATGAAAAGGTATTAAATACAAATTTAATCCGTTGCAAACCTGATCACTACATTATGGAAGAAAAAAATAATAAATGAATATCATACATTTCTCTAAAGTGCCCCAAAGCGATCTCCCTCCAAAAGCAACTGCAAGCACCTACATAGCATGTGTGAAAGTAGGTAGCGTGAGTGATTGCGCTAAAGAATTGATTGAGCTTATAAGTAAAACTTCATGGATAGATCAGCTAGATCCCGTTGCAAAATTATCATATGAGAAAACCAGTTTAAGAACTATCAACAACTTAGTTAATTTATTCCAAACTGTTCAAAACAAGGTTACCGAGGATTTTGGCGAGTATATGGTCTCTGTTAGCTCGGGCTACTGCCTTGACGAGCAGGCCAATCATCAGATTTTACCTTTGTCAGAACTTTGGAAAGAGAAGCTGGGAAATAATCATGGGTTCGATTTTCATACCGTTAGTACACAGGATAAATTTTCATTTGGCGAGGCGAAGTATGTATCAAGCGGCAATTCGTACGGTCCCGCAGCGAAACAAACATTGAGGTTTATTGAAGAAGAAAAAGACAAAGTTGATGCAGTTCATTTGGAAAAGCTTTCTTCTGAAGATGCGTTGAATAATTTACTGAACGGTAGACGTGGCTTTACCGTAGGATTTTCTGTCAATTCACCTGACTACCTCAAGATACTTGGAAATGCTGTAAAAAATAAGTACGTACAGCAGCTCAGTTTACAATGTGATGAACTGTATATAATTGGGGTTCAAGTATGAAGCCAATTGATTTGATTAATGTATCAGACACTCATAACTTAATTGCCAAAATTTTTGAAAAGATTCATGACGTAGGTCCAATTGATCAAGAAGATCTAGAGTCTCTGGCCTACCTTAAATACTTTCATGAATCAGACTTTAAAGTCTCTGAGCCGCAATTAATGTTTATATTAGGCCTGTTTTATAAATTGCATCCGCCTGAGGATTTAATTGGCTATTCCTATTCAATTTTTTCCAATGCAATTTTCGAGGAGACTGGCCAATACTTTACGCCTGTTCAGGCAAGTATTAGAAACAAAATAATCGAAAATAGATACTTTTCTTTCTCAGCTCCCACAAGTGCTGGTAAATCGTTCCTATTTCGCGAACTGATCAAGAGTGAAATGAATGACATAATTATTGTTGTTCCGTCTAGAGCTTTGATTGCTGAATACATACTGGCAGTGCGAGAGATAGTCGCGACTCGAAACGACATATTGGTTCTACAGTTTATTGACGATGTAAACAAGAAAAAAACCACAAGAAGAGTATTTGTCGTTACTCCTGAGAGAGGGGCTGAGTTATTTAAAGAAGCATCTAGGTTCAGCCCGTCTTTGTTTTTGTTTGATGAGGCTCAAATCTCCGAGGAGAAAATACGTGGGGTGTCATTTGACTCATTTGTTCGTCGTGCGGATAGGATCTTCCCAAAGGCGAAAAAGGTTTTTGCACATCCATTCATCGAAAACCCTGGAGCTCAACTAACAAAGCATCGTTTTAGCGATGATTCCTCATCCAAATCATATAATCAAAACACAGTTGGGAAGATATTCCTCAAATATTCAGGAAATTTGAATAGCACTTTTTGGTGCTTTTCCCCATTCATAAACGATGCACACCTGAAAGTTAATCAAGCCCCATTCCCCCGAGATATCGTTAAGGAGACCTTGCTTTCGGGAGGGACAGTTCTTATCTATGTTAGTAAAGCATCAATCTATGACAAAAGCATAGAAGACAATTTCGCAGAATATATTGAACTGTGCTCTCTAATCACAGATCAAGAAGCGATCTCAATAATCGATGAAGTCGAAGATCTAATTGGCGCAAAAAACAGAAAGTCAGAGCTAATAGATTTGATGAGAAAAGGCGTGGTGATCCATCATGGATCGATACCACTATCGGTGAGATTTCTGATAGAACAGTTTACAAATTTAAATTTTTCGAGAATTTGCTTCGCAACATCAACCCTGGCGCAGGGAGTTAACATGCCTTTTGACGTTGTTTGGATTGAAAATATAAAATTCACAGGCTCCAAAGAATCTCAAGCTTTAGGTATTAAGAATCTAATTGGTCGTGCAGGCCGAAATACCACAACCAAAGATAAATTCGACTACGGCTATGTCATTGTTAAAGATATAAAAGGCTTCGTTCAAAAACTTACAACAAAAACATCTCTTAGAGATATTTCGGTCTTGGATGATGATCAACGTGAATCATCCGATGATACGGAAGAACTGATAAGCGCCGTCAAAAACAATGAATTTAATGACCTATATAATCTCCCCAATTCAAGAGTCGATCGATTGGGTTCCCAAAAAGTTGCACTCTCGATTAAAGCATTACTTGATATGCTATTTGAAGATGGTCATGTTATGACATCCCAGAAATATCTGGATCTACGAAAGGCATCCAGAAAGGCCTTAAAAGAACTATTTGCACATATATTCGAAGCATCCCTAGGAAGAGAAATCTATACGGGTGAGCGGACAGTTTTATCGGCTGCTATCACTATCTTGCTCTGGAAAATTCAAGGAAAAACATTTAGGGAGGTCCTTGGTCGTAGATACAGTTATTTAACGCAAGAAAAAGAGCAGCGAAGAATTAGATCACTTCAGAAAAAGGGTGAGATAAATACTGAAGAAATGACCCGTCAGATACAATCCCTTCCAATTATATTCTCGCCAATACCGTTTTCCTTACCAGATTCAACTTTGAGAAGTAATCGGCCATCACGTTTTGCTAGAAAGCAAATGAAAGATTTCAATTATGACCTAGTGGTGTATGACACATATGACTTCTTAGACAAGGTAATATCATTTTCCTTAAGCGATACGTTCGTCGCTGCATTTGATCAATATTATTCCGTCACAAATGATGTGCGAGCGAGACACATGGTAGATTACTTTAAATACGGAACCATCGATAGTGTGGAAATCTGGCTTATTAGATATGGATTCTCGATGGAGCAATGTGAACTAATTATGCCATTCGTTCATACTATTAATGCGGAACAGATCGTGTTCGACAAAAAAATTCATCTTTCTGAAAATATACGTATCCTTGAGCTAGTTGCGAGATATGTTTGATAGTTCTTCATTTTTTTCGTAAGCGGAAATCGAGTAAAATAGTCAATTTATGTTTATAGCTCCTTAAAAATCAATTGATACCCATATGAACCAAGAGAAAATGGCGAAAACGTTTTATGCGTCGTTATGCAGTGATGAGGAAATAGAACGTATTTTCAACATCTCATCCGCTAGTGATTATCTGCTGAAAATTAGAGCGGATGCTACTGTCGATCATACAAGAATATATCGTGTGTTTAGGCAGCGGATGATCGAGGCTGGAGAACACTGGTGCTTCAATGACTATTTTGATTCCGCGCCATTCGAAAACTACATAAGGCACCTAGATGATGAAGATTACATACAAGCAAAAAAATTGACTGCTGGATTTGTCTTTTGCAATAAACCAAATGGTCAGATTGAAAAAACAGCTTTTGGAAACGTAATTACTGTATCTGAATCATTGAAATATTTTTTATACTTTATGAACCTAGCGATCTTGGATTTTGGGGATACTAATGTCCCGCAAGATGTTAGAAGCGCTGCTATAAAAATTGCGATTAGAACAATGCTTCAAACTGAGGCACTTGATTTTGATCTTGACCCTAGAGGTGAGGTACCTAAAGAAGTCCATGATAGTGCTAAATATCACACTGATAGGCAACTGGAGTTTGTTATAGGGCATGAATTTGCTCATCATTTTTTAGGGCATCTGAATAGTTCAAGCCTAATCGAGGAAGAATATCTATCGTCTCAGGAATTGGGAGGGAGGACTCATAAATTCTTCTCTTACGCTCAGAAAGATGAGCTTGATGCTGATGTAAATGCAATCGAAAGGCCGATTTACACTCCTGATATGAGAGCAGATCTTGTAAATAGAGCCTTATTCTTTTTTGTGTATTTAGATATTTATCAAGGAGTGAAAGAACAAATAATGCCTTCTATGGGAGGTGCAAAAACTCATCCTGATCCGATGGACAGGTTTCACCATATTTACAACCATTTCAAAGATGACATAACGCTGGATGAAGGTAATTTGAAAAATCTATTAAAATTTAGGGAAGCGTATAAAAATTCCTTGGTTGAGGATGTGGCTCTAAATTTTGAGTCGTATGAAGTTTATGGGTCAATATACTTAGCACAATGGCACGGAAAGGTATTAATTGATCGCATAGATTTCTAAAAATCGCATTTTACTGAACTGGCTTTTCACTGTGCTCAATCCAGCTGCAATTATGATTTTTTGAGAGGCAAGTTACCCCCAGCAGCATGTCCGCTCTTGGCCGTTAGCTTAAGTTTGGATAAGTATATTCAGCGAAAGTTGGCAGAGAGTGTATTGCGACTGTCCTGATTCGATGCTTCTTTTATCTAAGGAAAGTTTCATTTTTAATTTTATTCTGGCCACGATTGTTACTATATCTAAGCAAAGAAACGTTAAACTCAGTTGCGGTCGAAGCCTTCAAATTTTGAACGTGGTAGCTTGCACTGCAGCGAAGCAACAAAGCTTCGTACAAGATCAGCGACTTAAAGATAATAAGGGGTTAATTATGCATTTCCGAGCCAAGGGCTTAAGCACAACTGTGCTCAACTCGATTTATGCGCTATGTATGGCGTCTATTATCACCGCTTGCGGTGGCGGTGGTGGCAGTAACTCCAAACCGACACTGAGTTCGAGTTCCTCCAGTTCAGTAGTGAGTTCAGCACCGGCCTCATCGTCATCTTCCAGTGTGGTTTCGAGTGTTGTGTCCAGTGATGCCACCAGTTCCGCAATCAGCAGTGTTTCATCTTCGGCGACCAGCTCTTCGTCCGTAGAAAGTAGTGTCTCATCCGCAACAAGCAGCAACTCATCAGTGGGTGTCTCTACCCTGGTGCCTATTACAGTTGACGGAAAAAACGTTAAATTTGGTGGTGAGATAGCCAGCGTTGCAGGGCCGAGCTTGTTTTGGAGCAACACCGGTTGGGGTGGAGAAAAATATTACAACGCCAATGTTGTCTCCTGGGTTAAGCAGGATTGGAATGCGAAGTTGATTCGAGCCTCCATGGGCGTGGAAGAAAATGGCGGTTATATCCAGAGTCCCGCTGCTAACAAAGCAAGAGTGGTCAGTGTTGTAGATGCAGCCATCGCCAATAATATGTATGTGATTATCGATTGGCACAGTCATAACGCACACAATTATAAAACCGAAGCCATAGCATTCTTTCAGGACATGGCGACTACTTATGGCGCCAACCCCAACGTCATTTATGAAATTTTTAACGAGCCGTTAAACAAATATACAGATATAGGTAAAACGACCAGTGCTTTAGTGTGGAGTGACGTCATCAAGCCCTATGCACTAGACGTGATTGCTGCGATTCGCGCGATTGATCCGGATAACCTGATTATTGTAGGCACGCCTACTTGGTCCCAGGACGTTGACGTTGCGGCGAATAGCCCAATTACCGGTTACGACAACATTGCCTACACCCTGCACTTCTATGCGGCGACACATAAACAATTCCTGCGTAACAAGGCAACGACTGCTATGAATAAAGGCATAGCATTATTTGTTACCGAATGGGGAAGTGTAGAGGCGAGCGGCGACGGCGCTGTTGATACTGTTGAAACCGCGACATGGTTGGATTTCTTAAAAACCAACAATATTAGCCATGCTAATTGGGCATTGAATGACAAGGCTGAAGGTGCTTCTGCCCTAACTGTAGGTAGTAGCGCAAACGGCAATTGGACCGATGCTAACCTTACAACTTCAGGCGCGCTAGTGAAGGAAGCCATTAAAAATTGGTAAAAGAAAAACCGGTAAAAGTTAATTGGTAAGCGTTAAGCAATAGAAATGCCTCGGCTTGTGCCGAGGCATTTTTTTAGCAACTAAAGAGGAACAAGATAAGCGCCCAACACGGACTTGCATCGCAGCGGCAGTGCGCGTTTAATTGCGCACCTCTACTATTGCGAATTTAAAGGGCGACTATGAAATATTCTCTGCGTTATTTGCTGATCCTCAGCGTTGCTGGCTTGCTGAAAACCACATCGGCCTTTGCGACTAATCCCTTGATTATGGATCAATTCACCGCTGACCCGACTGCGCGGGTATTTGACGGCAAAATCTATGTCTACCCTTCGCATGACATCAAAGCGCCACCGGAATATAAAGGAAAACCCGACTGGTTTGTAATGGAGGACTATCACGTCTTTTCATCGAGCAATCTTACCGATTGGAAAGATCACGGCATGATCGTCTCGCAAAGCGGCGTAGCGTGGGCCGACCCTACCGCTTATGCGATGTGGGCGCCGGATTGTGTATTTAAAGATGGAAAATATTATTTTTACTTTCCGGCCATCGCCAAGAAAAACGACAAGGCTGAGGGCCCCGATGCCAAGCGTCCAGAATTCAGAATTGGTGTGGCGGTGTCAGACACGCCTTATGGACCTTTCAAGCCCCTACCCACTTACATTCAGGGCGTGAGGGGAATCGACCCGAATGTGCTGATTGATAAAGATGGCACCGCTTATCTGTATTACTCCGAGGGCAAGATTTTCGTCGCCAAGCTGAAATCCAACATGACGGAGATCGATGGCGAGCCGATGGTGATCGACAATCTGCCAACTCAAGGATTACTGGAAGGACCTTTTGCCTTCGAGCGTAAGGGTACTTACTACCTGACCTATCCGCATGTGGAAAATAAAATCGAACGGCTGGAATACGCGACGAGCTCTTCACCTATGGGGCCGTTCAAACAAGCCGGGGTGATTCTCGATGAATCCGAGAGCGGTTGCTGGACAGTGCATCACTCCATTCTCGATTGGCAAGGCCAGTCGTACCTGTTTTATCACGATAGAGATCTGTCGCCCGCTTTCGACAAGAATCGTTCAATTCGCGCCGATAAGCTGTTCTTCAATACCGATGGTTCCATCCAGAAAGTAAAACCAACGCTGCGCGGTGTTGGGCTAGTGGATGCCAAGAGCGAGATTCAAATTGATCGCTACAGCGAGAAAAGTGCCGAAGGAATTGTGGTGTCGCTAATTGACGATGCCAATCCACATGCAGGTTGGAAAACAACATTTGGTTCTGCAAAATCATGGATAAAATTCAATGACGTTGACTTTGGTCGAGGCGCGCAAAAATCAATTAAGGTGCGCGCGAAAACTGGCGCAAGTAGCACACTCGAAATTCATTTGGACAGTCAAGATGGACCTTTACTGGGTAATGTGAAAATTGACGATTCAACCGATTGGAAAATATCGAGCGCTACTACCAAAAAAATTCCAAAAGGTGTGCACAACATTGTCATTACTAAAACCGGTAGCGATGCCGTTGATGTGGATTGGGTAAGCTTTAAGTAATTTATCTGAGGCAGGATCACGAACCACGCCGTGAAATGCACAATGAACTCGCCCCAAGTAAATAATATTGGGGCGGGTCAGAGTGAAGTTAATTAAAACCTATAAACGATTTAAGACCTTGTCCATACAATTTAGCTGGCGTTATCGAATGACATACCATCCTATTCTTCGCCTCACCAAGCGGCATCCTTCGGCAGTTTTGCTGTTGGTCCAACTAATGGGAATGTTGCTGTATCCATTCCTTGAAGGGACGCACGCGGGACTTGTCGCTTTCAATGCTTTTGGTGTGACAGTGCTGACGCTAACTACACGCATGGTGCAACGTACTCCGGGACTAACCTGGATTAGCGCCAGCTTGGCCACGATTATCATCACGTTGTTATTGCTGCAGACTTTTTTTTCGATGCCGCATTTGCTGCCGTGGAGCTCGGGGCTGGAAGCGATTTTTTACTTCTATGCAGCCGGGAGTTTGATTGCATACATGCTAGAAGATCTGCGAGCAACTACCGACGAACTGTTTGCAGCCGGCGCGACTTTCACGTTGCTGGCTTGGGGCTTTACCCACTTGTTCATGCTGATTCAAATACTTCAGACGGGTTCCTACGGTGCTGCGGTCAATCCCCAAGACATGCGTACCTGGACCGAGCTTAACTATCTTAGCTTTGCGCTACTGTCGAGTACCGGGATTGGTGATGTCATACCGCTGACCCCGCTTACACGCGCAGTGGCAAGTGTAGAAATGTTTGTCGGCTTGCTCTATTTGGCTGGAGTAGTTGCACGCTTGATCGGCCTCACGATGCAATCGCATAAAGATGACACGCCCAAGCCGTAAGAAAAATTTTTGTACTTCGGGAATTTTGATTTGATCATTAACTTTAAAGTCCGTTCTTGACCAAACATCAAAATTCCGAAATGAGCAAAATTTTACGTCTGTTTATTTGTGAGTTTGTTTCGTAAAGATAAAAAAGTCATCACACAGTGACCGAAATAACTCTCATGAAGTTTTTCATCACGATCACTTCCGTACTGGTACTCTTGATAAGCATCAAGCCAAACTGATCTGTCGCTCTTAGAGAGTGATGCCCACCAATCGTCAAAAGACGCATGCGGTAAAATTAGGTTAGCAATGTGACTGATCCGTCCGCGCGCCTCTTCCTCCCAATCAAGCGACTGCATGAATTCAACATGTTTTAAACGAATTTCGTGAAGGACGCTGTCAGCATATGCGTTTACCGATGCAATTGCAGCACGCGCAATCGCTCTTACATCGTATTCTTTATAATCCAGGTTGCTCATTTAATGATGCCCTCTTTGTGTCAACCATAGGTTAACATTTTCATTGGGCTTAAAATTTGATCTACTTCAATAGTATAAATAATTTTCGTCGAAGAACCTGAATCGCCACTCCTGACGCTATCGCTGATGTATTGACTCGTAAGTAGTTACAATTTATAAATACTTTGCTGCGATTAACTATAAGATCTCGCAAAAAGATTTTTTGAGCGACTCCAGGCTTATTGCATATGGTGTAGTTGACCAATTGCTGTCATGGCCCTAACTCAGAACAATCGAGTCAGTTTCACTCTTGGCCAATAGCTGACTTAAGAATTCCTACACCGAGAGCAACTATGATTACTGCATCAATTCAGA
Organism: uncultured Gammaproteobacteria bacterium; assembly: GCA_966096785.1. Classification (GTDB taxonomy): domain Bacteria; phylum Pseudomonadota; class Gammaproteobacteria; order Pseudomonadales; family Cellvibrionaceae; genus Cellvibrio. The sequence goes on along the minus strand of CBHTVU010000036.1, from coordinate 13,255 downwards.
TTCGATATTCTCGATGACTCCATTTATTTCCAATCATAATATGCATTAAAAAATTACTTTTCTTAATCTAAAATACGCTCATATTTATTGATTTTTTAAAAACCTTCTTGCAAGCTTGAATAATAAAAATATTATTCTATAACTAAAATCTAACAACAAATATTGAGAAATTTTTAACGCTCTAATTTTCTTTGTGTTACAAACTTCAACTTAAATAATTATTTAAAATTTGCGAAATAGAGCAGTTGAAAAAACTCTCGAATTTATGCCGCCAGATTAAATTCGAGAGTTCGGACCGGTAATCACAACAATGATTAATAAGGATTTGTATGTCAGAGCAATTCTGGAATTTAATATCTTGCCCAATTTGCAGCAAAACAGGAAGCATAAAAACCTCCGGCAATATTATCTGTCAATGCTGCGACAATAAATTTTTTAAGCTAAGTAGCATTCCATGCATATTCCCGTCTGGGAATCACCAGAAAGATTTATGGAATCATTTGCTTGGAGTATTAGTGGAAGATCAAAAAAAATCGGTTGCCACTCTCAATTCAGAACTTAGTAAACCTGGATTATCAATTCTAACCCGCAAGCGTCTGGAAAGCACTTTAGAATTTCAGACATTGATCGGTACAAGTATCGTCGACTTTTTACAAGACTCAGGCCTGCAAGCTATTAAAAACTCCTTATATGATGAGTATTCTACAAACTCATTCTGGAATTATTACGATCTCATTTTGAGGGATTGGTGTTGGGGTTGGCCACCGAGTTCGAATGCTGAAGAAATGGGCGAAGGAACAATTGCAAAAAGTAGCGACTATGAGAGTACTGCCGAAGATGAAAATAGTATTGCGCTTAAAAATATCCTGCAAATTATGGAGCCTGCACTATCTAATGGTTTCAAGCCTGCTCGCATTTTATTTATTGGTGCTGGAGCTGGTCGATTAAGTTGGGATCTGCATTGTTCGTTAAAACCAGAAATGACAGTTGCAATGGATTTTAATCCTCTGTTGCTTTCCGTTGCATCGCACCTGATAAAAGATAACGGGGAATTACATTGCTACGAGCGAAATTTAAAAGATGGCAAAGATATTAGCTTTTATCAATGGCCGCTTCACTGCCCGGCCGGCAATAAGCAACTTCGAGATTCATGGTTCCCTTTGCTTGCGGATGCCCGGTTTGCACCTTTTTCTGCGCAGTCGTTTGATCTAATAGTAACGCCTTGGTTTATTGATGTTATGAGACGCGATTGCAAAGACTTTATTGCACTCATGGAAAAGTTGTTGGTACCAGGAGGTCAATGGTTAAATTACGGTCCCTTTTTATACGGCGACAATGTGCCCGAAAATTTACAGTACACCACCGCGGAATTGAAAGATTTTTTAAAGTTATCGCAATTTTCTATTGTCAATGAAACTTTTTTTCAGGTTCCGTACCTCTGCTCACCCTTAACGAGTAGTGGTCGCATCGAACGAGTATGGGGTACGCTGGCTCAATCGGCAATGTCACGAACACATCTTGAGGACGGAGGAACATACGAAGGTCTTATCAATCAGGAGTATTTGCCACCGTGGATGGTAATGCCGCATCTACCCATACCGCGTTTAGTAAAACAGGATTTGTTTCCTCCCGAATTAACAGATATTACATATTTGATAAACGGTAAAAATTCAATCAATGACCTTAAATCTCACATAGTTCCACATTTACCAGAGGGCTACTGCGCGGAACATGTTATTTATCAATTGTTTTTGGATTACGCCGTCACTTCACAAAACGATTGTTACCTTTAAATTAAAAGGGGAAATCAAATCATTAGCTAGAAGTGCTTTGTGAAGCATATTTTTCTGCCTCTTCTAATGCTTTTTCACAAAATTTTGGATTGGACTTCGCGGTCTCATAGGTTTCATCACCGAACTGAGCGCCCATTTCAAATAGGCCATCTGTATCCACCTTAGCTTTTGGATAGCGGCGCTGGATTTTTTCTATGTCTTTATATAAATATGCTTTGAGATTCTTAAGTGTCCCGGCATCCGCACCGCATCGCTTCACTACTTGATAGCTCATACCATCCATTTGAGTTCTTCTACTCACCTCCTGTATTTGAATGAGAGTTTCTTCAGACAAATCCTGAGCATGACAAGCAAAAGTAACCGCCAATAGCGCAAAAAAAATACCTGCTTTCATAAGCTTAATTCCGTTAAAGTGACTATCTGCTTCAAGATAATCACTAATTAAATATAAGTTCTTAACATCCGATTTTTTCCGGTAAGCAAATTAATTTTCGTCGTAATTTTTATCTTAACCAGATTCTCATCGCCTGGAGCCCAAAAAAGGCCTGAGAATTTTGTGGATATAAAGTCATCACCCCATGTGCAAATGGACATCTTAAATCTCCTGCTTTCGTGTTTGTTAGCAGTTTCTTAGCGGTGTCTACTGCATGTATGTAGTTTTCGAATTGAGCTTCCCGTTGCGTAATAAAAAAATTGTATAGGCTAAAGGCAGCACCCTGGTAATCGTTATGTAAATAAGCACCCCGCCAATATATTGAATACCGCTGTAAAAGTAGAAGCCTAAGCCTATAAGGCTCACAATCATCGCCATAGCCAATGACAGTACAGCGACAGATTTTTGTGCGAACAACGAGAATGCACCATGCATGACTAGCACAACCTGTGCGATCAAAGGAATAATAATCCAAAGGTCTGGCTTTGTGGCTATTAATTCCTCTGGGACATTACCCTCCGCTATTAAGTCAATCATTTGGAACATACGGTAAATCATAGCGCCGGTATAAATACTTTCGATAAGCAAAAAAAATGCTAAAAAACGGCTCCCGTAATTATTGGCTTTTACTATGGTCTCCGAAACACCTTTTTTACCCTGGCCGTTTTTCTGTAAAACCAACTGCGCGTTAATCCACCTTCGCAATAAAAAAAAGGCTACTACTAACCCCAAGCTTATAAGGACAATCAAAAGGATTTGAGTAGTTTGAACAAGGAGCATTTCCCGACTGCTTTTGAGCCAGTCGAAAAATTCTGCCAAGTAGAATAAAAACCGTAAGCAGAGGTAGCCAAACAATAAATTGATTGCGGTGATAATCTCTTCCAATGTCCCCATACATGCATCCTAAATAAGGCTACAACCGCCAGCAGCAGTTGTGTTAATTATTTTTAATAGGTTAGCTTTAAACAAAACTCGAATATTGTCTACAGAAAAAGGGGCTTAGCGAAAAAAATTCTCTCGAGTTCGCTTTTCCTAAAAACAGAAGAAATTAAGAAAAATTTAAAGCCAAGCAGTTGATAAAGTTAAGTAGGTATCTGTGCCTTATCAAGATGTATTGAATGCCGAGAATCACGATCGAAACGGATGAGATATAAACCCTGTTGAACCAGCAGCTCAAAAAATCTTTTTGCTCAGTGAATCATTTGTGCGCTTATACCCATGATAAGCAATACCGCTGGTGCCTTATCGAGTGATTTGATTACATCATTAAGGTATTTACTAATAAAAAATTAAGCTCCGCTTTTATTCGGCAGCAAAATCAACCCAACAAATTCATCTGCAATTATTTTAGAGGCCGAGCTGGATCTTTGAAATCGATAAGGGACTGAATATTTCACGGTTTCCCGTCATATTTTTGTATTTATATAACTCTAAAAAACTTCACTCAAATGTTTGTTACCAAACATTCAATAATTTTTTTTACTCGTACACTTCGTATTGCAAGTCGCAGATGGCGGCACTTACCAACCATTGGAGACACACAATGCGAACACTAACAAAACTATTGGGGCTTACTGTTGTGCTTGGTAGCGCAACAGCTATGGCAGCAGATGGCGTTACTCACAGTGCGTATTCATCCGCTGCGATGAAAAGTGTTGTTACGCAAGATGCTGACAACACTGAGTTAAACACACGCGACAAAAGCGACAACGCTTTAACACCGCAAAAGCAGCCGAATGCAGAATCGGATAGAAAAACGTTAGCTGCCGTACGTAGTGCAATCGTTGATGATAGTAATTTATCAACTGCGGCTCACAACGTGAAGATTCTTGTAGTCAATGGTGCTGTCACATTACGCGGGCCGGTAAAAACTGCAAATGAAAAAGCTCGCGTAGAAGAGATCGCGCGAAAAGTCGCAGGAGTTTCGAAGATTGATAATCAACTAGACATTGACACTAAATAAACCACTGGAGAATCAACATGAAAAACGCAGTTTATTGTATTGCTCGAAATCGTGACCAAGCTGAAGCCATCGTGGGCAGCTTAAAAAGTTCTGGATTTCTTAATAATGAAATTTCAGTGCTTTTTTCTGACAAAGCAGGCACGCGTGATTTCTCTCATGAACAAAATACCAAAATGCCTGAAGGTGCTACCACAGGCGGTGTGGCTGGCATGGGCGCCGGTGCGGTCCTGGGTTGGTTGGCAGGTATAGGTACATTGGCTATACCGGGCGTTGGCCCTCTAATTGCCGCTGGACCGATCATGGCTGCTCTTGGCGGCGCGGCTGTCGGCGGTGCCACAGGTGGTGTGATTGGTGGCTTAATCGGTATGGGTATTCCTGAATATGAAGCCAAGTTGTATGACGGAAAAATTCAGGGTGGCCACTCACTGATTTCGGTTCACACCGAGAATTCTCGCCAGGTAGATATTGCCAAAGATGTATTTAAAAGCGCCGGTGCTGAAGACATTCACTCTACTTCAGAAGCGAGTGCAACTCGTAAAGCGTCTTAGCAACATCTGTAGTGCTTTCGTAAGAATCACAATTTTGATTCGGAGATTGAGCTGTTAGTGAGTAAGTTAAAAAAAGCGCGATTTAAATCGCGCTTTTTTTATTCTTCTTTAAAAATCAATTGCCAATAACCAACATCGATACGACGTCCAAACTTATAACCGACCTCACAAAAATGTCCAACTTTTTTAAAATTAAAATATTCATGCAAAGCCACACTTGGATCGTTGGGAAGGGCTATACCGGCCATGATCGCGTGATATTTCAACGCCTTCAATTGTTCCAGTAATTTTTTGTACATCATCTTGCCCAGCCCTTTTCCCGTGTAATCAATACGAAGATAAACGGATATCTCCACACTTTCATCATAAGCAGGGCGTGGTCGCCACTTTGAAACTCTAGCGCAACCCACAAGCTCACCACTAACTTCAAGTACAACCCATGGTAAAGATTGCGGATTTTCTTCAATCTTTGTTCGCATATCCGATGGTGAAGCCGCAACTGTTTCAAAAGTAATCGAAGTGTTTAAAATATAATGATTAAGAATTTCGCAAAGTTTTTCAGCATCATTTGGGCTTACGGGGCGAATGAGCATAGGTTTGATACCGTCTTCTAGTGTTGAATTAAATATTCACATCTTAAAATGATGTATCCTAACATCCTTAGCGTCTATTAAAATTTAAAAAGAATATTCTGGCGAAAAAATATAAGGCGCCTTGTGAGATAGCTCGGACGGCTAGAGAAGGCCCGTGCTCTTGAGGCTCAATTCTAAGCTTATAAACAGCCCGCATACATACGAGACAACCATGAATTCAAAAAGACAATTGGCATCCGCTCGGCATATTTTAGTTAAGACTCAGAGTGAGGCAGAAAAGATAAAACAACTCATCGCCAAAGGTGCTGATTTTGGTGTGATGGCGAGGAAGCACTCTATTTGTAGTTCAGCAAAAAAAGGGGGAAACCTTGGCGAGTTTAGCCCAGGCCAAATGGTTAAAGCATTCGATAATGTTGTCTTTAAGTTGCCGATACATGTAGTGCATGGGCCCATTAAAACTCAATTTGGCTTTCACTTAATTGAAACAATCTATCGTGACTAATGTATTTGATCTCCAATAGAAATGGTGGTGCAATAAATTAACTAAGGGGTTATTAATAACCTAAGGATTATCATGATTCATAAAATAATAACTGCCGCGCTGTGTTTTATATTATGCAGCTGTAACAACTTTCCTGCTAAAAGCTTTCCCCATACACCTCAGTCATTGAACGGTATGGCGATTGAAATAGCCGGAGCCTGCTGCCGAAGGTTTTGAACCTAAAGACTCACTTAAGCATTCCCGTCGTGATTTGGATATTGCGAAAGATGTAACAGCCAGGACCGAGGAAGTTGGCAGTAGCACCTATAAAGAATCTATTGCGTGGGTAGAGGATGTAAAAAAAGCCTGTCAAAAACGTGGTAAGTCTTACGAAATAATAATTAATTAAACTTTCATTTAAGGGAGTTTATATGGCAACTTTTCAAACCATGGCACGTTCTCAATTACATAAATTTTAAATTAAAATTGGTTTAAATTTATTCACGAAAGATTATTGAATTATGACGTACGATAAATACAACGAATTTTGTCAAGCGCTACCTGCAACGTCATATGTTGTACAGTGGGGCGCATCGCATGTGTGGAAGGTGGGGGGCAAAGTATTTGCTATTGGCGGTTGGGAAAAATCCGGGAAGCCAGCATTTTCATTTAAAACATCGGACGTCAATTTTGAAATTTTAAAGGATGAGCCAGGATATAGGCCCGCACCTTACCTCGCTTCTCGCGGCATGAAATGGATACAGATGTTTGAGTCAGTTCGAAGCGATGATAGTGAAATAAAAAAGCATTTGGAGAGCTCCTACCACTTGGTCGCTTCAGGCCTGCCAAAGAAAAAGCAAAAAGAACTTGGTCTTATTAACTAAGTCTTCTCTCGTAAAAATAAATTAAAACTGCGATAGCGCCCTACGCCCAAACCAAGAAGCCCTAGGCCCAATAGAAAAATGGACGATGGTTCTGGTACATCAGCACGAGTAATTTCTGCATCCAACCGAACTTCGCCGAGCCATAGATTGTTGGTATAAGACGCGAGCCAACTACTCATCTCACCATTAAGATCCAGATTGTCAATGCAGACTTCTTCAAAGTCAACGTTGTCGCTTACCTGGCATTCGTAGGTCTTGTCCCAGTACGAATCAAACAAAACTGTGCCAGTGTCTACGTCAGCATAAACTGATCGACCATCAAATATTCTGGAATAGAAAATCACAAACTCCCAATTATCCATGTCGCCCAAATCTTCAAGATCTTCCTCGGTATCCACAATTTCACGGAAATCAAAACTAAGTTTTACCTCAGTTATGGTATCGGTGAGTTGGTTGTAACCATGGTCAGCGAGATTAAAACGGAAACCATAGTTTTCTCCTGAGACAAGTGCGGAGTTAAATTCCTCAACATCACTCAGAAGAAAAGCATTGGCTGAAAGTGAAATACCGAAAAAAATGGTAAGAAAAACAAATTTAATAAACCTCATAAGCAAAGCCTCATTCTGATGATGTAACATTACGCGAGAAGACTAAGGTGACAAAAAATATTTCAGCAACTAATGTAAAATAGAAGCAGTTTGCACACCAAGTTCACTAATATCTTTCAAATCAAACGATTATTTATAACTGAAAGAAAATATTCTTTGGAAATGTAAAGCTATTCGACAACCTGGTGTCGTCAAAATGTAATGCAAATAGGAACCGAGATCTTTTAAATGAAAAATAAATTTCCTGCATGAGTTTTAATTTCTGGCAGAAATATTTAGGACTTAAAAGGGACCAACACCAATTAATTGAGATGGCCCCTGAATTTTTAGCGAGCGAGTGTGACTCTAAAAATCCTTTCGTTGCTGTTGTAGGCAGTGCTGTCTTTATCACCATTGTTCGACGTAGTCATCCAAAAACCATCGCCTTCAATGGTGGGCTCAATAGTGCGAAGGCGGCCATAGGTGCCTACAAATAATTGATCGACATTCGCGATAGACTCATTGTTAATTATTCCGCTGTACACTCTGTTACCGTTCAAACATGCAACATACAAAATATTGTTCACAATCGCGAGACCGCTGCATGACGCTTGCGCCACCGGGTAGATAGCGGTCGGTGCTTTTAAAGCGGCTGTTGCGCAACCTTCGTCACCCGATTGCGACAGAACACCTTCACAATAGGGCCATCCGTAGTTGCCGCCTTTTTCAATTAGATTAGTTTCATCCAATACACTGTTTCCAATTTCCTGTAACCACAACCGGCCCTGAGAATCAAAAGCCAAGCCTTGCGGATTGCGATGTCCGTATGTCCAAATGTAATTGTTAAATGGATTATCCGAAGGAACGCTGCCATCCGCATTTATACGCAAAATTTTTCCATTCAAACTATTGAGATCCTGAGCACTATCTGGCGCTTGCGCGTCACCCGTTGCGGCATATAATTTTCCATCGGGACCGAAGCGTAAACGTCCACCATTGTTATATTTATTCCGTCCTATGCCAGTGACTAATACCTGGTAAGTGGACGACACCAATGCACCTTCTCTGTATTGAATCCTTACGATGCGATTATCTTTTTCACTTGTGTGATAGATATAAATCCACGGATCATTGGCAGGAAAATCTTTCGTCACCGCCAAACCAAGCAATCCACCTTCACCGTCTGTATTCTCAACACTGGGTACAATTCCTACAATTGTTTTCACACCCGTAGCGACTCTAACAATTTCATGCGCATCACGAAGGCCGTAAAGAATTGAACCATCCGGAAGCGTCACAAGGCCCCACGGCAAATCCTGCTCTACGGTAACTTGTTCAATTGAACACACCGAGGCTGAACAAACGCTACCTGCTGTTAATGAGATGACGCTACTAGGTTCCGAAACATTTTGTGTATCACGCGCAGCAACAGAATATATATAGCTTGCGTGTGGAGTGAGCCCGGGCTCGGAATAAGTGAGCTCTTCAGTGGTGCCAATTTTTTTTCCATCGCGATAAATATCGTAGGCAATTACGTTCACATTATCGGTGGATGCACTCCAGTTCAATGACGCTGTAGTTCCGCTTATGGTGCCACTCAGATTTGTTGGCACTGAAGGAGGTAAATTATCAGCCTGACAGTAAGGAATATTTATCGGCAAGCTATCACTCGCCTGCGATACATTACCCGCATCGTCAACAGCATTTACATAAATGCTCCATTTAACACCGGGTGCAAGCCGTAAACTCGTTTTTAAGGTTTCGCCGTTAACGCGAACCATATGTTTTCCATCGTGATAAATATCGTAAGCCGTTACACCTTCGTTATCCGTAGACGTAAGCCAGGATAATTCTGCAGAATTGCAAGTGACAGCTCCTATGGCTAAGCCGCGTGGTCGCGTGGGTGCAAGTGTATCCATGTGAGCAGAAGCGATTTGGCACACAGCTCCAGTTATGGATTCGCCAAAAACGCGACTATTACAGGCAACCTGATCTGTGAATTGACCTTGTCTCCAACGAGTATTAGAGCCGAAGCGGACAATTTTTTTACCGACGAATCTACAAACTCCATCTTTATTAGCACAGGTTGTCCACTGCGGTTCCGTGACTTGGCAGCTTTTAGAAGTTCCCGCTGCAGGCTCACCAAGCGTGCCGCTATTGCAAGTAACAGAATTAATGTAAACGCCCTGGACCCAACTTGAACCCTCGCCGTAGCGAACTACTTTTGTAGCGTCAAAACGACACGTGCTATTTTCATCTGCACAATGAACCCAATTTATTTGAGCAGAGGCATTTATTGGGAGCCCTAATGCGCCAATAAAAATTAACTGTAAACCGAGTAAAGCTTTAACAATTTTTTTTCTTTCGATTTTGTGCATCGACCAGCAATGAATCAGTATGGGGAGTTTTTGAAAAAACACATCTTTTATTATTGTCGTCATTTACTTCTCCAGATGCGATTATTAATAGTTCGGCACCATCACGAGTAATTAAACTTTGGCGTGCCGTTTACATCTGCATAAGTATTGGTAAGACTCGAATTCTCGTCCGTTGGGAATCACACACATAATTACAACTTTTTATTTTTTTAGCCTTACTTAGCTGCCATTTAAATGGTGATTTCTTCAAGCGTATAACGATTGTTTTAAATCGCGATATGTAACGACATTATGGTTTAGTGTGGCGACACTTAAATAATTCTGTATGCTATGCTTTCTCGCACGGACACATGCTGTTAAAACTCTCTAAATAACTACGATAAGAGGCTGCTATGAATAAATGGCTATCCACAATAACTGCAATTTGCTTAATGGCGTTTGCCGCTCTAGCGGTTAATGCAGAGGAAAAAAATACAAAGAGTGCAAGTGACCAGAAAGCAGAAAAGCCAGCAACTGATCCGGCTAATATCTTTCCTCCTAAAATGCAGAGTTTTCGATTGTATGGTGATGCGGCGATTCCAAACTCAAAACCAACTCCCGATGAGGAAACAGGCGCAGGCACAGGCTGGATACAAAAAGTTTCTCAACCCTATATTCAGGTGTACCTTCCAGCAAAAATTAAAGCGACAGGCGCCAGTGTGGTGATATTTCCGGGTGGCGCTTATTGGGGACTAACCTTCGATTTCGAAGGTATTCAACAAGCTACTTATTTTGTGGATCATGGGATCGCGGCGTTTGTTGTTAAATATCGAATTCCAAATGACGCGTGGATGGTCGATAAATCCATTGGCCCACTTCAGGATGCGCAACAAGCGATGAAATTTGCTCGCCAACACGCCAGTGAATGGAATCTGGATTCAAACCGAATGGGTGTAGTTGGTTTTTCTGCCGGTGGTCATCTCGCTTCAAGCTTAGCAACGCATTTTGATAAACTTCAAATCGAAAATCCTGACAACATTAATTTGCGCCCTGATTTTCTTGTTCTGGTTTATCCCGTAATTAGTATGGATTCAAAAGTCACCCACCTGGATTCACGTAAAGCTTTGCTGGGCGAAAAACCAACTAAAGAAAAAATTAACTTCTTCTCCAACGAGTTGCACGTAAATGCAAACACTCCACCTACCTTATTGCTACATGCTGTTGATGACAAATTGGTCGATGTAAAAAATTCCATTCTATTTCTTGAAGCACTTAAACAAGCAGGTGTTCCTGCTGAAGCACATCTTTTTGAAAAAGGCGATCACGGTTTTTTCCGAATTCCACGTGATCGCTGGCAAACACCGATTATGGATTGGGTCACATCGAATGGCTGGCTTAATTTGAAGAAAAATTAATTTTTTGGGTAATATATGACGGGTCAACGACCCGCTTACTTCAGAATAAGCTTATTTTGCTCTTCAATACACGGGGGTTATGCATTGCTAACCCCATCTACAACTTTACATCTTAAGAGAACATATCCATGAGAATCTCTGTTGAAACTGTCGTAAATGCTCCTATCGAAAAAGTATGGAGTATTTATAACTCACCCGAACATATTGTGAAGTGGAATGCTGCATCTGATGATTGGCACACAACCTCATCTTCCGTGGATTTGCGTGTGGGAGGAAATTTCTCTTCGCGCATGGAAGCAAAAGATGGAAGCTTTGGTTTTGACTTTGCAGGTACTTACACCAAGGTGGAAAAAAACAAACTTATTGAATATTCTTTTGGTGACCGCTTGGCCCAAGTTGAATTTTCTGCCCTGCCGGATGGTGTCAGAGTGCGAGTGGAATTTGATAGCGAAGAAACTCACTCTGTTGAGCAACAACAGCAAGGTTGGCAAGCGATTATTGATAACTTTAAACGGCATGTTGAAAGTTTGAATTAAAACTAAATGGAGATGTAAATGTCTGGCGAAGAAAAAGTAAGTGGTCCTGCTTCTTATTTTCCATCAATTGAAAAGAAATACGGCTTTCCTGTTCAGCATTGGTTTGATTTACTAAAAAATCAAAAGCAACTTAAACATATGGAAATGGTAAGCTGGTTAAAATCAGAATACGAAATTGGGCATGGCCATGCCAACGCACTTGTTGCTTATTTCAGGAGCAAAGAGGGCTTATAAAAATCAGGCTCATGAATTTTAAATTTCATTTAGGTTTGATGGCGATCATTTAATAAGGCAAGTGTCTGCGAATCTAATTCTCCCGCAAAAAACTGCCCAAGCGCATTGGCAAACAGTTTTTCTGTGGGAGCAGCCAATAAAAATAATGTGAGACAGGATCTGAATTTTAGTGCATCAAGGTCACCCAGAATTGACGATATATCTTTGTCTTTATGAACCAATACAACTTCTATCGCTTCTCTCAATCTTTGCCCGAGGACGGGGTTCGCAAGATAAGCCTGCGCTTCAGCTAGGCCATCCACACCAAAAAATTCAGCGTTAGTGCTTCTTCCCAATCCCTTTAGTTGCGGAAACACATACCAAATCCAATGTGATCTTTTTTTACCTGACTGAAGTTCTGCCAAAGCAATAGAATAAGAATTCTTCTGAGCGTCTAAAAATCGGTCAAGCACAAAATTATTTGCAACCATAAAGGCTCCGTTTTAAAAATCCCGGGTATCAGCAAAGTTTTCAGGAAGCTTATTATGAATATGAGTAGCTGCGATAGCAGCTTGTCCAGTTGCTACGCTAATTTGATGTAGCGAGCTGACAAGATCTCCCACAGCATAAAGACCACCCACGGAAGAGCGCTGGTGCCCGTCAGTGATTAATCTGCCCTCGTCATTCACAGATGCGCCGACTTGTCTTGCAAGTTCAAGACTTCGCGCCTCTCCCAACATGACATAGATCGAATCATACATATGCTCACTTCCGTCAATACTTTGTACAACGGGCCTATCTTCTCGTACAAATATTGTCTCGTAACCTCCCTGCATTAAATGTATGTTTGAATTAAAAAATTTTAGTAACTCAGTGTCCGAGAAGTTGCATTGCGGACGAACATACAAATCTACTGCTTTGAAATAAGTTCGCAAAAATCGTGCATGACTAAATGCGCATTCTTTAGTGGAAATTACCGCAATCTTATCGCCTTTGCATTCATAAGCATCGCAAATGGGGCACAAGCGTATAAGACCTCTACAAACCAAGTCATCCCAATTTTCTAGTCCGGGATGCTTATCTACCACACCTGTCGCTAATATCACGGATCTGGAATAAAACTGTTTGTCCTGAGACAATATTTGAAAATGATCGGTCGCCTTTATCAATTGCGACACCTCGACATTCACGATACTAACACCACAAGATTCAGCCTGTGACCTTAACCGCTGAAGCAGTTCACGACCGTTAACGCCATTTGGGAAACCCGGGTAATTATGACTTCGAGGAATTAAATTGGCGCGACTGCAACCACTATCAAGAACGCAGATATTGCGACGAAATCGTGCAAGGTAAATAGCTGCTGTAAGGCCCGCCGGTCCACCGCCAACAATCACACAGTCTAAGAGCGCCATAATTGCTAATCCATGTTATTACTCGGATTAAAATTAA
>CBHTVU010000035.1:0-22934 GCA_966096785.1 uncultured Gammaproteobacteria bacterium | reverse complement strand
CTTACCGAGTATTGCTCACGTTGCCATTCTGAAAGTGCGCTGACAAAGCAGCAGCCTTATTTTGCCAGCAGCGACATAGCAGTAGCCTATGAAGCCGCCAAAACCAAGATGCGTTTGGATAGCCCTAAAGATTCGCGCTTTGTATTGCGTTTGGGTACAGACTTCCACAACTGTTGGAGTGATTGTGTAGCCAACGCAAAATCCATGTTGGATAAAATCCAGGAATTCTCTGACAGCCTGACACCTGTAACCATAGACCCCGCATTGGTGGTCAGTAAGGCTGTTAGTTTGAGTGATGCCTTCGTTCTCAGTAGCGGTGGTCGTGTAGATACCAATTTGATTGCCAAATATGAGTTCAAGTCTGGCAAAGGAACTGTAGCCTACGATACCAGTGGTATCTCGCCAAGCGCAGATCTCAACCTCATCGGTAATGTGGCTTGGAGCAGTGCATGGGGTATAAAAATCCGCGATGCGGGTCGTGCCCAGGCAACTACCGCAAGCAGCCGTAAATTCTTCGATTTAATTAATGGCTCAGGTGAATACAGTATTGAGGCGTGGGTTATCCCCGATAATGTCACCCAAGGTGGTAATGACAATAATCCTTCCAGAATCGTGAGCTACTCAGGCAGCGATATGTTGCGTAACTTCACCCTCGGGCAATATGAATACAACTATGACTTCCTTAACCGCACGTCCAAAAGTGACGCGAATGGTCTGTCTGTAGCAAACGGAGATTCATTCCATACCGAAGATACAGATCAGCGTCTGCAGGCTACTTTGCAGCATGTGGTAGTAACCTTTGATCCTATAAATGGACGCAAAATGTATGTTAACGGTGAATTCACTGGCGATATGGATGAGGACAAAGGAGCTGCCCTTAAAGATTGGGATAGTAATTTCGCGCTGGTGGTAGGCAATGAAGTAACGGGTAATGCAACCGCATCCAACTGGAGCGGTAACATGCGCTTCCTGGGTATTCATAAGCGCGCTATGAGCGCTGAGGATATAGCCGCAAATTACAAAGTGGGTGTGGGGGCGAAATACCTGTTACTTTTCAACATTTCAGATTTGCTGGATGCCGACGCAACTAAATATTCCGGTAGTTTTATCGTGTTTGAAGTGCAACAGATCGACGATTATGGATATTTGTTTGCGAATCCATTCTTCGTCAATTTGGATGGAAAAACGGTAGATTCTGACATAGCTCTTCAAGGCGTCCGCATAGGCGTTAATGGAGAAGAGGCGCCGGTTGGTCAGGTATTCGCCAACCTTAATACGTCACTCAATTCCAATAAAATGGATACAACGGGTGAGACTAAAGGGCGTCAATATCTTTCAAGTCTCGGCACTGTAATAGCGGCTAAAAATGGTCCTGATACCGACCAATTCTTTGTTACATTTGACCGAATTGGAAGTAGATCCTTTACGCGTCCGACGCCCGCCATTCAGCCTGCAGCACCTTCGGCTGACATAGTTGGGCAACCGAAAATTGGTCTGCGCCGTTTCGCGGAAATCAACGCAACTTTGTCCGCTCTAACTAGCGTGCCTGTAAGTAATGCAGCGGTAACTTCTACCTATCAAAAAGTACAGCAACAATTGCCGACCTTGGCAAACCTCGACGGTTTCCTGGCTGCGCAGCAAATGGGTATAACCCAGTTAACCGTGGCCTATTGTAATGCTCTGGTTAACAATTCGTCTTTGCGCGCCAGTTACTTCAGCGGCTTCCCCTTTAGCGCCTCGGTTAGTACTGCTTTTGACACTACGGGACGGAACCAAATCATTGAACCTTTATTGAAGCATCTCTTGGCTCATGAGATTGCGCAAAGTGGAGGTAATCCTACGGTGGCACTCAGCACCCAGGCGAATCCCGCAACCCTGCGTACTGAGCTAAATCAATTGATAGGCAAGATGACCAGTTGTGGTGGGTCCTGTGGGTCGGATCAAACCTTGACCACAGTAAAAGCAACCTGTTCAGCCGCTTTCGGCAGCGCGGTGATGTTGTTGCAGTAGCAACAACATCCTTACTAAGACAAATTTTAGGTAAGAATCATGGCTAAAAACAAAGCTCCATTACATCCAGATGCGCCGCTGCTGCTGAATAATCATCGTCGTCCTGTGACCCGTCGCGAACTTATTGCGCAGGGGTTTAAAGCAGGCTCGGCAACGGTAATAGGCGGTTCAATGCTGAGCCTATTTGCTCCCTCTGCACTGGGTGCGCTTTCACAAGATATCATTGATAAACGCACGGCTTGCGGTATACGTTCGGCTGGCGCAGGCAAAATTCCGTTCATTTGTTTTGACCTTGCTGGTGGTGCCAATATCGCTGGCTCAAATGTCGTTATCGGACAAAAGGGCGGACAGCTGGATTTCCTGAGTACTGCTGGCTACAGCAAACAAGGTTTGCCAGCCGATATGGCTCCCAACGCATCGCAAGCGCCCAACGCATTACTCTATGATCAATCCCTGGGATTGGCATTCCACGCGGACAGCGCTTTGTTACGAGGTATCAAAACCCGTGCTGCGGCCATGACCCAAGGCATGACCAATGGCGCAGTCATCGCTGCTCGTTCGGAAAATGATACGGGCAATAATCCGCATAACCCCATGTACGGCATCAACAAAGCCGGTGCGGATGGGTCTTTATTGACCTTGATTGGTTCAGTTAATAGCGACTCCGGCGGTAACTCCATGTCGCCCTCGGCCATGATCAATCTTGAAGTGCGTCCAACCAAAGTGGATAACCCAAATGATGTATCAGGCTTGGTAGATGTGGGTGATCTTACGTCTTTAATGGCACAGCAAGACATAGTGTCGGTGATGGAATCTATGTATCGCATCAGCGATGCAAAACTCGCTAATGTTGACCCTGCTACAGGTATCCCACAACGCGATCTTGATCTTAAAGAAATGGTTCGTTGCGGATATGTAAAAAGTGCCGATATCGCAGATCGTTTCGGTAATCCCGATGATATTTCTGTGACCAAGGATGCCAATATTGTTGGCGCGACTGGTATTTTTACCCAGGCAGAATTTGACTCAAATGGTGAATACCGCAAAGCGGCATCGGTAATGAAACTGGTCGTAAATGGTTATGCTGGAGCAGGAACCATAACCATGGGCGGGTTTGATTACCACACCGGTGATAGGTCTACCGGCGAAACTCGCGATGAGCGGGCTGGTAACTGCATCGGAGCTTGCCTTGAATATGCGGCTCGCTTGGGTAAGCCCATCATGATTTATGTGTTTAGCGATGGCTCCGTATTCAGTAATGGCATGGTTGATAACTCCATGGCGGGTCGTGGTAAAGGCGTATGGACAGGTGATGATCAACAGACAGGCTCTGCGTTCTTCCTGGTGTATAACCCTGGCAGCCGTCCTATATTGGTAGGAGGTGCAAGTGCTGACCCAGCGGCTGTAACGGCAACTCAACGAATTCATCAACAACTTGGTTACATGCGTCCTTCCGGAGATGTTGAAACTGCGTCCAGTCCTGCTGCTAACAACGTTAACTTGCTGGTGGAAACTGTCATTCTTAACTATATGGCGTTGCACGGTGAGCAAGCGCAGTTTGGGCAAGTGTTCAAAGGCCAAGGGCTAGGTAACAGTACTTTGCAGGATAAGATGACTGCCTTCCAGCCCATAGTGAATGGCTTCATTCCATAAGTTGTAAAAAGTAGAATAAAAAAACCCGATCTTGAGAAAGCATCGGGTTTTTTTATGGTCAAAATTTTTATTTTAAAACATTAATTTTGCTGCGCACGTTTTCGAAATTCGGTTGGCGACATGCCTACAAGACGATTAAAAAAACGGTGAAATGCAGACTTACTGTTAAATCCAGCTTGCAACAAAATATCCAGTACTGTCATATGCGCGCAGTCCGCATCTAATAACAGGCGCTTTGCTTCTTCAACGCGATATTTATTCATAAACTCAAAAAAATTAGTGCCGTGATGTTTGTTGATCACAGCAGATACTTCCTTAATGGGCAAATCAATTCGTTTGGAAAATTCTTCTATATTTAAGTTGTGCTTCAAATATAATTTTTGATCTTCCATCCCGGTTTGGACTTTTTGAATTGCTATGTCTGTTACTTTTTCATCAGTCTTTTCTTTTAAAGCTTCCGGTTTGGTAACCAATAGTTGATGTGCGTATACGACGCTATAGATAAACAGCGCATTAATTAAAATAAAACCTGCATAGTTATCCATTATGCCAAAACTGTCTGAAATGGAAGGCCGGGCAAATTCAGCGATTATGTGCACGACAAGGGTCAAGGTCCAACTCACTAAAAATCCGTAGCTTAAAATGCTAAGCCACCCCGGTTCGGTGGGTGAAAAATAGGAATACTGATTTTCTAATTGTCGAACATAATTGTGTACCTTGAATATGGCGGCTATAGCGTATGCTAGAGGCACGACTTTTATAGCAGTCCATAAAATATTTACCTCGCGTTGATTATGCAGATCAACATGAGTGTCCCGAAACCTCACGAGTGATTGTGTATCTATGTGGAATAAATATAACCACAACATGCCCAGGCCAACAGGAATTAAATGCACCAGTTTTTTTGAATCCAGTGCAAATGAATCTTGAGTAATGGCGCGAACATACAAATAAAGTGCTGAGCCCTTAAATAAAAGCGAACTCGTTAAGAAGTAGGGCAATAATATGCGATCGAATAACTCGATAAAGTGAACATCATGATTCCACAACAGTAATACACAAAGAGCACTTACAGCTACGGACAATAAAAATACGGTAAGTAAAATGCCCGAGGCTTTATTTTTTGCAGGCAAAACCGCTTGAAAAACGGCCAGCAAAATACACTCGGCCGCCGTCATTAAAAGTATGACATCGTGTATATTAAAAATATGTTCTTTCATGGTTTGCCTGATTGGTTCTCTTATGCTCTTGGCTAAAGTACAGAGCCAAGGCAGCCATTATTATGGTCGTTGATTATAGTTAAGCAGCTCCCGAGCTGGCGTGAAAATTAAGAGAATTTGACTAAATCTTCAATATCTTATGTTTATTGTGACTAAATGATGCGCAATGGAAAATAAATCTGTACTAATGATGCTTTAATTTGGCAAAGTTGAATTTGTATCGAAGCAGGTACATGTTCAAAAGAACCTGAGTGGTAAAAATCCAAAAATGCTTTTAACGATTTTTTGTTGCGAAATATATGACACTGACTCTGCAAGACTTACACAAGCTTACTCAGGAAATGCCGAGGCTGCAATTTTCCCCTGCAAAAGACTGCGATTGGCAAAAGACTGCTAGCGTGCAAGCTTATCTTGATAATTATGGTATTAATTTTGCGAATCAATACTCCGTAAAACATGGTTTCGGTTATGTGGACGCTGCGGGTTTTCAGTTAGCGACACATTATTGGCTACCAGAAGATGCGAAAGGATCACTAGTTGTTGTGCATGGTTACTATGATCATTCAGGCCTCTTAAGCCATTCGATTCGTTTTGGGCTCGAACACAATCTCGCCGTGTTGGTTTTTGACTTACCGGGGCACGGGTTAAGTACCGGGGAGCCAGCCGTTATTGATTCGTTTGATCAATATGGCGATGCCTTAGCTGAAATTTTGCAACAAAGCGCAGTTATAATGCCACAACCTTTGTATGCTATCGGCCAAAGCACGGGTTGTGCAGTTTTGTTAAATTATTTATGGCGTTATGCTGCAGAAAGTAAAACTGATCCATTTGCGAAGCTTGTGCTCTGCAGTCCGTTAGTATTGCCAAGGGCGTGGCGCACTTGGCATATGGGAAGGCACATCTATGCAATTTTGCGTCATTTTGTTCAGCGCGTTTCGCGTACATTCAGTAAGAATTCTCACGATCCGGCATTTCTAGATTTTATTCAGCATCAAGATCCATTGCAGGCCAAATATTTATCCCTGCGTTGGATAGGTGCAATGAAAGCATGGCATGAAACTTTTTTGAAACTTTCATCGCGGAAAAAAGATATTTTAGTGGTTCAGGGTACAGAGGATATGACCGTAGATTGGCGTTACAATCTTCCTGTCATCAAGCAAAAATTGCCAAACGCACAATTGGTTTATATAGAGGGTGCAGGACACCAATTGATTAACGAAAGCGAAACACACAGGCGCGATTTATTTGCGGCGATTGAGCGTTATTGTTTTAATTAGACATTTTTAATTTACTAAGGGTTTTATTGTGGAACTTATTCATCTTGTTATCGATTTTATTTTGCATATTGATGTTCATCTGGCGGAGTTGTTCAATCAATATGGGCTATGGATCTACGGTATTTTATTTTTAATTATTTTTTGTGAAACTGGCTTGGTTGTAACGCCGTTTTTACCAGGTGATTCACTTTTGTTTGCCGCAGGTGCGTTGGTGGTCGGTACCAGTCTTGATGTAAATGTTATGGCTATAGTTGTTATTAGTGCTGCAGTCTTAGGAAATATTGTTAACTACACCATAGGTCGTTTTTTTGGAAAACAATTATTTCGCAATCCCAATTCAAAATTTTTTCGTCAGGACTATCTTAATAAAGCGCACAGCTTTTATGAAAGACATGGTGGTGTAGCTATTATCATGACTCGTTTTATTCCCATCATTCGAACCTTCGCTCCGTTTGTGGCTGGGATGAGCGGTATGAAGTATCCAAAATTCATTGCTTATAATGTTGTAGGCGCGTTGCTATGGGTTGGGATATTTTTATATGCGGGTTATTTCTTTGGCAATATCCCAAGCGTTCGTAAAAATTTCACTTTATTGATTATGGCAATTCTTGTCATATCCGTGTTGCCAATTTTCTATGAGGCCTGGAAGGCATATCGTGAGAAAAAAGTAGTCGCTTAATAACCTAGACCTGAATAATGCAAAAAAAGCCGCTGTGTTTTACCAGCGGCTTTTTTATTTGTCGGCACCTAAAATCCGTTTCAGGTTTGCTAAAAAGTTGATGTAGATTTCCAATAGCCGGATAGCGGTGATATGATCAATATAATAATACAAAAGAGAATCTGCATATGCTTACCAATATATTTTCACTGCGAACCAAAGCGTCTTTATTAAGTGGAATGTGTTCATTACTTGCATTTTATCATTCGCCCTTGTTGGCAGAACCCGGTAGAGCTGCATTGTCTTGCGCTGAAATAGCTACTCATAATTTTCCTGCAGCCCTGCAATTAGAATTGCGAGAGGCAAAAGTAAATGAAGTTGACGCGTTTTGCCAGGTTAAGGGTATTGTGAATTCGCGCGTCGGTATTGACGGAAAACATTACGGAATTGAATTTGAAATGCGTTTACCTTTCGTATGGAATGAGCGCTTTCTATATCAAATGAATGGGGGTAATGATGGGAGTGTAGTTGCGGCCGAAGGTGACGCCAGCAACTTAAATGCTTTTGCCGGGCGTTCAGCGCGTGCGCGTGGTTATGCTGTATTAAGTACCAATGCTGGACACGCTGGTGACTCTGCAGAAAATCAACAATTTGGTTTAGCCGCAAGTAATCGCTTTGGTTTAGATCCACAAGCGCGTGAAGATTACGGTTACGCAACAACGGCGACAATGAGACCCCTTGCCAATGAAATTATAAATTTGTTTTATGGAAAATCTTCCACCTTTTCCTATCTTGCAGGATGTTCCAATGGCGGGCGCCACGGTATGGTCGCCGCGAGCCGTTACGGTGATATGTTTGACGGAATTTTAGTAGGTGCGCCAGGTTTTAATTTGCCAAAAGCTGCGTTGCAACACGCGTGGGATGTACAGCGTACTCAACAAGTCGATCCAAAATTACATAACGCATTTAGCCGTGCAGATATGAAATTAATTGCTAACAAAGTACTCGAGGTATGTGACCAACTTGATAATGTTAAAGACGGCTTGGTAAATAATATTCAACGGTGTCAGCACGAATTTAATATCAATAACTTGCGTTGTAAAAAAGAACAATCATCAGCATGTTTAAGTCATTTACAGATTCAGGCTTTTTCACAAATTATGAACGGTCCGCGCAATAGTCGGGGAGAAAATTTATACAACACCTGGTGGTATGACGCTGGCGTTGCTGATGAAGGTTGGCGTTTCTGGAAATTTGAAAGCCCCATTCCTGCATGGAACAATAATCCGCTGATTGCCACTATGGGTGCGGGTTCGCTCGCCTATCTATTCACGACACCTCCAACGGAAGTTGGTGGCACACCGGAAGAATTATTAGACTTTTTAAGTAAATTTGATTTTGATCGCGACGCACCAAAAATATTTGCAACCAATAACACCTTTAAAAAATCTGCCATGGAAATCATGACCCCACCAGATTCCGCTAATCCACGTTTAGCGGCATTTAATAAACACGGCGGCAAATTGATTATCTATCAAGGACAGAGCGACCCCGTATTTTCCACTGTGGATATTGTTAAGTGGTATGAAAAGCTGAATAAAAATTATCACGGCAAGGCGCAGGACTTCGCTCGTTTGTTTGTGGTGCCAGGTATGAATCATTGCAGCGGAGGACCCGCAACCGATCAATTCGATGGTTTGGCTGCGTTGGAGAAATGGGTGGAGCAGGGTATTGCTCCTGATAGTATTTCCGCGAGTGTAAGCGCAGGTAATCAGGGCCTGCCAGTAAATTGGAGTCCTACGCGCACCAGACCTTTGTGCCCATGGCCGCGTTTTGCAAACTATCACAAGGGTGATATTGAATCCGCAACCAGCTTTGTGTGTTTATAAATATTTTCGTTAGAAAATTAAGCGCTGTTAAACCTGAATTTTAATTAGAGCTAAAGATGAGAATTTTAATTGGGTTAGTATCCTTGTGTTGCATTTTTTCATGTTATGCAAGCGATTCAACCAAACCTGTAAAAAGCAATAAAGTTAGTATGGTTGATGGCACTCCAGAAAATCGTTTTGTTACCAAGCATATATGGGATGCAAAAGTCGAGATCGGTAGTGTGTTAGAGTTAGGTGCAAGCAAATACGGTACAAGACGTACTATTCCGATTCTCGGCGGAACTTTTGCAGGCCCTAATATCAGCGGTACGGTAATTCCGGGTGGAGCTGATTGGCAAGTTACTCGTGCCGATGGCGATACAGAATTACATGCTCGTTATCTTTTGAAAACAAATGATGGCGTGTTGATTCAAGTGATTAATCGCGCATTGATTCATTCGCCGGTATCTGACACTAAAAATACGCCTCCCTACATTCGTTCTGTATTGGAGCTGGAAGCGCCTTCGGATAGCAAATATGCCTATTTAAATCATGCAATATTTTTAGGTACCCTGGAAATTCCGCAATTAAATCCGGATGAAAAGCCTTATGTAATTATCGGCGTTCACCAACTGCTTTAACAAATAAAAAAGCCGCTATCGCTAGCGGCTTCTTCATAAAATAATATCGAATAATTAAAATAAAACTCTGCAGCGAATAGTGCCTTCAATATTTTTCAATTGTTCCAGCGCAACTTCATCGTAAGGTGAGTTTATATCTACCACTACATAACCTACTTTGTCATTGGTTTGCAGATATTGCGAAGCGATGTTGATATGGCGATCTGAAAAAATATTGTTAATTTTCGAAAGAATCCCTGGCACGTTTGCATGCACGTGTAACAAACGATGTGCATCAGGGTGACCAGGTAGAGCAACTTCAGGGAAGTTAACGGAACTGATAGTGGTACCGTTGTCAGAATATTTAATTAATTTTTCTGCTACTTCAATACCAATATTCGCTTGCGCTTCCATAGTTGATCCGCCGATATGCGGGGTCAAAATAACATTGTCCAAACCGCGTAGTGGGCTTACAAATTCATCGTCATTAGCTTTGGGTTCTTCGGGGAATACGTCAATCGCAGCGCCAGCAAGCGCACCTGATTTAATTGCTGCTGCAAGCGCATCAATATCGACAACAGTTCCGCGCGATGCATTAATTAAAATGGCGCCTTTTTTCATTAACGAAATTTCACGTGCGCCAATCATATCTTGAGTGGCCGCAGTTTCGGGTACATGCAAACTAATAATATCCGAGGTTGCTAACAATTCGTCCAGCTCGCGGATTTGATTAGCGTTACCGAGAGGTAATTTAGTAATGGTATCGTAAAACTGAACATTCATGCCGAGTGATTCAGCAAGCACAGAGGTTTGGCTGCCGATAGAGCCATAACCAATCAGGCCCAGAGTTTTACCACGAATTTCGTAGGAGCCCACCGCAGATTTATCCCATCCACCGCGATGGCAAATAGCATTTTTTTGCGGAACATTGCGCAGCAATAAAATTGCTTCGGCAATTACCAATTCAGCTACCGAACGCGTGTTGGAGTAAGGCGCATTAAACACTGCAACACCGTGTTCCTGTGCGGCTTTTAAATCCACCTGGTTAGTGCCAATACAGAAGCAACCTGCCGCGATTAGTTTTGGTGCGTTTTCAAATACGCGGCGAGTTAACTGGGTACGTGAACGCAGGCCTACGAAATGCGCGTCCTGAATTTTTTCAATCAGGGCGTCTTCATCCAGCGCGGTTTTAAGATATTCAATATTGGTGTAGCCCTGGTCGTTTAAAACCTGTACTGCCGATTGGTGCACGCCTTCCAATAATAAAAATTTAATTTTGCTCTTAACTAGGGAGGTTTTGCTCATGATAGCTCCGGAGTGGGAAATTCGCAGGCTCAAGCCAGGCTTGGGCGTCACGATGGAGAGATGGAAAAATTTGGGCCGCATAATACCACAAAGCCGACGGTTGGCCCTTGTGAAAGTGAGGCTTTATCTGCGGTTTCACGGGTTGAAAGCAGTTGCGCGTGCCACCTTATAGCGCATCCAGACAGTGCCCTTTCCTCGGAGGTGGGAATGAATCCTTCGTGTGGTATCGAACCATTTTTTTAAGGAGAGCTGGGTAGATTGGACCTTAAGATTCCTCCTTAAATACTGGAGCGCAAAAATGGAACATAGATATATCGTTCATTACACTCTCGATGGCCAAGACGAGTCCCTTGAAGTCATCACTGATTTCGAGCCTTTAACATTCGACGACGCTAGAAAAAAGGTTGAAGCTGCTGCCAAACCCTATGGTAAAACTACTATTGAAAAGATAGAAATTGTTAAGGTAGAGGTCGCGGACGTTATAAATACTGATCCCCAAACATCGGCAAGTGAATAGGATTGATAATTGCGACGGTGATAAAACTTTGGAAAACCACATCCAGCTTTAATTGAATTTTATTAGCGAACCAAATATACATTCCTATGCAGAACTTTTTGTTCGCTCAGCTTTATTGCTCGTAGCGCAGCCGCAGGATTGGTATTGCGCATAATAATCTGCGAGATATTCATCAAAAGCAATTTGGTTTGATTCTTCGAGTTTTGCTTGATCAGCCAGAGATTGAGCAGCTTGCAAATGTGCAGTGGCCAATACTTCTGACGATAAAGGTCTGTCGCTAAAATATTGACGATGCTTTTCTGCAAGAGCTAAGGTGTGATCTAGAAAACTTTTCCCTGTCTGCAAATCTGCAAGTACCCGAGCAGAGGGAGTTAGGTTGGGGTTTACAAGCTTGGCGAACTGGTTTTGTATTGCGACTGTGTAATCTTTGCTGGCATAACTTTGGTCAAGCAGCTTCGCGCACTCAAGAGAATTTTCCAATATTTCTTGTGCCCAACTTTTAAAATCAACTTCATTGCCATCGCGCAAAAGTTTCAAATTTGGATCGCGACCTGAATAGACTATGCGTTTCTGATTTTCTGTCCACGCTTTATATTCATCGTAAGGTGTTTCGGGGCTGTCACTGAGCAAACAATATAAAAGAAATGCATCTATGACACGCAACTGTTCTGCAGTGACACCGAGAGGTTCATAGGGATTCAGATCTATACAGCGAACTTCAATATATTCCACACCACCTAAACGTAAAGCTTGCAGCGCAGTTTCGCCAGGCTGGGTCGTGCGCTTGGGGCGAATGCTGGAGTAAAACTCGTTTTCAATTTGCAGCAAACTGGTGTTGAGTTGTTTGTAATGACCGTCCTCATCTTTTACGCCAATAGTTTCATAGGCGGGGTGCGGTTGTGTAATGGCACCGCACAATGTACTTAAATAAGAATTGATGTGGTTGTAACACACGAATAGCGATTGCTGTGCATCGCTCTGGTAACCCAAATCTCCCATGCGCAGTGAAGTTGCAAATGGAAGATGCTGTGTATGCGTGTCATTTCCCAAAGCTTGCAAGCGATGTTTGCGACCATTTATAAATTCGTTGCTTACCGCTGGTGCAGCACCAAAAAGATAAACCAATAACCAAAAATAGCGACGGAAATTTCGGATCAGCGAAAAATAACGCGCCGTTTTAAAATCTTGCAGCGACTCGGTATTATTTTCGCGTTGCTGAAGTTCGCGCCAGAAATTATCAGGTAATGAAAAATTGTAGTGCACACCAGCAATGGTTTGCATACTGCGGCCGTATCTGTGACCAAGCCCAATGCGATAAATAGTTTTCATGGTCCCGCTGTTAGAATTGCCGTAACGCGCGACGGGAATATTTGCATCGTCTGGCAAGCTGCTGGGCATACTTGCTGGCCACAGACGTTCGCCGGATTTAGCCAGCTCCTGATAAGTGAAGCGATGAATGTCATCCAGTTGCTGTAAAAGCGCGGGTATGTTGTCGAAAGGATCGGTAATGAATTCGAGCAATGATTCGCTGTAATCTGTGGTGATATGCGGATGCTTTAATGCCGAGCCCAAACCTATAGGATGGCTGGTCTGAGCAAGCTGCCCATGTGGAGTTACGCGCAGGCTCTCCTTTTCAAGGCCGCGCAGAATTCCTGTCAAGCTTGCATTAGCGGGTGTGTTGGCGAAAGCGGCTAAATGCGCACGCCAGCTGGCATTATTAGTCTTAGGCAAAGCCAAACCCCTATTTAATGTTATGGTTAGACTAGTTTAGCTTGAGTTGCGAGTGAGTTTCATCTTCGTCGCTTTCAGCCGTGAAGATCAATTCCTCTTCCGGTTCAGCCTCATCATTGCCGGCTTGTTCAGCTAAAGGCTCAGCAAACAAGTCTGTACCAGCTTTGGGCGGCTTCGGTATCTTGGGCAAAGGCGCGGGCATAATATCCGCATCAATAATCGGGAGCCCTTTGTCATCCAGATTACAGGAGACAACTTTGACGCGTTGTTTATAATCTTTTGAGGTAATTTCAAACATTTGATTCACCGCTTCGTCTTTATGCGGAGTTTTGAATACCGAACTGGCATCATAACCATCGACCCACTCTTTGTTCTTGCCAAAAAAAAGTTTGTCCTGGTTTTGCAAAATAAAGGTTTGAGTCATATAAGGATCAACCCGTAACAACGAAGTTTAAGTGAACAAAACAGTTGGGGCGAAGCCGCCAAAGTTCAAGGGCGATTGTTAATCTTGGAGCCCTTTATGGCAGTTTAATAAGGACTGGCATAAGCCTGCTAAACTGCTTTGCTATAACCTATGAATGTTACGCTTAAACGTGTGAGTAAAAAACAATCATAATTGTCATGCTGCTACTTCGTAAATAATTTTCACTATAGGCCGCCTATGCACCAAGAGGAACTGATCGCGTTTAACGAGTTTTTACGCAGTGAAAAACAATTGTCTGTTCATACGCAAACGAACTATCAGCGCGACCTGGAAAAGTTTGCAGATTATTGCAAAAAATTTTCGCTCACCGATTTATCGGCAATTCGCTCGCAACACATTCGCCAAATGGTAGCGCAATTACATCGGCAGGGCTTGGGTGGCAAAAGTTTATCGCGCTGGCTTTCGGCAATGCGCAGCTTTTTTGCATTTGCTATTCGCAATGGCTGGGCAAAAAATAATCCGGCTGATGCTATACAGGCTCCCAAGAGCCCAAAAAAATTACCTAAAACGTTAGATGTTGACCAAACGGCACAGTTTGTAAGTGTGCAGGGCGAATCCGATTTGGATTTGCGTGATCGCGCGTTACTGGAGTTAATGTATTCGTCGGGTTTACGTTTGGCAGAAGTTGTTGGATTGGATGTAAACCATATCGACTTGCAGGATCAAATGGTTATTGTAAAAGGCAAGGGCAATAAAACGCGTATGTTACCTATAGGTTCTCATGCCATAGCAGCGTTGAATACCTGGCTCCCTGCACGCAAACATTTTTTGAAAGATCAAGCAGAGCAGGCCGTATTTATTTCGCAACGCGGTACACGTATTACGCACCGTGCTGTGCAATTGCGCATGCAGCAACTTAGCATCAAACAAGGTGTGGATACACCCGTTCATCCGCACATGTTGCGACATTCTTTCGCCAGTCACATGCTTGAATCCAGTGGTGATTTGCGGTTGGTGCAGGAGATGCTCGGTCACGCCAATATTTCCACCACACAAATTTATACGCATCTGGATTTTCAACATCTTGCAAAAGTGTATGATAGCGCCCATCCGCGCGCTCAGCGGAAAAAGAATCCTGCTGAATAAATTTTATGTCCTATCAACCCGTTAATTATTCTTCGACAGAAAAAGCACACGTGTCTGTAACAAACAATAATAATAAAAATTTATCAGTTAACGGCTTATCTATAGCATTGCTCGGATATCGCAGCCATCCTCATGTTGGTGGTCAAGGTATTTATCTCCATTATCTCAGTAAGGCTTTGGTTGAGATGGGTCATAGAGTGGATGTCATTTCCGGCCCACCTTACCCAGAATTAGATGCACGCGTAAATTTAATTAGATTACCCAGCCTGGATTTATATGCGCATAAAAATCCACATTGGGCACTGCGACCTAAACATTTTTTGTCCTTCGCAGATTTTTATGAGTGGTGGAGTAAATTAAGCGGTGGATTTGGTGAACCTTACTGCTTTGGTCGTCGCCTTGTTAAATATTTTGCGAGCAACAACAAGCATTACGATATTGTGCACGATAATCAAAGTTTGTGTTACGGATTGTTGCGCTTACAGGATAAAGGCGAAAATGTTATCGCGACTGTACATCACCCGATTACACGCGATCTAGAGTTAGCCCTGCAGGCTGCACCCACAAAAGGTCAACGATGGTTAATTAAGCGTTGGTATAACTTTGTTCCTATGCAAAAAAAAGTTGTTCAGAAACTTAAGCATATCATTACGGTTTCGGAGCAATCGCGTAGAGATATAGCTGACGCATTTTCATTGTCGCAGGAAATAATTACACTCATTCCCAACGGTATCGATACGGAAATTTTTAAACCATTACCACATATCTCACGTAAGCCGTGGCAAATTATTACTACCGCATCATCTGACCAGCCGTTGAAAGGTTTAAGCATTTTATTAAAAGCGGTCGCAAATCTACGTGCTGAATTTCCCGAGCTGAAATTGCTGATCATTGGAAAGTTAAAAGAAGGCGGTGACACGGAAAAAGAATTAAACACCTTAAAGCTTAAAGGTTGTGTTGAATTTAAATCTGGTATAAGTACAAAACAGCTTGTGCAGGAATATGCCCAATCAAAACTTGCGGTAGTGCCTTCATTGTACGAAGGCTTTGGTTTGCCTGCGGGTGAAGCGCTTGCGTGCGGCATTCCATTAATATGCAGTGACGGAGGCGCATTACCAGAGGTAGTAGGTGACGCGGCGTTTAGCGTGAGAGCGGGTGACGTGGCAGAATTGATAAACGCATTGCGAATATTGTTAACCGACAAAGCGCTCTGCGCAGATTTTAGTGACAAAGGGCGCGCACATAGCCTTCAGCATTTGTCATGGTCAATTGTGGCTACGCAATTAAGTGATTATTATCGCCATATTCTGAGCCTGAAGCGGAGCGCGTAGTTGCTGACAATAAATTACAAGCTCCTCGACTTTGCTAACGATGACGTTGTTTTAGATGTTGGCTGCGGCGAAGGGCGCCATATAATCCATGCGTGTCTTGAACACAATGTTTTGGGTATTGGTGTAGATATATCACGACACGACTTAAACATAGCGAATAAACGCTTCTTACCTTTTGCGGCATACAATCCGAGTAGCCAATTTTTTTTGCAGCAAACAGACGCAACACGACTACCTTTTGCGGATAGTAGTTTCGATAAAATTATTTGCAGCGAGGTGCTTGAGCATATCGAAAACTATTCAGGCGTTTTGTTGGAAATAAAGCGCGTATTAAAACCTAAAGGTGTACTGGCAATTTCGGTTCCTCGTGCATGGCCAGAAAAAATTTGCTGGCAGTTAAGTAAAGCCTATCATCAAGTTGAAGGTGGTCATATTCGAATTTTCAATGCGTCGAAATTGCGCGCGGAAATTGAAAATATGGATTTTAGATTTACTCATCGCTATTGGGCGCATGCACTACACTCGCCATTCTGGTGGTTAAAGTGCTTGTGGTGGGATTCGCAAGATAACTCGCGCATCATAAATATGTATCATCGGTTATTGGTTTGGGATCTCATGCAGAAACCCTGGATCACACAATCCATCGAAAAATTATTAAATCCAATTTTGGGCAAAAGCGTGGTTATGCACTTTAGGAAATCAGAATAAAAGCTATGAAAAATTTATTGCTATCCAAAGGTTTTTTCCCTCAAAGTCTGCTGCGACCCACCGTAAATTATATTCTACAAACTCAATTGCCAAATGGATGCATTCCCTGGTTCAAAGACGGCAAAGCCGATCCTTGGGATCATATAGAGGCGGCTATGGGTTTAAGTATTGGCGGTGAACTTGACGCTGCAGAGCGCGCCTACCAATGGTTAGCTCAAGAGCAACTTAGCGATGGAAGTTGGTGGGCGAACTATTTGTCGAATGAACCGGTTGATAAGAATCATCGTGAGACAAATTTTATTGCTTACATTGCAACGGGTGTTTGGCATCACTATTTGATTTCAAAAAATAAAAATTTTCTGCAGCAATTATTTCCGGTTGTTAGAAAAGCTATGGATTTTGTTTTGCAATATCAATCACCCACGGGAGAAATCTATTGGGCCGTGGCGGAAGATGGAGCTGCAAAAAAAGATGCTTTGGTTACCGCTTGCGCCTCTATTTATAAAAGCCTTGAGTGTGCAATTTTGTGTGCCAGGGAACTAGATTTTTCTAATGGTGTTTGGTCCGATGCCTATCAAAAACTGGGCAATACCTTGCGTAATCATCCTGAATGCTTTGATCGTACCTGGGAATCTAAAGAACGATTTTCCATGGATTGGTTTTATCCGGTATTGGCTGGTGTAGTCCAGGGAAAATCAGCACAAGACCGCATAAATTCGCGCTGGAAAATGTTTGTAGAAAATAATGTGGGTTGTCGTTGTGTGAGCGACGAACCCTGGGTCACTGTTGCTGAGTCCTGTGAGCTTACACTGGCGCTTCTCGCTGCTGGAGAGCATGCACGCGCGTTAAGTTTATTTAGCTGGCTACATCAATTTATGGATGAAGACGGCGGCTATTGGACGGGCTTTAATTTTCGCGATCAGGTTATTTGGCCGCGCGAAAAAACTACCTGGACTGCGGGTGCAATTCTATTGGCAGCCGATGCACTCACCGAGCATAGCGCGGCATCTACATTATTTATCGGATGCGTTGAATCTGCAGCAGAATCTGTAGGTCTGCAACAGATGTAAATGTCATTACAAAATAATTACGAATCCCGCGTCAATAAATTTTCAGGGAATCTTATTTTATATACATTTGCAAAAAAATTATTTAAGCTGTTCAGGCGATTGAATGCGTGAATCGCGTTTTAGGTTTTTATCTCCCTCTAAAGGAATTTAAGAAATGAAGAAGATTATTGCTTTGTTTGCGTTGAGTTTAATCGTATCCCCTGCGTTCGCTGGAAAAAATTGTGAAGAATTAAAAGCAGAAATCGCTGCCAAGCTAGATGCAAAAGGCGTTACGGGTTACACCTTGGAAATAATTGCGACTGAAGAGGTTAAGGAAGAAAAAGTGATTGGTAGTTGCGAGGGTGGCACCAAAAAAATTATTTACAAGAAAGATTGATTACAGAAATAAAAAAACGGCGTCTTTTTAGGCGCCGTTTTTTTATTTCATTATTTATCCGTAGTCTGCAAAGAGTCGTATACGACGACTTTACTCCACAAGTGTTCACAATTTTCAATAAATTTTAAGTGTAGCGGATGAGTTTGATAAATTTGCTCATCGGCCTCGCTATCAAAAAATGCTAGCCATGAAACGCCGTAGCTATTATCAATGACATTTCGGTCTTCAGTTGCTGCGGGAGTGGCTATATGAAAACCTTTAATGGTTTCTATGTTGGTTAAGGTCTTCACGCCCTTGATAAGCTGTGCTTGATCGTCTTTCGAATCAGGATTTTTCAGCCAAAAGTAAACGTGATGTGAAAGGGTAGAAATAGTACCGCTCATAATTTCTCCTATTGGACTACGAACAAGAATTTTCTGGAATCATCTTTGAAAGCTATGGCCAGATTAACTGACCATAGGTTTGACTTTAATAGTTTCTATAGCTTTTAAACGTTTCAAGATTGCTTGTTCAATGCCTGACGCATCCAGACCTTGCTCAATTAATTGTTGGTCATGATTTGCATGGTCAACAAAGGTATCGTTCAAGCCAAGGTGCAAGACGGGCATTGCATAACCCTGATTGGCAAGATGTTCGCTCACCGCCGAACCTGCACCGCCAGCTATAGCATTCTCTTCAATGGTGACAATTAAACTGTGGCTGTTAGCCATGCGTTCAATAAGCTCTTCGTCCAAAGGTTTTACAAATCGCATGTCGCAAAGAGTAGCGTTAATTCGTTCGGCAGCTTGCAGCGCATTAGCGAGTAAAGTGCCGAAGCAGAGAATAGCTACCAGCTCGCCTTCGCGTTTAACATCTTTATTTATTGAACGA
This sequence comes from uncultured Gammaproteobacteria bacterium, assembly GCA_966096785.1. GTDB lineage: Bacteria > Pseudomonadota > Gammaproteobacteria > Pseudomonadales > Cellvibrionaceae > Cellvibrio. The sequence goes on along the minus strand of CBHTVU010000035.1, from coordinate 4,150 downwards.
ACTATGCGGCCCTTACCAATAGGAAGATTGCTAAAACTTTTTTCAATCTGTGCACCGGTGCCCGTACCACGCGGATAACGAACTGCAGCTGGTCCCGGAAATTGATATGCCGTGTACAACAATTGGCGACATTCATTTTCATCGCTTGGTGCAGCGATCAACATATTTGGAATGCAGCGTAAAAAACTTAAATCAAAACTACCCGCGTGTGTTGGACCATCTTCGCCAACTAAACCGGCGCGATCGATCGCAAAAGTCACATCAAGATTTTGCAAAGCGACATCATGTACAAGCTGATCGTAAGCACGCTGCAAAAAAGTTGAATAAATGGCGACAACGGGCTTTTGTCCTTCGCACGCCATACCAGCGGCGAGAGTAACCGCGTGTTGCTCAGCAATCGCAACATCGAAAAAACGATCCGGATACTGAGTCGAAAACTCGACCATTCCAGAGCCTTCGCACATTGCAGGCGTGATACCCATTAAACGTTGATCTTGCGCGGCCATATCGCACAGCCAATCACCAAACACTTGTTGGAATTTAATTTTGTTAGGTGAAGTCGTGGTTTTTTTAGGTTCAATTTTATTGAGCGCATGGTAACCAACCGGGTCCAATTCTGCGGGTTCAAAACCTTTACCTTTTTGGGTAATGATGTGCAGAAGTTTTGGGCCTTTGATATCGCGCAGGTTACGTAAATAACTCACAAGGTCTATCAAGTCGTGACCATTAATCGGGCCAACATAATTAAAACCCATTTCCTCGAACAGGGTGCCCGGGGACATAAAGCCTTTGAAGTGTTCTTCGGTTTTACGGGCAAATTCCCAGGCAGAAGGAATTTTCGTCAATACTTTTTTGCTGCCTTCGCGTAGACCGTTGTAAAACTTGCTCGCCCAAATTTTGGAGAGGTACGTTGCCAACCCACCGACATTCGGTGAGATAGACATATTGTTGTCGTTGAGGATAACCAACATGTCCGTTTCGGTATGTGCCGCATGATTAAGCGCTTCAAATGCCATACCAGCAGTCATGGCGCCATCACCAATAATAGCGACAGCTTTGCGACCGTTGCCGCTCATTTCATTGCCGATCGCCATACCAAGCGCAGCGGAAATTGACGTGCTGGAATGACCTACGCCGAAAGTATCGAATTCGCTTTCATCGCGCTTTGGAAAACCGGACAAGCCGCCGCCCTGGCGAATGGAATTCATGCGCTCGCGACGTGATGTAAGAATTTTATGGGGATAGGTCTGGTGGCCGACATCCCACACCAAACGATCAGACGGCGTTTCATAAACGTAATGTAAGGCGATAGTGAGTTCGACTACGCCAAGGCCTGCGCCAAAGTGTCCGCCGGTTTGGCCCACGCTGAATAATAAAAAAGCACGAAGTTCTTCTGCCAGCTCGGGTAATTGTTTTTCGTCCAATGCGCGCAGGTCAGCAGGGGAATCTATGCTGTCCAAAAGTGGCGTGGTGGGGCGGCTGGTAGGAATCTCGTTGAACATTATTGCTTTCGTCTGATTAAAGCGCCCATTGTAGGGGTTGGCCGTTATATTTCCTAGCGCAATCCGGCTTGCTCATAGGGGTTATTACACAAAGGTATGGCAGAATAGCCGCGTTTTCGTGCAAGTGCTGCGCGGCACCATATTACTCTTTAGGGCTCTGACTATGCTGGTTCATCCAAATCCTGATCCCGTTGCTTTTCACATTGGTTCTTGGCCAGTGTATTGGTACGGTGTCATGTACGGTATTGCATTTTTACAATTTATTTTGCTGGGGAATTTGCGTATAAAGCAACCACACATAGCCGCGCAGGGTTGGACTAAGGACCACGTCAGCGACATCATTTTTTACGGAATGTTGGGCGTTGTTATAGGTGGGCGTCTCGGTGAAGTTTTATTTTATCGTCCGGCTTATTTTCTTGAGCATCCGATGGAAATTCCTATGACTTGGTTGGGTGGAATGTCATTTCATGGCGGATTCCTGGGCGTAGTGGTAGCTATGTGGATTTGGTCTAGAAAATATAAAAAGAATATCGGCGACGTTTTTGATTTTATCGCACCACTTGTGCCGCTTGGCTACGCTGCGGGCCGCTTCGGCAATTTTATTAATCACGAATTACCGGGGCGCGCCGCCGATGCGAGTTTGCCGTGGGCCATGCAATGGCCAGGTGTTGATCATCTAGTACATCCGTCTCCGCTTTATCAAACATTAGTTGATGGGATTTTATTATTTGCGATTGTCTGGTGGTTTGCACGAACACAAAAACCGCGATGGTCGACGGGCGCACTCTATTGCATGCTTTATGGGTTCGCGCGATTTTTCACAGAATATTTCCGTGTACCTGATTGGGAAACGAGTTTTGCTGGTATGAGTATTTCATCAGGGCAGGTCCTAAGTATTCCCATGATTGCCGTGGGTGCAGGGGTTATGGTTTGGGCTTACAGATTTCAAAAAGATTCACCTGTTGAGACCTACAATGTAGAACCAAAATCCGCGTCAAAAAAGTCTGCTGCAAAAAGTACGAGAAAAAATAAATGACAAAAAAAGTGGTTCTTGCCAGTGGTAACGCAGGAAAACTGCGAGAGTTTCAACAATTGCTTCAGGGGTGTGGTTTTGAAATAGTTCCGCAATCTGATTTTAATGTTACTAATGCAGAAGAGACGGGCACAACCTTTGTTGAAAATGCAATTATTAAAGCGCGCCACGCGTGTCAGCAAACTGGCCTGCCAGCAATTGCGGATGATTCGGGTATTGAAGTGGATGCACTTAATGGTCGACCCGGTGTTTATTCGGCGCGTTACGCCGGTGAAAACGCTACGGACGAAAAAAATAATGAAAAATTATTGATGGAATTGGTCGACATCCCTGCTGAAAAACGCACTGCGCGTTACCACGCCGTGCTGGCCTATATGCGTCATGCTGATGATCCCACACCCATTTTGTGCCACGGTACGTGGGAGGGAATTATTTTGACTGAGCCGCGCGGTGAAAATGGATTTGGCTATGATCCATTATTTTTTGTCCCCTCGCATAATTGTGCATCTGCAGAGTTGGACAAGGCTGAAAAAAATCGCATCAGTCATCGTGGCAAAGCTATGCAAGAATTGTTACATAAAATATCTGTGGCGTGATCAAAAGGGAATCATGATGAAAACCAAGTTAATGGTGATGGTTGTTGTTGCAGGCTTGCTCACAGCCGCTTATCGATTTTTGCCAAGTGACTTGCGTTATAAGCTTGACACCCAGCTGGATGACATCAGAAATACTCAAGTTGCTGAAACCAAAACAACTGAAAAGAAAAAATATATTTTACAAACCTCTGATCCTAAATCGACAAGCACACAATCTACCAGAACACTTGTCGCAAGCGCTTACATTCAGCGTTTAGAAAATGTGCAGGTGCACGATGAAGGTCGTGTGATTGCAGTGCTTTCCGATGATCGCAAAGGTAGCAAACATCAGCGATTCATAGTGCGTACAAATGAAGACATCAGCGTATTGATTGCTCACAATATTGATCTTGCTAAACGCGTTAATAATATCAAGCAAGGCGATACTGTAGAATTTTCAGGTGAGTATGTCTGGAATGAAAAAGGTGGAGTCGTGCATTGGACACACCGTGATCCCGATGGCCGCCATGCATCAGGTTGGTTAAAGCATAACGGATTCACCTATCAATAACGATGAATTAACCTATGTCACTTATCCTGCCACCGCTTTCCCTGTACATCCACATTCCCTGGTGTATACGCAAATGCCCCTATTGCGATTTTAATTCACATCAAGCGAACAATAATATTCCCGAAGCTGAATATGTCGCCGCGTTGCGTTTTGATTTGCAGCAAGACGAGGTTTTAGCGCAAGGCAGAAAACTCACCAGCATTTTTTTTGGTGGTGGTACGCCGAGTATGTTGTCTGAACATGCAATCGCAGAAATCATAAAAGATGCAGAACGCATTATTGGATTTGAGTCCGACACAGAAATTACACTGGAAGCGAATCCCGGCACTTTTGAGCAAGAAAAATTTTCGGGATATCGTGCTGCTGGAGTCAATCGTCTTTCTATAGGTATTCAAAGTTTCAATGATAGGCAATTAAAACTGCTTGGCCGCGTGCATGGTAGCGATGAAGCTTTGCGTGCAGTTGAGGT
>CBHTVU010000034.1:0-22971 GCA_966096785.1 uncultured Gammaproteobacteria bacterium | reverse complement strand
TAAGTTTGCAATTGGACTAACCACGAGCTCGCGTTCAATCGAAGCGCTGCTAATTCTTCTGCTTCGGCGGGATGTTTTTTTGCGGCTTCAAAAGCCTTAATCAAATCCGCTTCATTATGCAGACCAATTGCATGCTTCAATCCGTAGGTTTCAGCAACTTCTCGAATGTAATGCTGATAAGCGCACATTAAATGAAAAGCGGTAGCTTCTAACAAAGAATTGAGATGCATGGACTTTAAGGTTTCTTCGTCCACACCAGAAATCAGCAGCTTTGCTTGGGCAAGCTTTTGGTTGACGCGAGTAAGTGAAAGATTGGCCCTTTAGATTCTGGATTTTAGGGAATACGTGGAAAACTTATATCAGCAGGGAGTCGTGGGGGGGGGCGCGGGGGGGGGCGCAGCGTGAAAAAAAAAAAAAAAAAACACATAAAACTTATATCAGCAGGGAGTCGTCATCCTCGCGGAGCGGGGATCCAGCAGTTAAAAAACTACAACCACGATCTGGATCCCCGCTCCGCGAGGATGACGATGAATAAATATTGCTACTTTACGCTGTTGCTATACATTGGCACTTCAAGTTAGCGCTTAACATCGATGCGTTCGAGTTACTTGGAAGAAACCTTCCACTTACCGCCTTCGTAAAACGCCTTCCACCCAGTAGCTTTTCCGTCTACTTCAGTTTGCACGTACTGCTCTTTAGTCTTACGGCTGAAACGAATGATGGCTTTGTTGCCATCCGGATCAGCAACTGGAGCAGATAACAGGAAGTGGTACTTCGGATCTATCTGCTTTTTATAAGGCAACAGCTCAGCAACAAGGGGGGCTCGAGTTTCACGATTTTTCGGGAATTGGCTGGCCGCCAGGAATAATCCTGCCGCCCCATCACGCAACACATAATGGTCATCCACTTTTTCGCATCGCAAATCCGCCATGACAATTGGGTCAACTTTTGGTGGAGCTGCCTCGCCGCTTTTCAGTAGCTTACGAGTGTTCTTACAATCGGAATTGGTGCAACCGAAGTATTTGCCAAAGCGACCCGTTTTGAGTTGCATTTGACTACCGCATTTATCACATTCGAGCGTCGGACCCTCGTAGCCTTTCAGTTTGTAGCTACCCTGCTCTACTTCATAACCAGCGCAATCCGGATTATTACCGCAGATATGAATTTTGCGCGTTTCATCCAAAAGATAAGAATCCATCGCCGAGTTACAAATTTTGCAGCGATGCTTGGTGCGCAATTGTCTCGATTCGGCTTCTTCGTCCGCATCAGCGTCAATCACTTCGTCGCCAGACACCAGATTCATGGTGTTTTTGCAGCGCTCTTTTGGCGGCAGCGCATAACCGGAACAGCCGAGGAATACGCCTGTTCCACCGGTGCGGATTTGCATATGGCGACCGCAAAGGCTGCAGGGAATATTGGTGTCAGTCGGGTCGTTCGCGCGCATGCCTTTGGTTGCACTAGATGCTAGTTGCAGTTTTTTGGTAAACCCGGCATAGAAATCATCAAGCACCTTGCGCCATTTTTTTTCGCCCTGTGCTATATCATCCAGGGATTCTTCCATATTGGCGGTAAAGCTGTAGTCCATAAGATCATCAAAGCTTTCTACCAACCGCTCAGTGACTATATCGCCCATTTTTTCCGCGTAGAATCGACGATTCTCAACACGAACATAACCGCGCTCCTGAATAGTGGAGATAATTGCGGCATAGGTAGACGGGCGACCAATAGCGCGTTTTTCCAACTCTTTCACCAGACTCGCTTCGGTATAGCGCGCCGTTGGCTTGGTGAAATGCTGGCTGGGATTCAATTTTATCAAAGGCAGAACCTGGCCAACTTTCATGTCAGGCAGCACCACGTCTTCATCTTTTTTAGCAGTTTGCGGTAACACCTTAGTAAAACCGTCAAATCGCACCACACGACCGCGAGTGCGCAACTCAAAATCTCCGGCATTTACAACGACGCTGGTGCTGGTGTACTCCGCTGGCGTCATTTGGCAAGCGACGAATTGTTGCCAAATAAGCGTATACAACCGCTCAGCGTCACGCTCCATACCACTTAACTGATTGGGCTGGACCCCAACATTAGACGGACGAATCGCTTCGTGGGCCTCTTGCGCGCCTTCTTTACTGGAATATAGTATTGGGCTCTCAGGCAGATATTTTTTGCCGTAAGACTCAAGAATAAAGTCGCGACAAGCGTCGACAGCATCTTTACTCAAATTAGTTGAGTCGGTACGCATGTATGTGATGTAGCCCGCTTCGTATAGACGCTGAGCCATCATCATGGTTTTCTTCACGCCAAAACTCAGGCGCGTACTCGCAGCCTGCTGCAAGGTCGATGTAATAAAAGGCGCAGAAGGCTTGGATTGGGTCGGCTTGTCCTCACGGCTGACAACCTTATAGCTCGACTGCTGTAAAGCTTTTACGGCTGCCATGGCCTGGGCTTCGTTTAGCGGCTTGAAAGCTTCATCACCCTGCTTTTTAACTTCAAAAGGCACCTGCTCAGACTTGGTAGCCTGCAAATCTGCCACTACAGTCCAGTACTCCTCCGGAACAAATGCACGAATCTCCTGCTCACGCTCTACGACCAAACGCACAGCAACTGACTGAACGCGACCAGCAGAAAGACCACGTGCGACCTTTTCCCACAACAAAGGAGAAACCATATAGCCTACAACACGGTCCAGGAAGCGGCGCGCCTGCTGGGCATCTACACGATTTTGATCGACACGCCCGGGATTTTTGAACGCATTCTGGATAGCGGTTTTGGTAATTTCATTGAACACCACACGCCTATAGCGCTCAGGGTCACCGCCAATGGCTTCCCGCAAGTGCCATGCGATGGCCTCCCCTTCTCTATCCAAGTCGGTTGCGAGGTAGATGGTGTCAGCTTTTTCGGCAAACTTTTTAAGCTCCTCTACAACCTTCTCTTTACCGGGAAGGATCTCATAGTGTGCATTCCAACCATTTTCAGGATCTATGCCCATGCGGTTGATAAGTTGGCTCTTACTCTTCTTTGCCTGATAGATGGCTTTATCTTCAGCCGAAAGCTTACGCGTTGCAGCGGCTTGCTTTGCGCGTTCCTTGGCATCAACAGGCTTGGCTCCTCCACTGGTCGGTAAATCGCGAATGTGTCCGATACTGGACTTAACAACAAAATCAGCGCCAAGGTATTTATTGATTGTCTTTGCTTTGGCTGGCGACTCTACAATTACTAAGGATTTGCCCATGTTTTATATCTTTCAATTTTATGTGTAGTGAAGTCTGGCGGCATGAACTGCCGGAAATAGAAGCAAGATGCCATCACAGAATAGTTACAAGATGGCGACTTTGCAGCAAAGGTGCGCATATATAAGACTTGCAATGGCGGGGGTCAAGCTAATGTTAATATCTGATAAGCCGAAAAATGCGAACCTGGCGCATCAACCCGTCTTTACTGCAACCAACCTTGAAACACTAATTATTGTTATTAATCATGGGCTTATCAAACCGTAGCCCAAACTCCCACAAGTTTTATTATTCCCGCTACACTACTTATGAAATTTTCTTTTTCAACTGCATTAAAAATACGGCCATTTTAAACAAATGGTAAAACTTGTAGGTGTCGCTGGCAGATGGCCATTTTAATCGGATTAGTTAGTCTCGCACTCATAGCCCTCATTGTTGTCAGTGGCATTAATCGCAAACAAGAACAGGAGCAGTTACGCAGGATGCACCAACGTAAACTCAAATTAAAGGTTGACGCTATAGCCGATATCGTCAATTGCCTTGAGCAAACTTTGCCCAATAATCTGATCGCAAAATATATTAATGACGAAACCCTGAACCTTTTGCAGCAAATTGCAAACCTGGAGACAGGCTCAAAAGCTCACATTGAAAATAGCCTTCGCCACGCCAATGCCCGATCGGAAGAGTTGGCCAACAATAGAGTCAACATTCATAGCAGCTATCAAAAAGACAGTGACGCCCAAATAACCCATACCCAGGTACAGCTGGGTGAGACGGCTACTTTGCTTCGCCATATTTGTGCTCAGGGGAAAATTAGCGATCAGGAATTGGAAACTTTTACCGCCGAACTATCGTGGGCATTTTTAATGGTAAGTGTTACTTCATTTATTGCTCAGGGCTACAAGTTCAGTCATTTGGGCGACCGCTTCTCTGCGCAAGGCTATTACCAGAAAGCCCAACAATTATTGATGGAATCGCTGCATCAGGATCCGCGCCGGATACGCATGATTAAAGAACTAAGTGAATTGATTGATGGCTCGCGCGAGGCCATGAGCAAAGACCTGATGCCGGTAAAGGCTATTGCCGACTAGAAACTGTCTGCAGAGCTTTCAATAGGTTCAAAATCTGCTTTAACACAGGCTCACCACCCTGCTCATTCCAGTAGACGCTTATTCCTTCGGCGCCCGCACTAACGGCTCGCACCGACTCCGGTAAGAATTCGAGCTGCTCGCGCAAAACAGCTTGCGCTGCGTCACTTGGGCGAACCTCATTACGCCATGCCCACCAGCCTAAAAAATTGATGTCATGCTGATAGCGAGTGCGCATTAGCATCCAGCTGGTGGACGCAGTCGAATCCGTGGGGGGTAGAAAATAAACGGCAATGGGCGACGGTTTCTCGAGCTCATCGGCTTGCTGGGGAAGGTTACGAATGGAACATTGAACGCCTTGGGTACGGGCCAACAACCGCATAGCCTCCAGCTTTTTTTGCGCCGGATTCGGGCGCATCATCATGACCGGACCTATTATCAATCCAAGCGCAACTATAAGGGCAATCACCAATCCAATACTCATACGCGCTACCTTTGTGTTGAAAAGAGGCTCTAGCCAGTTTGGAATTTCAGGGCTAGGCTTTTAATGAAACTCACCGTTTGGGAGATTTTTATGAATAACTCTGACAGCCTCTATCATCATATTCTCGTCGGGTTGGATTTGACCGACGAGACACCTCAGGTTCTTTCAAAAGCCATTCAAATTGCCCGTACTTACCATGCGCAGCTGAGTATCGCACACGTGTTAGAACCTATCACTTTTGCTTACGGTGGGGACATGCCGCTGGATATTTCAGACGTGCAAGCCCAGCAAGTGCAACGCGCTGAACATGAGTTGCAAGAGCTCATAAAAACTATCGATTACCCTATTGCCCAACAACACGTGTTGGTGGGTCAACCAGCCAGCGAATTGCATTATCTGGCAGAACAACAAGAAGCCGATTTAATTATCGTAGGTAGCCATGGGCGCAAAGGTTTTGCCTTATTATTAGGTTCAACACCTAACAGCGTTTTGCATGGTGCCACCTGCGATGTACTGGCAGTTTACGTAGCGCCTCTCACACAGGTCGGTTAGAAAATAGTGTAACAAAAACGAATTGGTTTTAATAAAACAGCATCAAACTAGTCGGCTTGTTGCATATCTTCAAGTTCAGCCCAGCGCTCGAAACAGGTTTCCAGCTCCATTTCAACTTGAGCGAGAAGTTGCAATTTTTCTTCAATAAGTTTTGGGGATTGCGTATAAAAATCAGGTGCACCAACAACCGCTTTAAGCTCTGCTACTTTTTGCTCCGTCTGCTCAATTTTTTTGGGTAAATCTTCAAATTCTTTCTGCAATTTGTAGCTTAATTTTTTAGCGCGTGGAGCAGCTTGCGCAATATTAGGCTTTGCAGGCGGCGCTACAGGAACTGAAATATTTACCGATTGTTCCGGCAAATCTGATTCAGTCCACTTACCGCCCTGACGAATCCAATCATCGTAACCACCAATATATTCAAGCACGTTTCCGCGACCTTCAAATGCAATAACACTGCTGACAATATTGTTTAGAAATGCACGATCATGGCTAACTAATAAAACCGTTCCAGCATAATCTGTAAGGATTTCTTCGAGCAATTCAAGCGTTTCTACATCCAGGTCGTTAGTAGGTTCGTCAAGCACTAGCAGGTTTGCAGATTTACTGAAAAGCTTCGCAAGAAGTACACGGTTTCGCTCACCACCGGATAAAGCGCGCAAAGGTGTTCGGGCACGTTCACCACTGAATAAAAAATCGCTTAAGTAAGAAAAAATATGTTTGGCTTTGCCATCAATTTCAATAAAGTCGCGGCCTTCTGATACGTTATCAACGGCACTTTTATCTAAATCTAATTGATCGCGCAGCTGATCAAAATAAGCGACCTTTAAATTTGTTCCCAAGCGAATCGAGCCGGACTGAGGTTCTAATTCGCCTAATATTAGCTTTAATAACGTACTTTTTCCGGCGCCATTTGCGCCCACCAATCCAATTCTGTCACCGCGAATAATGGTAGATGAAAAATGTTTGACAATTGGTTTGCTGCCCCAGGAATAGGAGACTTCTTTTAATTCAGCAACCAGTTTTCCTGACGCTTCACCTGTCGCCAGCGCGAAATTTGCCTTGCCAATAACTTCGCGCCGCTCAGCACGAACATTACGCAATTCCTTTAAAGCACGCACGCGACCTTCATTGCGAGTTCGGCGCGCTTTAATGCCTTGGCGAATCCAGACTTCTTCTTCCGCTAATTTTTTATCAAATAATTCATTGTGGCGCGCTTCTTCTGCCAAGGCTTGTTCGCGATAAACTAAATAGCTCGCGTAATCGCCCGACCAATAGCGCAAGTGACCACGATCCAATTCGACGATATGCGTTGCCAATGTTTGCAAGAGTGAACGGTCGTGGGTAATAAAAACCAAAGCACCATTAAAATTGAGCAGTTGTTTTTCCAGCCAATCAATGGCGGCAATATCTAAATGGTTTGTCGGTTCATCCAGCAGTAAAACATCCGGGTCCAGTACCAGTGCGCGCGCCAGAGCCACACGTCTACGCCAGCCACCGGAAAGTTCGCGCATATATTTATCAGCGGGCAAATCCAGTCGCGTTAAAATCGATTCCACTTTTTGCTGCATGGACCAACCGTCACGCGCTTCAATATCGTGTTGCAACTTTTCCATGCGCGCTAAGGTTGTGTCATTAAATTCTGTTCCGTGCGCAAGATGATGGTATTCACTCAGCAAATCACCCAAACCTGGGAATGCACTGGCCACCGAATCAAAAACAAGTTTATCGTCCGCATCTGGTAAATCCTGCTCCAATCGCGCGATGCGTATTCCGTTTTGTAAAATTACTTCGCCTTTATCCAAATCAACTTCGCCTGCGATGACTTTTAGCAAACTGGATTTGCCCGCACCATTACGACCAATCAAACACAGTCGATGACCTTTTTCTACAACCAAATCAATTTCGTCCAACAGAACTTGCAGGCCATAACTTAAATAGGCTTTTTCGATTTTAATAAGAGACATAAAAATTGTGTTATCCAAAAATGCCGGTTGGTATACAACCGAAAATAATCCGTAAATGCTGTTACTTGCTTTTTTTCAACAGAATAAGCCGTGTCTCACTGGTGAGATCATGAATTAAACGATGTTGAGGGTGAATTAATGAAAGCCAGTAACCCGCACCAAAAAATCCGAGCGAAAATAGAGCAGTAAGACTTCGTTTATATGCCTGAGAAAGGGATATAAGTTGATTTGTTCTCGCATCCACCACTTGTATACGCCAGGTTTTCATCCCCAGTGTTTGACCAAACTTTTGCCAAAAATAAATATAAAAAAACATTAAACTCAATAGCCAACCCAAGGTAATAAAAATCCCGGGGAACAATCCCCATTGGATACGACTTCCAACTTCCGGTTGGCCGACAATTGCAACGCGTATAGCCACCACTACAGCGCCATAGGCGATACTAATCGCCGCGAGCAGCAAGCTGTCATAAACCATTGAGGCAAAGACTCGCAATAAACTGGGCGATGCAAATTCAACTGCAGGTTCAGATGTTGTTTTCATGGATTTTGAATTAATGCTGGAAATGAATCAGCCAGGGATTGGAAGCATTAACTTGCTGCCCCACACTGATGACGCCTTTGCCTTGCAGCGGGGCCTCTTCGCGGCGCAAATAAATAGGAGTTTTGTTTTCTTCATGCACATAGGTGCCGTTGGTTGAATGATCCACTAGCACATATTTTCCACGGCGAAACTCAATATGGCAATGTTCACGTGAACACACCGAGTGCTCCATGCGCAAATTGACCTTATTCAGATCGCGTCCAATCGTATAGGGGGTTTGGTCCGGCAGAATACTGATGACTTTTTCGCCTACTTTCAGCGTCAGTTGGAAAGTAGCAACGAATCGTGTGAGATCATGAATCGGCATAACGCGAGTGGATAAATCATTTTCCTGAGAGCTTTCCCAAGCAAGACGATAAATAATTGATTTTTGACTATCGCCTTTAATATTCACACGGTCGAACAATTGGCATTTTTGCACAAGAGAACTATCGAGTGCATCAGTAACGCCTTGTGTAACAAGTATTTGGTTGGCGCGAGCAATGTGGGCAACAAAAGCGGCATCATTAACGGTGTCACCAAAAACGTCGTTGGGGGTCACTACAGTATCGCCGTAGGCTATGCCAATACGAATACCCAGCCCAATATCGGCAAACTCACGGCTAGAGCGTTCCTGAATCGCAATCGCGACACGACAGGCAGTTGCAGCGGAATCAAAACGCGCCATAACTTCATCGCCAATAGTTTTTACTACCAAGCCCTCATGGACAATTGTAGTTGCAGCCATATGACTGACCACATCATCAACGATTGCTTTTGCTTCCTGATTTCCCAATTGTTTATAAAGCGCGGAGCTGCCGGATACATCGGCAAACATAATTGCTTGGAAAGTGTTTTTGTTAAGCATCTTGGTTATTTATCATCAGACATAATGTGAGAAGACATTAATTATGCGAATTCTAACAGCATCAAGCACTTAATAAGCACTCCTTCACATTAATATCCTGAAAATAACCACAATTTTGTACAAGATGAAAGAAAAATAGACACACATAACGCTTAAACTTGCATCGCCCAATTTAACGGAGCGCCAAATTAAACCTGCAGGCACATTAAATCACTTCGCTCTGGCTTCTAGAATATATTCATACGCCGCTTGAATGGCTTGAAAACATTCAGTCGATGATTGAATCATATAAGACGGCAACCCAAGGCCCATAAGTTTGTCAGGATGATATTGACCCACAAGACTCCGATATGCTTTTTTTAATTCAGCATCACTCACATCTTTAGAGACTCCGAGCACCCTATATGCCTCACCCAATTGATCATCGCGCGTATTAAAATCTTCAGTTTTTTCCGCACAGCTTTCGCCGTCTGCCATATCGAATTTGCCATCGTTCGTCTTAGATCCAGCACTCGACGACGAGTTGCCTGCGCGTTGGTTGCCGTCTGATGTTTTTGCTCGCGATGTGTTTCCTGGGGTGCTGCCCGGCTTACAGGTATCGTGCTGTTGCGCAGACTGATTTTTTTTCTTCATTCCCTCAGTAAAATTGTATTGCGATGAGACCATCTGCAATAAATGTTTGAATGTAATGGAGGAGTAACCGAGCCCGTATGCCACCTTCTTTACAGCATCGGTTTCACTTCCCCCTAACAATCCGTCCACTCGCGCAAGGCTAATAAGATAAACCAACAATATTTGTAACAGATTGGGACTTTTTTTCGCCAGACCGTAAAACTTCTTGATTGTAGCGTCTGCATCAAAATCCGTAGCAGAGCCCAATTTAAACAGACGTATAGCCTCACGTTTTTGCTCAGCATTAAGCGCCATTTTTTCCATATAGACTTCAGTGCGCTTGATTTCTTTTTGGTTCACAGGACCATCGCGTTTAGCGACATAACCCAGAAGGGTAAAGACCGTGCGAAAAAATAAATCCTGAACCTGATTTAAATTTTCCGGCCGGGAATTTCCACCGGCCCATACACCAAGCCTTTTACCCCACAAAATATAGAATAGGATTAAACTTATGCATAAGATTGAGATAGACCAAACCATCTACGAACCTCACTCTAAAAGGAGAGACTGAAGTGTTATTGGTTCATCCCATAAATTCCGTTCGTTACCGAACAAGTTCTGACAATCAGCTCGAAAATCCCTCACATTGATATTTCAAATATTGAGATTTATAAGCAAAAGACTTATCTCGAGAAAACTTTATAAAAAACGAAGTTGATTTTTGGCTGTTTGAAAACTTGTAAATTATTTTTAGGTATTTACTTCACTACTTATTAGAGCCGCTATTTAATAAATCACGAATTATCAAACTCATAATTATTAAATGAATGAACACCCGATCGTCATAAAAAATAAACGTTGAATACCCCACAATGCTTTATAAGCTACAAAAATTTTCACATATAAAGTCGTTTGAATAATTGCTCGGTTTAGTTAAAACCAGTGGTGAGCAAGAAAACTCATAAGGGCCAAAGTCATTTTTTACAGATATTAAATGCCAAAGAGTGCTTTAAAGAGTTGAGGTGAGCCGGAAAGTTCAATTTACCATCTCAAATTTCTCAGTAGGTTAAAAAGCGAACTACATCACTAAACAAAAAATTGCCGGAAAAATACTAGATAAATTTTATTTTTCGGCTACCCATCTCAAACCAGCGTAAAAGAACTTTGTTACAAACTCTCGAAATCCATAAAACTGTAAGAATTTTATTTTTCTTCATGTCGTCAGAAATAAATTTATCCAAGAATTCAAAAATTTAGCCGCACCATTTTTGAACAAAACAGATGCAAATCAAAAGGCGCGCACGACCCTTATATCTGCGTCAATTTGGCGCGAAAATTGTTTAATCGAAAAAAAAATTAACAAAATCATGCGCCAGTTCATATTTTTGGAATCTATGGGGTTGCTCGAAAACTGAAGCTAGGTATGGTGCGCTGGTTAACTTAAGGGCGTGTCCCAACCAGCTGTTTATCAGGCGATTAAATTTTGTGCAGATCATGCCTTAAGCAGCATTACGGAGCTTCTATGTCAACCAAATTAAAATCCAACCTTTCAAATGTGGTAGCAGTGAGAGCAAGCATTCCTAATTACACAATTCTACGCAAACTGACTATGGCGCTCGCTCTATGTGCTCCCCTGTTAGGTGCCAGTCACGCTGAAGCACAAGCTGACCTATATACGATTCCAGTTACAATCCAGGCAGAAGACTTCTCCTCGGGAAGCGGCGTGAAAAATGAAACATCAACAGATGTTAACGGTGGCTTGTACACTGCCTATATTAATACCGGTGATTGGATGAACTACCTTAACCACAAGGTCGTTATCCCGGTGACAGGTGAATATTTAATAAGCTACAGAGTTTCAAGCCCTTATGAAGGAAGCTCTTTTACGTTTAACAATATCGGTCTGAGCGGATCAGTTAACAAAATTAACCGCGTTAACGTTCCCAAAACTGGTGGAGTTCAGGAGTGGACTACTGTTCAACGTACCGCAATCCTGAAAGCTGGCCCACACTATTTTGGTGTAAGAGCTGGTAACGGCGGTTTTACCCTGAACTGGATTCGCATTACCAGCGTATCTCGCAGTAGTAGTAGCTCATCGTCTAGCTCCAGCAAAGTAGCAAGCTCTAGCTCTTCCGTTGCGTCTGTTGCTAGCAGTAGCCTTGCAGCGTCTTCACTTGCAGCCTCTTCGGTCGTGAAATCATCCCTAAGCTCGAGTAAAGCAGCTTCCAGTGCGCCTGCCGCAGTATCATCCAGCAAAGCTTCATCAGTCGCTGTGTCCTCGTCCAGCCTGGCGTCATCGAGCAAAGTTTCATCCAGCAGCTTATCTTCTTCATCTGTATCGTCTAAAGCCAGTAGCAGCTCATCAAGCGCTCAAGCCGCTAACGGATACACTCAAATTTCCGGCCCAGTGGGTTTAACCTGGATAGCTCCAAAGTTGCGCGAAGACAAATCATCCCTGGATATCACCGAACTTGGCGGTTACAGACTCCGTTATAAATCCGTAGAAGATTCAAAATATACCTACATCACCATCAATGATCCCTGGACTACAACTTACAATTTTAGCTGGCTAGAGGGTTCTTATATATTCGAGATTGCCGCATTTGACGATGCAGGATTATTAAGTGACTTCTCGAGCTTTACGGATTAAAGGATAAAATCACTCGTACTAAACGAGTTTGAAAAATAAAAACGGGCAAATTGTAATTAATTTGCCCGTTTTTATTTGGGTATTTACAAACCCTTGAAAAATATTTCGCCTGCTGAATCTGATTCTCAAAAAAAACCATCTAAGAGATTGTTAAGATATAAATGTTTAATTCAGCCGATCTACTGAGGACCCAATGCTCACTTTTATTATCTGGTTACTGCTATTTGTCGTTTGCTGGCCATTGGCGATCCTGGCGTTAGTCCTGTGGCCGATTATATGGCTCCTCTCCCTACCTTTTAGACTTATCGGGATCACCTTCGAAGCCGTGTTTGCAACTCTGCGGGCGATTTTATTATTGCCTGCGCGAATACTTGGGTATCGCAAATAGATTCTACCTCGGGCTCGCAGGCCTGATTGAATAGTCCGCACCTCCCCTCTGCGTTTGCCAGCACACCGATATACACTTCATATCGAAATAACATCAATCCTTATCAAGACTTAGACCGAATTTCCCGATGTATAACTGACGGAGCACATTATGCCGGAAGGTCCTTCGATTGTTATTTTGAAAGAATTGGCGGCGGATTTTAGCGGTCGAAAAATTTTACGCGCCCAAGGCAATAGCAAACTTGATCTTTCACGCCTTGTTGGCCAAAAGATAAAATCGTTAAGAACTTTTGGAAAACAATTTCTCATCGAATTGTCCGGGTTTTCAGTACGAATTCATCTGCTGATGTTTGGAAGTTATCTCATCAATTCGCGCAAGGAACTGGCACCTCGCTTAAGTTTGCAATTTTCCAACAAGGAAGAAATTAATTTTTATGCATGCTCCGTAAAATATCTTGAAGGTGATCTAGATAATTTATACGACTGGAGCGCTGACGTAATGTCAGACACTTGGGACCCGATAGCGGCGCGAGCGAAACTGAAAGCTTTGCCAGAATCCTTGGTCTGTGACTTGTTATTAAATCAGGATATTTTTGCCGGCGTGGGTAATATTATAAAAAATGAAGTCCTGTTTCGTATTCGCGTACATCCGCTTTCACAAGTTGGCTCGCTCCCATCAGCTAAACTAAGTGCACTTATTGAAGAAGCGCGTAAGTACAGTTTCGAATTCCTTGAATGGAAGAAGACGTTTGTATTAAAAAAACATTGGCTTGCACATAATAAAAGCACATGCCCTCGCTGCAAAATTCCCTTTAAAAGAGCTTATTTGGGCAAAAACCACAGGAGAAGTTTTTTCTGTGAAAAATGTCAAAAAAAATATTCAGCCTAGGCAATTTCTGAAAAATTATTTCGTGGTTAGAGCTCCGAATACTTTGCCGATAATTTTACTTCCCGCCCCCAGAGGATCTTGACGAATAGCTTTTTCCTCCTCTGCAATCATCAAATACAAGCCATCCGTCGCGCGCTTGGTGACATAAGCCTCGACAGTAGCTTCTTGCTCACCTGCCACACCGTATTTTTGGGCTTGGGCCATAACTGAATTATAGTTTTTTGCGAGTTTGGTTTTATCTGTGACGTTTTTTACCAAAGGCAAAAATTTTATTGCAAGCTCATCCGAGGTTTTTTGGCGGAAAAAATCCGTCACCGATGTTTCGCCACCAGACAAAATATTCTTTGCATCGGTTACCGTCATGGATTTAATAGCGTTAACTAACAAAGGTTTGGCGTAGGGGACAGCAGATTCGGCAGCGCGATTCATTGCCACTTCAAGATCATCAAATTTCTTTGACTGCCCTGTCATCTTTAACAGCGCCCGCGCTTTATCCAATTTTTCAGGAAGCCTTATTTTCACTTTGTCATTATTTAAAAAACCATTTTCAACACCCAGCTTGGTAACTGCGGCTGATGAACCCTTCTCTAATGCAGCCTTCAAGCCGGCGTTAGCGTCTTGATTACTTAAGTCGCTTAAAGACAACGCAAACGCCGGCAGCGAAATGCCAACTGCCAGGATAAAGGTGAGTGCGGAAAAAACATGCGAGAGCTGGCGCAACATAGTGAATCCTATTATTGGAAGACTTAGATATTGAGGCCTACAATATTACTTGCTTAACGGATGGGGGTAAATGATACGGCAATTGTTATTCGACCATTAGCCTAAATGAATCCCCTTAGGATGTGGAGATTCATTCATAAGCGGATATTATTCACATGCTTGGCTTTATAGATTTAGGCAGTTGCAACGAGTTGTAGCGGATTTGATTCCGGTTGTAATGTACGCAAAATATCCATGCTGGTGATAACGCCCAAGGCAATTTTATTGTGAGTCACAACAACACGGTGTACGTCGTTTTTCACCATAACTGAAGCCACCTGATCAATCGAAAAGTCTTTCTCCACAACGATAATCTCTTTGCGCATAATTTGATGAACGGTGCAATTTCGCTCAGCGTGACCACTCCACTCACGCAAACTTGTTTCGTCCAAATCAATTTCACAGGCTTCCCGGTAATAATTACGCAACGCCTCGCGCCTATTTGTTTCATCCATATTACTGAACTTAAATATTTCCGATATGGTGACAACCCCAACCAATTCATGATCTGAAGCAATAACAGGTGCGCCGGAAATATTGTGTTTGATAAAAAATTCTGCCAGACGGTGAATAGTCCATCCTTCATAAGCACTTAATAATGTGCGACTCATAATGGATTCAGCAGTAAGACCATTATTATTTATTAGTGACATAGATTTATCCCCATTGGCTTGTATTTATTAAGTATTGGTTGAAACGCAAACTTAACATCTAATGACCACATCATTTATATATTATTTGGGCATTAATAATTGTAGCTTAAGCGCCACCAGCGCTATATATTTCCGCAGTGGGTTTTGTATATAGTAGCAGCTACTTGCAGTGTGGAACGTTAATTAGCCCTGTAGACTGCACCAATAAACTTGCTTATTGAATACCCAGTGTTTTTACAATTATAGGCCGTGCCTGATGTCAGATAAATTTTATGTAAAAGAGTTCACCGGCCTATTAACGTTTTTACAAACACATCTACATAATTGGGCTCGCAATAAAATCAAACAACGGCTGCAAACAGGATGTGTCAGTGTCAATGGAACTACCATCACCCAACATAATTATTCATTAAAACCCGATGACATAGTTGAAATTGGCGCCGCCAATAAATCTCTTTCTGCAACACCATCCCAGCTAGAAATTTTATACTCGGATCGCGATCTCATCGCAATTAACAAACCCGCTGGCTTGCTTTCAGTGGGTAATGCCAAAGAAACCCAGGAGCACGCGCTGGCGATGCTTCGTAAACAGCTGTCGCGCCGCTCACAAGAAATTAAATTATGGCCGGTGCATCGAATTGACCGGAACACATCCGGTGTACTTTTATTTGCAACCTCGCGTGAGATGCGCGAGGCAGTCATGGAAAAATGGAATACGGCAGAAAAAACCTACCTTGCCATAGTTGAGGGAGTTCCAAACCCACCACAGGGCACCATAGATCAGCCTTTACGACTTGATGAAGTTTTATACCACGTGCATGTTGGCGAGCACCCTGATGCAAAACCCGCTATTACCCATTTCAAAACTTTAAAAACAACTGGTCATCGAGCATTACTCGAAGTGCAAATTGATACAGGTAGACAACACCAGATTCGCGCGCATCTCGCCTGGCTCGGCTACCCGGTAGTGGGAGATGAACGCTATGGTAAAGCGGGAGAACGCATGGGACTTCACGCATTGCGATTAAAAATTACCAAACCGCACTCAGGTAAAGAGCTTAGCTTTGAGACAACAGCGCCACTCAACTTTATGCGTTTGCTGACATAACTTTGTCATCCTAAATGAGTAAATCATGAAAATTTTTATATTATTGGTTTGTTTGCTTGTGACGTTTGAAGCTAAGGCATCATGTGATTACAGTAAAAAACCTAAAGTGTCGATTAAAAAAGAATTTAATCGCAGTAATTTAGTTATGATTGCTACCATTACAAACCAACGCATTGAAGAATATTCAAAAAATTATTCCGTTACTTATTTTAGTGTGGAAGTTAATAAAATTTTAAAAAGTCGCTATCAAAATGTGGAGTTTAAAAGCGAAATATTTATAGCAGGCAACTCCCAAGATAAGAACTTTGAATTAGAAAATGGGAAAAAGTATTTACTTTTTGTCGGCTATAATCCCGATGGGTATCTTATAAGCGAATGCGGTAATTCAGCAAAGCTGGACGTTTCGGTCAGTACGTTAAAAGAAGTGGAATTTTTATCTAAAAAATAATTCAAGTCCAATAGCTTTGGGACCACTTTGATAATCTGCATCTAAGCTGGAACAAATGCTGACCTAGACACTAATGATCAGCAAGCAATAAAACAAAATATACTATTTCAATCTCTAAGTTTGCAGGAGTTCCAAGTGGAATATAAAGCTGGTCATGATCAATCTCCAGAAAAGCACGCAGAATTTATTCAGTGGCTCACAGATACTACCGTCAATGCGCTGAAATCAGCTGACAGCGATTCGCATAGATTGCAGGTTGCTATACAGGATTACGTTAAAACCGCATCATCAGCAAACCTGGATTTGGAGGAAATAGAAAATATTTTAGGTGTCGATGAGCCCAGCATTATGGATTTAGCAGAGCTTTCCGAAGCCGATGAAGAAATTGTAATAGATGCATTTGAACAATTCACAAACATTTAATAATTGATTGATCGAGAAATCTATGGAATTACACAACGAAGATGACACTCAAAACAGCGAACCCATGTTAACGGCCATAGAAGCGCGCGTATTAGGTTCGCTCATGGAAAAACAATTAACGACACCGGACACCTATCCAATCACTCTCAACAGCCTGGTATTGGCCTGCAATCAAAAAACCAGTCGCGAGCCCGTTACCAATTACGACACTGGGGAATTACAACGCTGCGCAAGCCAATTGCAGGACAAAGATTTAATTCGTGTGGATTACAGTGCTCGCGCCGCACGCTACGATCAGCGGCTGACACGATTACTGGGTTTTGATAAAGCCACTCAGGCAATTCTGAATGTGATGTTACTTCGCGGACCACAAACTCTGGCAGAACTACTTACTCGAACACAACGCATGTTTGAATTTGAAAATATAAAAGCGGTCGAAGAAAAGCTGGAATATTTATGCGCAAAAACTACGCCCTACTTCGTTCGCATTCCGCGTGCTGCGGGTCAACGTGAAGATCGGTATATGCATTTGCTGTGCGGCAAACCTGATCTCGATGCCATAGCTGCCATGGTCAGTTCTGCAAAACAATCCACGCAACTTGACGATGGAAAAATACAATCGCTAGAGCAAAAAATCGAAACTCTTGAGCAACAAGTTCATCGCATGCAAAAACAAATCACAGTGTTGATGGATTTAAATGGCGTGAGTGAAACTGATATTGGCGAATAAGCGCTGCGAAAATATGTAGTGTCTGCAAAGAAATGAAAAGCCCGGCATAAAGCCGGGCGAAATCGAGAACGATATTATAAGAGTTTGTTAGAACTGGCTAATAAACTGCCAGGCTTCACCTGGTACCCAACTGTTCGATTGACCAGAATCTTTCTGGGTTGGATTGTGGTCACCGTCAAATGCGCACCAGCGAACCGGATATCCCGTTTTGCAGCCTTGATAAGACGTGCAAATGTGCGTACCGCTACCGCGACTCGGTTCAAGTGGGCTTTGCGCTGTACAGCCGTTATTTTTAACCCAACGATCACGCACTGAACGACCTTGGCTAATATTCAGAACGCTGTCGCTAATACCGTGCGCGCCAAAGTACGGAACAGGTGAGGTTCCACCGTCACAACCGCTCAACTGCGCACCCGAGTAAAGTGCAACTGCGCGGAATACATTGGAGCGAGCACAGGCCACGGCGTAGGACATAGATGCACCGTAACTAAAGCCAGTGGCAAAAATTCGACTCTTGTCGATACACAAATTGGATTGAACCTGACTCAGAAATGCATCGGTGAAAGCCAGATCGCGACCATTAGTGTTTGCCCATCCCGCATCAATACCTTCTGGCGCTACAAAAATAGTGCTGTTTTGAGCAAGGTCCCATAGACCGTAAAAAGGCTTCTCGGTCGAGCCACCATTGCCGCCACTTGCCACCTGATTAGCGTTACCGCTCAACCAGTGATAGCCAACCACAAGTCGGTAGGGGTTTGCATTGTTATAACTGTCTGGCACACGCAAAATGTAAGAACGATTTACACCGTTAACAGTAAGATTTATGCGCCCATTTTGAAGACCTCTAGACTTGCCGCAACCTTCACTGCCCGTTCCGCCTGTTGATGGATTCTCTTCATCGATAGTTCCTGAGTAAGGTCCAATATGAATCCAATCCAGATCCGCATAATCTGTTGTACCAACAGTCACACGAATTTTTTGATAACCCGGTTTCAAATGCACTTTACCTGCAGATAGAGTTTTGAACTCGCCCCATGTGCTAACGTTTGGAACCTGGAAGGCATTAATAAGCGTGGTATCGCATTGTGAAATTTTGAACGTGCGACCAGTACCAACAGCGCCAGAGCGAATGGTGACATCGTAATCGTTTTCAGTTTCTACGAAGATCGTGTATTCCATCCACTCACCCGCAGTCATCCAGCCTACCGCGTTACCGGCAGAAATTGATTTGATATCAACGCCCGTATCAGTACGATATGCACCGCCTTCGTTGGTGCTGCTGCTATCAGAGTAGCCAGCCGGATCAAAATCTTCTGCCTGAATAGTTGCAGGAATTTTTGCTGCATACATTTGGTAGGCATTTTCAACCTGACTAGGACAAGCATTAGCTGCA
This sequence comes from uncultured Gammaproteobacteria bacterium, assembly GCA_966096785.1. Lineage (GTDB taxonomy): Bacteria > Pseudomonadota > Gammaproteobacteria > Pseudomonadales > Cellvibrionaceae > Cellvibrio. Next base: position 4,150 of record CBHTVU010000034.1, on the reverse strand, counting down.
ACACTGGATGCAACTGATGAAGAGGAGCGCGGTACAGATGATGAACTTACCGCAACTGAAGATGAGCTACGTATAGAAGATACTACTGATGAAACAACTGACGACGAACTCGAACGCACTGAAGATGCTACCGATAATATCGAGCTAGAACTTGATGAACGTGGCACGCTGCTCACTGACGATGTGGCTGCTCCACATAGAGTTCCATTGATGGTTGGACGCTCGGCAGTGCTGCCATTTTTGTTACCTTGGAAACCAAACGAAATCGATTGGCCTGCAGCGAGATTTCCGTTCCATGAAACATTGGTAGCCGTGTAGGGATTAGTCCCTGACAAATTTGCATTCCATGCGCCGGTGATGCGGTTAGCTGAATATTGCCAATTCACGCTCCAACCATTTACAGCTGCATTTGTATCATTTTTTATAATAATACTTGCAACAAAACCGTTCGACCATTCGTTGTCGATTTGGTAGGTACAGGAGGCAGATGCTGACTGGGCGACAGTTGCAACTGTGGTAGCAAAACCCAAACAGAGTAGAGAACGCCGCATTAAATGCAGTTTTTTATAGAGAGAATTTATTTTGTACATGACGTTGGACCTTTAGCAATGTTTATTGAATGTTTTATCTTGCCGCGCCATTGTACGAATATAAGACAATTAAAACAATTCAACACTCGCTTCGGTTTCAACCTTGTGCTCGACTTCACTGGATTGCAACAATTTCGCTGCTTGATCCAATTGCAGTAACAAACTTCTGAAATGCGATTCTATAGCGTCAGTTGTTTCATATAATGATTCAAGCGACGTTAGCGCACGCTCGGACAATGCGAGCATGGCAGTTTCCTGCTCCAGATTTAGATCCAGACCTGTCGCGATTTCACGTAAGGATAATGACAACTCGGTCATAATGGTTTTAACAGATGTACGATTATCTTGCGAGGCCATCTCAAGCAACATAATCACCGTACGCGTATTTTCCTGTTGCGACTTCAACATTTCGTTGGCTTTTATTGTTTTAGCGCGTGCTTCTGCAATGGAAACAATATGTGCGATTACATCGCGCAGACGACCATACTTATCGGGGTCATCGACTGGCGCATCTGTAATTAAAAATTGCGCATTTTCAAAATTAAATACGAAAAATCGTCCTTGCGATAAAATGCGGCAACCAGACGACCGGGTTTCTTTTAATAAATTAAGATAACCTTTAGATATATTCTCCGGGTAAATATACGTCCGGTCCTCAAATGAAAATTGGATATAACCTTGCACTGATAAGTCTTTCAGGCAGCGTAATGTTTGCTGCGCCAAGCGACTCATATCGGAAATGTTTTGCACGGATTGCGCGTAGAACGCCACTACCCCCATCTCAGAAGCCGACGACATAGCAGTAAATGCAATACTGGAATAATTTTTTAATTCTTCCTGAATAGCAGCTATAGCTCGCTTCTCCTCAGCGAACTTATTTAATGCCAAATCAACCGAGCCGTCCATGAAGGTCGTTAATATATATGCGTCCAGCTCCAGTCTATCGAGCTGCTCACGTGCGGCACAGGGCGTTCCACATTTAATTAAGGCAAGCCTAGGCACATTCGTTGGAATTCTACTAATAAAGTTCTCAGAAAATTCCTTACCGCTTGAGATCAAAATAATTCGCTCTACATCTACACAAAGCTTGTGAAATTCATCAGCATTTTTAATCTCAACTGCAAAATTGAGCATAGCTTCTGCTGGCATACCATGTTCGCCAACAGCGGACTCACTTCCAGGTACAACTAAAATTTGGTCTGTTTCGGAAAAAAACCAAAGATGACTCATAACCACTCCAAAATATTTTTAACGACACCAATTACGACAACACTTAAATTCTAGGTTTCATGTTTATTGAGTATAGATAGAGCTATTGATTTTGCAGTTAATTGGCCGGAATGGGCCAAAAAATGAGCAGAAGTTGAGAATTTTCTAAATTTTATTTATTGTCGCAGTCGTTTAAATTTTCCATCTAAATTGCCATCTTGTCAGAGAAAGGTGTTTTCAAACGAAACAAGCAGCCATTAAGCTGCCCGACAGCTTTATAGTTTATGATGACACCCTCAGCATTCATCTGCAGGAATAATCCCTAACCATGCAAAATCTATTAAAAATTACTCTGCTTTCAATCATTCTCACCCTCAGTGCTTGCAGCAGTAAGCTGGATATTCCCTACAAAGGAATAGAGCTTAATAGCCTTGAGCAAACCGCAAACTACTTTCAAGCGCGCAACATCACGAAAAAGATATTTGCGATGAAAATCCGTATTGATGAAAAGCCATTTCTGTTAGGAGCCTATGATGTTCGGGATGGAATAGCGCCGAGAATTCCGGAAGAGCGTTACACAGAACTCCTAAATGGCTTACAAAAAAATGCGTCTCCCCTGGCGAATACACCTCAAACCAACGAAGCTGAGGATGCACCCGAAGGCTTGCGCACAGCGCAGGAACAATTCAGCTATTTGACCGCTCGTGCAATTGCTAAAAGCTTTGGAAAAAATGGTATACCAGTTATGCCCGCAAGTATGGCCATAGGTTTGGCAGATGCCCAAGCTATTAACACACCACCTAAAATCTCTGCCAAAGAGGAAAAGCAATTGCTGGCAGCGATCCAGGAAAAAATTAAAGTTCAAGATAATGACTGGGCAGAGAATCGCAAACAGTTTTACATAGCAGAAGAAAAAGCATTCTTTGCCGAAAATATTATCAAGCACGACGTGGTCGCTCTAAGCTCAGGTGTGCAATACAAAATCCTCAACAAAGGGACAGGCAAATTACCTAAAGCTAAAGATACTGTGACCGTTAAATATAAAGGCACCTTATTGGATGGCACCGAGTTTGACAGCAGCTACAAACGCGGTGAATCAGATAATTTTAAATTGAGCGATATGATCCCTGGCTTCAGTCAAGCTATGACGCAGGTGCCCGATGGTTCAAAAGTCATTATTTATATTCCCTCCCTTTATGCTTACGGAGAAAAAGGCAATGAAGGAATTCCACCTTATGCAGCGGTCATTTTTGAAGTTGAGTTAAATGGAATTAAAAGTGGGTTTTTCTAAGCTTTCAAGTATTTTATGACGTTTTATGCGCCTATATTGGGCGCAAGCACCTTTCAAACGTATTTATTCCCACGCCACCTTTGGTAAGTAAATTCACATTGGATTTACTTATCAAAAAACCAATTAATATTCCCTTCTGAAATTCTTGAGCTACGCTTAATTAATTAGCCTGGTCTCACGCCAAAATGCAATCCTGAACGCCACGCTGATTGGAGAATTCTAATTTATGGACCAGACATGATCTTTAGAATCAGCGACGGATAATGAATAACGAAACCAATAATTATTGTAAAAACCTCATTGAGGTGAACAAAACCAATAGCGTCATAACCAATCAGGCCATTTATAATGAGCAGGGTATTTTGTTGCTTGCGGCTGGTTCTGATCTCAGTGAGAAACGGGCCGCCGTTTTACTTCAACATAAATTAATGAAACCGCTTGAACAATGCGTGGGCATTTCAAGCAGCCTGGATGCAAAAAAACTTTACGATTTCCTCAATAAATTCGCCGGAAATATCCCCGGCCTAAAAGCTGTTACCGCCCGCGATGAATATCAGCACTGCTTACGGCAAATGTGTCTGTTTTACGAAAAATATCCCTTGTTGCAACAGAACCTTACTGTACTCGCACTGCGTGCACTTGAAATTTATTATCAAAGTTTATTCAGCGCGCTGGCGGGTTTAGCCATTGCCATTCAACTAAAACTCAATAGCCGCGAATTACAAACTGTTTTTATCGCCGGACTTTTTCACGATGTAGGTTTTTTGTATCTCCCCCCGGAATTAAGCTCAAAAACCAGCGAGTTCACCCAAGATGAATGGAAAGCATTACAAGCGCACCCACTTATTGCCAGACGTTTTTTGGATCTAGTGCCAGATTTGCCGAGGGAAATCGGTATTGCTATTGCCCATCACCACGAGCGAATTGATGGCACTGGATACCCTTCGCATATTTTTGGCGACAAACTACCTATGGCGAGCCAGATAATCGCCGCGACTGACAACATTATCTTCAACCATTTGCGCTACAAAAATTACGGTGAGCACGCACATACCATGCT